>JAZODG010000028.1:0-16432 GCA_045596905.1 Clostridia bacterium
CATTAAAAAGTATTATTTTGATATAAAATTCATCAAATAAATTTTCCATCGCAAAAAGAACATTGAAGTCAAGATATGCGTAAATATCAGAAATATATTTTCTATTTAATTTGGTATTTTCTACATATTTTCCGTCTACCACATCAAATGATGTATCTTCAACTGTTTCTTGCACCTTAAATTTAATTTCTTTCTTTTCTATAAATATTTTTGACATATTTTCACCCTATTTTTCTTATAAGGTTATTATATTATAGCAAAAAAAGAGTGTCAAACAATTAAACACTCTTTTTATTTGATTTTTTAAATATTAATTTAAATATTATTTATTTTTTATTGTTTTTGATTATTTTTCTCATATAACATATATATCTTTTTGCAAGAATAATCTGAGCCTACTTTAAATCCAAAAGAATTAACAAGGTCACATAAAATATTAAATTTTTCAGTTTCTGAATAACCTTTTATACTAGGATATTCTTCAATTTCAATAAACGTTCCTTCAAGCCCTTTAACAGTTCCTGCAATTACAATAATTTCGCCTTTTGAATAAAAATTATTCTCTTGAGACAAACTCATCCAGTTAACAAGTCCAGCATTTGACAAGAGCTTGGATGCTATTTTGCTATTATCAATAGATAAACTTGTTTTTTCTTCTCCAATAACCTTGCCTTCATTATCAACATTCTTTTTTTTGTGAAGCAACATTGTTTGATGAAGTCCCGACGACTGCTTATCAAACTCTCTAATTATTATACTGCTATCAAGCAATTCTTTATATGATGCTGTCTTAACTTTTTGAGATAAAAAGGTTGAAAAATATTGGTCAGTTCCAGAAAGTTTTTCATTCCACACATAACCAAAATCTTCTAATTTTTCCTTAATTTTTTCAATGTTTTCAAACACTTGAACTGTTATTTCTGTTTGAGCCATATTTCACCTTTTGTTTTATTTATTGCTACTTCCAAATCTTCCTGCACCACGCTCAGATTTTATGCCACAAAGTTCTTCATAAGAAATTTCTTTTTCTTCCATAACAGGAACTTCTTGCAAGACAATTTGGCAAATACCTTTTGAGTATGGATAATAAACACATTCAGCTGTGGTGTATGTTTTATCTCCACAAACAAATGTTTCAGGCATGTCTTCTAACGCTTTTTTTGAGATAACAAGTGGTTTTGGATTGGTGTTATAAATCATAATCAAATATTCACCACGATATCCTGAATCGAACACCCCTGAAGACTTTTTCATTCCAGCCTTGCCGGTTGAACCACGTTCTTCAACTTGGGCATAATATTTTGGTGAGAATGCAATAGCGATTCCGGTTGGTACTGGTCTGGTTGCGAATGGTTCAATTACAAAATAATCTTCTTCGAAATTTGCATATAAATCATAACCTGCATCTTCATCTTTTTTTGTTGGGATAATTGCAGTTGGTCTTATTTTTGCAAAATATATTTCATTGCCTTCAATTTTTTCAATCATAATAAATCTCCTTACTGTTTTATTATAACACATTATAGCATTTCTACAAAACCATATTTGGGATTTGAAGATTATAAACTCTTTCTTTTTATGGTTTTTTATTTCTTTACAAACCGTTGTTTTTGGTTTATACTGAAATCACTTTAGGAGTATTTATGTTAGTTTATTTAGCGCTTCTTGTCGTCATTTGTTTAGATTTTTTATTTGAACACATCTTAAACAAAAAAGGCATCTTATCAAAACAAACCAGATTATCTAAATTTTTAAACTGTATATTCAAATTTAGATTTTTATCTATCGCCGCAATGGTGTTCTTAAGCACATTCAGAGCTCTCTCCGTCGGCGGGGATACAATTCACTATAGCAATTTTTTCATTAATCTTAGAAACAACAACGTCTCTTGGTCAAAATATGAAATCGGTTATACTTTTTTAAATTACATTTTTACCATAACAAACCTTGATTCACGTATTATTTTCTTTGTAACATCTCTTTTTGTTTCTGTTTGTATTGTCTTATTTGTAAATAAATTCTCTTCAAATAAACTCATGTCTTTGCTTCTCTTTGTTATGTTTGGCATATTTGGTCAATCTTTGAGTGCATTAAGACAATTTATTGCAATTGGTTTTATATTATTAGCATTAATATTTATTGCAGATAAAAAAATGTGGCGTGGTATTTTACTGATAGCTTGTGCTTCCCTTTTCCATATATCTGCGATGCTTTGTTTTATTATTGTTCCAATAAGATATTTAAAATTAAATCATTGGTGGTTAATTTGTTCTTCAATCTTTGTGTGCATTATTTCACTTTGTTTTCCTTTTGTATTAAAGACTATTGAAGTATTAATTCCATCATTTAATTACTACACAATATATTTTGTTAAAGATAATTTTTTTAAGCCGACCAACTTATTCAATATCTTATATTCTCTTGGAATAATTGCAATCTTTGCAGTTTTGTATCTAGCAAGGTTTAAATGGTTTAAAGATGAACTTGAAAACGATAAGTATTACACTTTCTTTTTATCGTTGTTTTTAATAGTCCCATTGATTAGAATCGCAGGTTTTATTGTTGGCCTAGAAGCCTTGCTTAATCGCATAAACATGTATTTCTTCTTCTTGCTTATCGTTTTAGTACCAAGATTTTTGAGCTGCTATAAGAAATTTAATCATAGTGAATGGCTGGTTGCCATGACCTATATTGCAGCTCTTGTCTACATGATTTTGATATACACAGTTCATGATTCATGCTCCGTAACCCCATACATTTTCTGGTTTTAATAAACAAAAAAGATAGGCGTCAGCCTATCTTTTTATTTGAGTAAATTTTCAAGTTGTTGGCATTTTTCTTTTGCCATGTCTGGAGTATCGTTTAAGCGATAATCTATTCCTAGGTTTTGATATTTTTGTTTTGCCATTGAGTGATATGGCAAAAGCTCAATTCTTTCTATATTTGAAAAGGTTTTTGAAAACTCTTTTAGTTTCAAAACATGTTCTTCATCATCATTTATTCCAGGAACAATTACTTGGCGAAGCCAAAGTTTTTTGTTTTTCTGTTTACATTTTTCAGCAAAGGCATAAAAGTCTGAAAAATCCCGTCCTGTTAATTCTTTATACTCTTTTGCATCAACTGCTTTTATGTCAAGAATAACAAGGTCGACAAGGTCCAAAACTTCGTCATAACCTTCACCAACACCTGCAGTATCAATCGCTGTATGAACCCCATTTTCTTTTAGCAACTTTATTGTTTCTAAAACAAATTCGCTTTGCAAAAGTGGTTCGCCACCACTAAATGTAACACCACCGGTTTCACCATAGTAAACTTTATATTTATTAAAAGTTGTTAAAACTTCTTCGCTAGAAATTTCTCTTTTAAACCCTGCCATAGTCCATGTTTCAGGATTGTGACAATACAAACAACGAAGTTTGCAACCAGCAAGAAACAGAACCAGTCTGATCCCTGGTCCGTCTGCAGATCCCATTGTTTCAATGTCTGTAATTTTTCCGTTCATAACTATCCTTATTATATACTTTTATATCAAAAAAACAAAGCGCTATGCATATTCTATTTTCTAGAACACAACATAGTGCTTTATTTTTATTATCTCTTTTCGTGGAATGTTCTAGCAATAACTTCTTCTTGGTGAGCTCTGTCAAGCTTGTTGAAGTTAACAGCATATCCAGAAACACGAATTGTAAGGTTTGGATATTTCCAAGGATTGTTCATTGCATCAATCAACAAATCTCTATTGAAAACGTTAACGTTGATATGTTGAGCACCTTGTGCAAAGTAGCCATCAAGAATTGAAACAAGGTTGTTAACTTGTTCTTCTTTGTTGTTACCAAGAGCACTTGGAACAATTGAGAATGTGTTTGAAATACCATCTTGGCAGCAATCTTCATATTTAATTTTTGCAACAGAGTTAAGTGATGCAAGAGCGCCACTAGCATCTCTGCCGTGCATTGGGTTTGCACCTGGAGCAAATGCTTCACCGGCTTTTCTGCCGTCTGGAGTGCTGCCTGTTTTTTGCCCATACATAACGTTTGAAGTGATTGTTAAAAGTGAAAGTGTTGGTTTTGCATTTCTGTAAAGTGGATGAACATTGATTTGATCAAAGAACTCTTGAACAAGTTCAGATGCAAGTTCGTCAACTCTATCATCATCATTACCAAACTTAGGGAAATCGCCTTCTGTTTCAAAATCAACAGCAACGCCTTCTTCATTTCTGATAGGTTTTACTTTTGCAAATTTGATTGCAGAAAGCGAGTCAACTGCACATGAGAAACCAGCAATACCGAAAGCCATAAGTCTTTCAACGGCTGTGTCATGAAGAGCCATTTGGCTTGCTTCATAAGCATATTTATCGTGCATGAAGTGAATGATATTGTTTGCATCAACATAAATCTTTGCAATCTTTTTAATCATTTCACTATAGTCTTTTCTAACCTTTTCATATGTCAAAACTTCTTCTGTGTTCTTTTCAAGACCTTCAACAACAAGCTTGCCTGACTTTTCATCAACACCACCATTGATAGCGTAAAGAAGAGATTTTGCAAGGTTGCATCTAGCACCAAAGAATTGCATTTGTTTGCCTTGTTTCATAGCTGAAACGCAGCAAGCGATTGCATAGTCATGACCATATCCTGGACGCATTGTGTCGTCACCTTCATATTGAATTGAGTCTGTTTGAATTGAAATTTTTGCACAGTATTTTTTGAAGTTTTCTGGAAGTTTGTTTGACCACAAAACTGTAAGGTTTGGTTCAGCGCTTGGGTTAAGGTTGATGAGTGTATGCAAGAATCTGAATGAGTTTTTAGTAACAAGCGATTTTGATTCATTAATCATACCAGCAACTGACTCAGTAACCCATGTTGGGTCTCCAGCAAAGAGTTCATCATAATCTGGAGTTCTAAGGTGACGAATCAAACGAAGCTTGATAACATATTGATCAACAAGTTCTTGTGCTTCTTCTTCTGTAAGGGTTCCTTCAGCAAGGTCTCTTTCAATATAAATATCAAAGAATGTTGCATTTCTACCCATAGAAGTTGCTGCACCGTTGTTTTCTTTTGCACCTGCAAGATAGCCAAAGTATGCCCATTGCATAGCTTCTTTTGCGTTTTGTGCTGGCTTAGAAATATCATAACCATAGCTAGCAGCCATTTGTTTGATTGCTTCTAATGCTCTGATTTGTTCGTTAACTTCTTCACGAAGTCTGATATTTTCTTCAATATAAACGCCGTCAATATATTCTCCATTAAGGTCTTTTTTCTTGAACTCAATGAGTTTATCAATACCATAAAGAGCAATTCTTCTGTAGTCACCAATGATTCTACCACGGCCATATCCGTCAGGAAGACCTGTTAAAAGACCATTTGAACGTGCTCTTCTGATTGCTGGTGTATAAGCATCAAAAACGCCGTCGTTGTGTGTTTTTCTGTATGTTGTGAAATGTTTGTAAACTTCTTCATTAAGTTTGTAACCATGTGACTCAAGAGCCTTCATAGCAACCTTTGTTCCACCATACATATTAACAATTCTTTTAAGTGGTGCGTCTGTTTGAAGACCAACAATCACTTCGTTTTCCTTGTCAATATAACCTGGAGCAAATGCTGTGATACCACTCAAGATATTTGTTTCAACATCTAAGCATCCACCATTTTTATTTTCTTCTTCTAATAATTTTTCACATTTTGACCAAACTGCTTTTGTTTTGTCAGAAATGCCAGCTAAGAAAGAATCGTCTCCTTTATATTCTGTAAAGTTTCTTACGATAAAGTTTGCAATATCGATTTCTTCTTTCCAAGAATCTCCGTGAAACCCTCTCCAGCCGTTTTCAACTAAATTTTGTTCCATAAATATTTATCCCCTTTTTCGTTATTTGTGTATATATATCTGACCGATAAATTAAAGATAATTTATCTGCAAGTTGTTTTCGTTTTTATGCTTGGCAAATCACCCGTGCCAAGGTATTATAATAACAAATTAAAAGTAAAATTACAACAATTTTAATAATTATTTTTTAAAATTTTATAAAATTTTATTCTGTTAATATATTAAAAATATATTACTTATCAACTCTGGTCGTTATTGCACCTTAATTAGTTAGACTTTTATTTTTGGTTGTGTTAGTATTGATTATATCTGGAGAAAAACTATGGACAAAAAAATTATCATATTAGATTTTGACGGAACACTTTATTCTGGAAAAAACATGTTTTCAGAAATTCCTGAGTTTGTGAATCAAAACAAAAGAAAAATGATTCCAAACATAACAGATTCTGAATATGCTCAAATTGTAAAAGAAAACCCAACCTGGGCAGATGCATGGTATGGCAACGACCTTGCAAGACACATTTATGGCTTTATTGAACAATACCCTAATTTTAACATTAAATTTAAGGACTTTTTAGACTGGGAAGCGTCTTGTATTGAACCTGTCAACATAAATAAAAACGAAGTCGTTGACACTAAGTTTTTGGAACAACTTTGCAAAGACTTCCGTGTTTATATCGTTAGCAACTCTCTGCAAAACCACATTAAGCACTATATGAAGATTTTAAACGTAAACTATAATTGGTTTGCAGGTGTTTTAAGCAATCGCTTTATGAAAAAAGACATGACAAAAAAACCATATTATTTAAAGGTTCTTAAAAAAGAAAATTGCAAACCTGAAAACATTTATGTTTTTGGTGACAGCAATAAAAGCGATATTGTTCCAGCCAAAGAACTTGGCATGAATGGATTTGAGATTCCTTCTGCAACAATGATTCCTGAAATCGTAAAAAAAGCTTTGAATATTAAATAACAAAAAACAGCCTAGAAATTTTCTAGACTGTTTTTCTTTTATCTTTTCATTGCTTCTGTATAAAGTTTAATGAAATCTTCTTTTGTAACATCTTTTGGATTGCCTGGTTTGCAAGGGTCTTCCATTGCCTTTTCTGAAAGCATATCAAGGTCTTCCATTTTGCAACCATAATCTTTGATTGTTTGAGTAACTTTTACTGATGCAGAAAGTTCTTCAATCATTGAAACAAATGTGTCAATTTTTTGTTTCTTGGTCATTCCTTTTGTTGAAACGCCAAGAGCTTCCAAAATTTCTGCAAATCTGTCTACACAAACATCACCGTTAAACTTCATAACAACCGGCAAAAGCATAGCATTTGCAATGCCGTGTGGAGTGTCATAAACAGCACCAAGTTGGTGAGCCATTGAGTGAACAATTCCAAGCCCAACGTTTGAAAAGCCCATACCTGCAATATATTGTGCATAACTCATCTTTTCAATCGCTTCTTTATCTTTCTTCATAACTGCTTTAGTAAGGTTTGCAAAAATAAGTTTTATTGCTTCCATGTGGAACATGTCGCTCATAAGGTTGTGTCCTTTTGTGATATAACCTTCAACTGCGTGAGTAAGAGCATCAAGACCTGTTGCTGCAGCAAGTGAAGTTGGCATGGTCTCCATAAGTTCGCTATCAACAATCGCAACGATAGGAAGGTCATTTGGGTCAACGCAAACCATTTTGATTTGTCTTTCTTCGTCAGTGATAACATAGTTGATTGTAACTTCTGATGCAGTTCCAGCAGTTGTTGGAAGTGCAATAATTGGAAGTCCTTTGTTTGCTGTGTTTGATAAACCATTGAGAGATTGCATTGTTTTCTTTGGGTTTGTCATTAAAATTGAAACACCTTTTGCTGTGTCCATTGCTGAACCACCACCAACTGTGATGATTGCGTCAGCTTTAAATTTCTTGCAAACAGCATAGCCGTCCATAACATTTTTTATTGTTGGGTTTGGTTTAACGTCGCTGTAAACTAAATATTTAATATTAGCAGCGTCCAAAAGTTCTGTAACCTTTCCAGCAACACCACACTTAACAAGAGCTTCGTCGGTTACCACCAAAACCTTTTTGAAACCCCTTTTTTGAATCTCTGGAACAAGCTCTGCTCTTGAACCCCTTCCAAAATATGAAAACTCATTTAAAATAAATCTTGAACTCATAAAACTCTCCTTATTTGTTTTTATTTTTACGAATGATAACCCATTTGATAAGTTTCATTCATAAGTTCCTTGTTTTTTGCAGCTTCGCCTTTTCCGTCTAAGCCCACACCATAAATAACACCTTTTTCTTCACAGCCTTCAAAGCAATATTTTGTAAGCCCACGAATCGCATTAAAAGTGTTTTCCATAATCTCTTTATCTTCGTCCCATTGTGACGCAATCATATAAATATCAGCCTTAACTTCTAAATAGAATGTTACAAGTCTGTCAATAAACACCTTAAGTTGACCACTCATTGAATAGAAATAAACCGGTGTTGCCAAAACAATAACATCAGCTGTTAGGAGTTTTTTCTTAATCTCTTCCATGCCGTCATTATAAATACACTTTCCTGTTTTGCAGGCATAGCAAGCACAGCAATAGTTAAGTTTATAATCTCTTAGGTTGATAACTTCGACATTGTGTCCTGCATCTTTTGCACCACGTGCAAATTCGTTCGCTAAAATTTCTGAGTTTCCACCAACTCTTGGAGTTGATGAAATAACTATTACATTTTTCATTTGTCTATTCTCCTTTATTTTGGTTCAACAAATCCAGCTTTGCTTTCAATGTCTTGAAGTTGAAATCTATATTCTTGATTAACGTCAGGATATTTAACTTTATCAACCTTGCTCAAAAACATTTCATATGGTCTAACATATCTAAGACCTTGACCATATAAAGCCTTATATAAAACCATTTTTTCTTTTGTTTCAGAGTGATAAACCACGTCTTCAACCAAATAATAATCGCCTTTAAAATGTTTGTATATTCTACCTTTAATAATTTCCATAATCACTCCAATTAGACCTTATTTTGAAAGCTCTTCATAACCTTCAATTG
The DNA here is from genome assembly GCA_045596905.1 of Clostridia bacterium. Taxonomy (GTDB): domain Bacteria; phylum Bacillota; class Clostridia; order Christensenellales; family UBA1242; genus RGIG1681. The sequence continues at coordinate 8,872 of JAZODG010000028.1, forward strand.
TCGACAAATCTGTCTTTTCGTTATAGATTTCCAAACCATGTTTTACTCTATACTTTTTCCAAATTTTGTGTGCCTTAAAAATACCCCTGTATGCTGTTTTATAAGGTATTAACTCCATCTTTTGGATTTCTGGATTGTTGATTGCAACAAAAAATTTGTATGAAAACAAATCATCAATAGCCGAAATTTTAATCATTCTTCTGTTGATTAATGACGATAATGTTTTCACCCAAACCAAATATTGAATAACCATTGTTTGGTGTTCTTCAGTAAGTTTTAATTTTTTAACCCCTGAAAAATCTTCGTCAAGCATCTTTTCAAGGTCTGCTGCATACATTGTACCTTTTCCACCAAGAGCATAAAAATCACTATTTATACTCAAAATGAAACTTGCTTGGTTAATCTCTTGTTCTTTGTTAAGTTCAAGCCAAATTCCAAAAGCACCCACAATAGCTGTGAGAATGGTGATAATGCTCACGAATGTATCATTAATAACATCAAAGAATGACATTGCAACAATACCGATAGCTATCAAAATTATTGATATAAATGAAACTTTACTTGCATTTCTCATAAAAACTCTCCTTTCTCACTGATTATAACATATATCAAAACCAGCATACTAATAAATTTAAAAAATTATTTTAATTTTTATACAACCTATTTGAAAATTATAAGAACTTGTGCTACAATCATAAATAGTTTGGTTGGCGTTTGTATTTTTACACCAACCAAACACCCAACTTTGTTCCCATAGGTAAAGGGATATACCTTCGACCTCCTAAGTCGACATTACAGGTTCGAGTCCTGTTGGGAACACCAAAAGACAAGAGAAAAGGAAGCTGTTTTATGCTTCCTTTTTTGTTGTTATTAAGTTCTTGCGCAACCGTCAACGGATAAAATTTCACCGGTTACATATGACGCTTTTTCACTTGCAAGATATACAAATGCATTTGCAACGTCTTCTGGAGTTCCAATTCTGCCAAGTGGAATTGTCTTTTTGATACCTTCTCTCATTTGTTCTGGAAGGTTTGCAACCATATCTGTGTCAGTTACACCAGGTGCAACAGCGTTAACTCTAATTTGATCTCCTGCAAGTTCTCTTGCAAGCGATTTTGTGAGTCCATTAACAGCAAATTTACTTGCTGGATAAGCACAACCTGCAGCTTGACCATAGATTGAAACCATTGAAGATGTGTTGATGATAACACCACCACCATTTGCTTTCATGATTGGAGCAACTGCTTTTGTTGCATAAAACACAGCGTTAACATTAAGATTAATAACTTTGTCAAAATCTGCTGGATTATATTCATAAATACTTTCTCTTGCAGAAACACCTGCGTTGTTAACCAAAATATCGATTTTGCCGTATTTTTTAGCGATTGCGTTGATTGTTTTTTCAACTTCTGCATAATTTGTGAGTTCTGGATACATTCCTTCAACTTCATAACTTGCATTTTCAGCTTTAAGTTCATTCACTGCTTTTTCTGCAGATTCTTTTCTTGAACCAAATAATACAACTTTTGCACCTTCTTTTAAATACGCTTTAACAATTGCAAGACCAATACCCCTTGTTCCACCAGTAACAACGGCAACTTTATTTTTTAATTCCATATTACTCTCCTTTAAGAAACTTTATTTCTCTAATTTTTAGTATATGTCTTTTATTCTCTTTCGTCAAATAAGTTTTGATTTTTTATCAAAAAAAGAGCCGCTTTGCGGCTCCATTTTATTTTTGAATTTCGTCTTCTTCTGCTTTCTTGATTGAAAGTCCGATTCTCTTTTTGTTAAGGTCAATTGAAATAACTTTAACTTTAACAATTTGTCCAACAGTAAGCTCTTCACTTGGGTGTTTGATATATCTTGAACAAATTTCAGAAATATGAACAAGACCGTCTTGGTGAACACCAATATCAACAAACGCACCAAAGTCAATAACGTTTCTAACTGTTCCGTTTAAAACCATTCCTTCTTTAAGGTCTTCCATTGACAAAACGTCGCTGCGAAGCTCTAAGTGACTGGCTTCTTCACGGATATCTCTACCTGGTTTAACAAGTTCAGCAACAATATCGTTCATTGTTGGAACGCCAATGCCAATTTCTTTTGCAATCTTTTCTTCGCCGTTTTCAGCAACAAGTTCTGGAAGTCTTGAGACGTTTCCGTTTTTAACATCTTCTTCTGTCATTTTGAAAATAGACAAAAGTTTTCTTGCACTGTCATAGCTTTCTGGGTGAACTGATGTGTTGTCTAAAATATCACTTCCACCAACAACTCTCAAGAAACCTGCACATTGTTCAAACGCTTTTTCCCCAAGCTTTGGAACTTTCAAAAGTCCAGCACGTGATTTGAACGCACCATTCTTTTCTCTATAAGCAACAATATTCTTTGCGATACCTTCATTAAGACCAGCAACTCTCTTAAGCAAACTTGGACTTGCTGTGTTCACGTCAGCGCCAACAGCGTTAACGCAATCTTCAACAACACCATCAAGAACTTCAGTGAGTCTTTTTTGTGGCATATCATGTTGATATTGACCAACACCGATTGACTTAACATCAATTTTGATGAGTTCTGCAAGTGGGTCTTGAAGACGTCTTGCAATTGAAACAGCGCTTCTTAAGTTTACGTTATAGTCTGGGAACTCTTCTGCCCCAAGCTTTGATGCTGAATAAACTGATGCACCTGCTTCTGAAACAACTGCGTAATTAACTTTTCTTGATAATGTTTTGATAAGGTCTGCGCAGAAAATTTCACTTTCTTTTGATGCTGTTCCGTTTCCGATTGAAATAACATCAACCTTATGTTTTGAAATAAGTTCTGTCATAACTCTCTTTCCATCATCAACCTTGTTAAATGGTGGTGTTGGATAAATAACGCCTGTGTCAAGAACTGTTCCATTTTCGTCGATAACAGCAAGTTTACAACCCATTCTATAACCAGGGTCAAAGCCAAGGATTCTCTTATTTTTAAGTGGAGCTTCCATTAAAAGTGGTTTTAAGTTAAGTTCAAAGTTATGAATAGCTTGTTCATTTGCCTTGTCTGTAAGGTCATTTCTAACTTCTCTTTCAAGACTTGGCTCAATAAGACGGCCGAATGAATCTTGTTGAACTTCTTTTAAAAGCTCTGTAAAAATTGTATCTTTAATCTTATAAGCATTTTCAATGATTTCCAAGCATTTTTCTTCACTAAACTCAAGTGCAACTTTCAAGAAGCCTTCATTTTCGCCACGATTGATTGCCAAGATTCTGTGTGATGGAATCTTGCTAACTTCTTGTTTAAAGCCATCATAAACGGCGTATGTGTCAGCACTGGTTGCTTTTTCGTTACCTTCTTTTTCTGCGTATTTGTCAGAGTTATCAATAACCTTGACATCTGATTTCTTTTTAGGTTTTTCCTTTTTGATTTCAGACTTAATGAACGCTGTTTTTTGCATGAATGTACGAAGCTCTTTTCTAAGGTCACTGTCATCACTAATCTTTTCAGCGATAATATCTTTTGCACCTTGAATGGCTTCTTCAACAGTTTTAACACCCTTTTCTTCATCAACAAATGGTGTTGCAAGTTCTTCAAGTGATTTACCGTCTGGTTTTTGAGCCATGATAATATCTGCAAGTGGTTCCAAACCTTTTGCCATAGCTTCAGTGGCTCTGGTTTTTCTCTTTGGTTTGAATGGTCTATAAATATCTTCAAGTTCGGTTAAAGTTTTTGCTTCGTCTAATTTTTTAGCAATCTCTGCAGTGAGTTTGCCTTGTTCATTAATTGTTTTAACAATTGTTTGTTTTCTATCTTCAAAATTTCTCAAATATCCAAGTCTGTCAGCAAAGTTTCTGATAACTTGGTCATCAAGACTTCCGTGCATTTCCTTTCTATATCTGGCAATGAATGGTATTGTTGAACCTTCGTCTAAAAGTTCAATCAAATTTTTTGAGTACTCTTCTCTAATATTAAATTCTTTCGCTAGTGCCTGATAAATTTCCATAAAATCCTTCCTTTACAACAAAATGTTGGAAATATCCCAACACTGGTATTATAGCAAACAGCAATCAAAAAGACAAACAAATAGAAAATTAATAAAATTTTGGTTAATATTAACATTTTTAACCACTTGAATGCTTTTCAAGTTCATTTGAATAACTTTTTGCGTTTTGTCTCCCATATAAAAATATCAAAACTTTTTTTGACATTCAATTTTTTATTATGTATAATTGTGTTGTTTGAAAAAGGAGATTATTATATGAAAATAGCACTTTCTACAGAATCAACCTGCGACTTACCAAAGGAGCTTTTAGAAAAATATAAATTAGAAATGATTCCATACAGCGTTATCATCGGCGATGATGTTGTTGAAGATAATGCAGACGTTCCTGCAAGAATTTTTGAATATGTTGAAGCAACAAAAAAATTACCACAAACAAGTGCAATCAATGAAGAACAATATAAAGAATACTTTTTAGGTTTGCTTAAAAACTATGATGCAGTTGTTCACATTTCACTTTCAAGTGGTTTGACTTCATCAACAGCACATGCTCAATCAGTTGCCCAAGGACTTAAAAATGTTTATGTTATTGACTCAAAGTCACTTTCAACTGGTATTGCACTTTTGTGTATCTATGCAAGACAACTTATTGATGACGGCGAAGAGCTTGAAACAGTTGTTGAAAAAGTAACAGCAAGAGTTCCATATGTTCAAGCAAGCTTTATTGTTGAAAGACTTGATTATCTTTATAAAGGTGGCAGATGCAGTAAGCTTGCACTCTTTGGCGCAAACCTTTTGAAGATTCGTCCACAAATTGTTGTTAAGAATGGAACAATGTCTCCAGCAAAAAAATACCGTGGCAAGATAGAAAAAGTTATCAAAGATTATTGCGCTGACACTCTTGAAGAGTTTAATACTCCAGATAAAAAAGTTGCATTCATCACACACACAACTACAACACCTGAAATGATTGAGAATGCCAAAATAGCACTTCAAGAAGCTGGTTTTGAAGAAATTTATGACACAACTGCAGGTGGAACAATCACTGCACACTGTGGCGAACACGTTCTTGGTATTTTATATTTGAACGATGGTGAATAATAAAATAAACAATAAAAAAGGTTGAGACGATTTGTCTCAACCTTTTTGTTTTAGTCGATTTTGTTTTGTTCTTTTTCTCTTCCGAAGTATGTGCACAAATATCCTGCAATCAATCCAAACAAACTATAAATTAAGATTATTCCTAATTGCAAGAACGCATCTGAAACTGTCACAGGGAACAATGAAACTCCAAGCCCACTAAATGTTAAAAACACTCCCATAAAGATTCCTGAAATTGAATGTAACCAGAACTTTTTGAAGTGAACAAAAAACATCATTGCACCATTTGCTAAAAATACAAACAAGAGTCCTGAGATTGATATTCCAAAAACTGAACCAGCAAAAAAGCTAGATGAGTGGAACATTAAACAACCAAACAAGAAACCAACAATGTTTCCAATCAATGCCTGTATTCTATCTTTTAAACTTACGCTATAAAAGATTGTCCAAGACACAAATGCAACCCACATAAATGAGCCACCAGCAACTAAAGCATTGCCTAAGAAGTTATCAACTATATAAATGCAGCTTGCAATAATAGCAACAACCAATGGCATTTTTAAATACTTCCATGTTTTATTCATATTCTATCTCCTTTTTAGGATTTTATAATAAATAAAAATTGAAAGCATTGTCAACAAAAAAACATATAAACCAAAACAAAAAGGCGAAAGCAGAAATGCTTTCGTCTTTGATTACTCAGTTGTTGTTTCTTTTATTGCCTTAAGTTTTTTTGAACCCTTAACAATCATAATAACTGCCATGGTGACCACTAAACCAATAACCACTGCTCCTGAAATTGGAAGCAATATTTTGCTAAGCAAAACAGTTTCTTCTCCACCAAAAGTTGTGAGCATTGTTGTTTCTAAAGTGAACATTGAAACCACTGCTGCTGTGAGTGAAATCGTCTTTGACGCTGAATAAACAGGGCTGTTATATTTTTTATATCTTACTAAGTTGATTATTGCAAAAGTTAAAGTAAAGAATGTGTAAGCTGCGATGGCAATTGTTGTTATCATATGATGAATAAATGTTTTGTTCATTGAAACAATAAATGCAACGATCACAGCCAAAGCCAAGTTCATAAACAGCAAAAGCCAACCACAAACAACATGTCTTTTAAGTTCAATTTCAGCTTCTTCATTAGCGTTATATTTTCTTGTGTGTTTGAGTAAAAAGAAACGCATAACACCAAGCATAACATAATAAGCAAACATTGAATAAAACCAAAGTGACTTATAAATAAAACCCAACACCAACTGAAAAACTGCAAACAAAATATTCCATACAAGCGAACCATATAATGACGCATTCATTCTCAAACGAACGTCTGAAAACCATTTTTGCATATACTTGTTTTCACGCTTGAATGTCTTAAAAAACGCAATCATTTTTGGAATCCTAAAGCAAATCACTAAAAGCTCATAAAACGATAACAAATAAGCAAATATTGAAAGAATTGACTCTGTTCCTAAATACACAAATGCTAAAACCAAACACGCAACAGAAATCGGCAGCAAACAAATGATTACTGCAATGTGTGGATATAATAATCTTAAACCAATCTTTTTCCAATCAATTTTCTTTTTTTCTTCCATCATGGCTCCTATTATACAATGCCTTAGCTAAGCATCTCTGCTCCGCTTTTGATTAAACTAAACTAGATTTTTCAAGTATTGCTTTGCTTCCAAAACCAATACCGACAGCAAACATTGCACCTCCCACAAGACATAAAATCAAGTGAACAATGCTGGCATTCAATGGAGTGATTATAGGAATCATCATAAACATGAGCATTCCGATACCAAACGCCATCAAAAATGAAAGCCATATTTTTTGTTTTGCAAACACGCTTGCCAAAATGTATATTGCCACAAAAATCATCATTAATGCAATTTTTGAAAGCATACTCATGACCACATTAAAGACTGTTGCGCCTTCAAGTGTAAACGGCAAACCTGCAAACTTTCCACCAATCATTGCTCCGATAAAGAACGCAACAAGCATCGCTGCACCTGCAATAAAGCAAACGATTGTTTTTGAAATAACATAGTCGCTTTTTTTGCTTCTGACAGTGAAAAGATTTTTTGCATAACCACTTCTAAAGTCTTCACCAACAAACAAGCAAACAAACACAGCAACTATAAAGAATAACATATTTATGTTGCACATACTTGTGATATCCATAGCCATGGCTTGGTTGCCACCACTAACAGAGCCAATAATTTGCCATACATTTTTGAACCCTTCTATAACGGTTTCTTCACCGGTTTGTGGATTAACTGAAACGGTACCGTCCATCATGGTAGTCATAACCAAAATCAAGATAGGCATAACAAGTGCAATGCCAACCATTAAATAAAACAGTGTTGAAGTGAACATTCTTCTAAGGTCCACACCAAGCATGCTGTTTAGTCTTTTCTTGAATGTGTTTTTTTCAAATTTAACTGACATATTATTTATTACCCCCTTCTGCCATAA
>JAZODG010000029.1:0-10233 GCA_045596905.1 Clostridia bacterium
TTCATATTCAGTTGTAACAGAAGAAAATTTAACAAGGCTTGATTGTTTTGTTTCGGTTGACTTAAATTTGGCTGATTGACGATATAAAAATTTTATATTTCATTTTATTTACTTTTTGTCAAAATTTTAATATAATAGAGTTGTGAGGGAATATGAGCTATATTGAAGTTAACGGTGAAGTAGATGAAAAATTTTTGTCTTTAGCAAAACAAGTTGCTGAAGAAGTTATCAAACTTATGGGCTTTTCAGAGAGACTTGAAGTTGCCATTGATTATGTCTCAGAAGAAGAAATACAAAGCCTTAATGCAGAGTTTAGAAACGTTGACCGTGTAACTGATGTTTTATCGTTTCCTTCGTTTGACATTGTGGTTGGTGAGAACTTTGATGAAAACTCCATTGAAGCACAAATGTCTGTTTCAGAAAATGGTTTCATTCATTTTGGTGACATGGCACTTTGCTTTGAACAAACAAAGCGTCAGGCTGCTGAATATGGGGTGACTGTTGAAGATGAGATTAAAAAACTTGTGATTCATTCAATGCTTCATTTGATGGGATATGACCATATTGAAGATGATGATTATGAGATTATGAATAAAAAAGAAAATGAACTTTCAGAAAAAATTAAAATTTAGTGGTGGTGATATTATGGCATTTAAATCTGGCTTTGTTGCTGTTATTGGAAAGCCGAATGTTGGAAAGAGTAGTCTTGTTAACAGGCTTGTTGGTGAAAAGGTTTCAATAACCAGTCCAAAAGCACAAACTACAAGAAATAGAATTTTTGGTATTAAAAACGGAAAAGATTATCAAATTGTTTTTGTTGATACTCCTGGTGTGCAACATACTCAAACCAAACTTGGTGAGTATATGTCTCAAGCAACAAACTCTGCAACAACTGACGTTGATGCAATTGTGATTGTTTTGGACGCTCTTAGGGTTGGACAAGAAGATTATAAGATTATTGAAAAATATCAAAATGTGAAATGTCCGGTTTATATTGTTGTGAACAAAATTGAAACAACCAATTTTGAAAAGATGTATCCTATCTTAGACAAACTTAACTCTTATAAGTTTGTTAAAAAGTTTATTACAACTTCAGCTATTCGTGGACTTAATGTTGAAGAACTTGAAGAAGATTTGGTTTCTGAACTTCCTGAAGGTGAGCCATTTTATCCAGTTGATGAATACACAGACAAGTCGGTTAGATTCATGTGCCAAGAAATTATTCGTGAAAAAGCTCTTTTGTTTTTGCAAGAAGAAATTCCACATGGAATCGCTATTGAAATTGTGACTTTCCACGATGACCAAAACATTGTGAAGATTGATGCAAATATTATTACTGAAAGTGATAGACACAAGTCTATCATTATTGGAAAAAATGGTGATATGCTCAAACAAATTGGTCGTGCTGCTAGAATTGATATGGAAAAACTTGTTGGAACAAAGATAATGCTTGATTTGTTTGTTAAGGTTAGAAAAGATTGGAAAGATGACCTTAATGCACTTATTGATCTTGGTTTTAATAAAAAAGACATCTAATGAATAAAAATTGATTTTTAGGGAACTATTCAATTTATTGATTAGCTTTTGCTAAAAAGAAATTGGGGGGACTAGTTATGGAAAAACAAAGATTTATTATAAAGCCATCTACATTTGCTTATGATGGAATGAATACTATTGAAGAAATTTTGGGTGAATATAATGGATATTTGGGGCTTCTTGATAAGAATGACTTAAAACAAGAGTATATGCTCAGAAGTAAGGAATTTTCGTCTTCTCCAACTATTTTTAACGTGAGAATGTTTTTGAGAGCAAAAGAAAAAATGCTTGAAAGGGGCTTTAATTTAGAAACTTTGGAAATTCAGGAAGAAGGAAAGAGTTTGTAAGTTGTTATTTTGCTATGGAAGAAATTAAAGTTAAGGGTGTTGTTATTAAAGCGATTGATTATAAAGATAGTGACAAACTTGTCACTATTTTTTCTGCTGAAAGGGGACTTATTAGGGCAAGAGTGCGTGGTGTGAAAAAGGATAAAGCAAAGCTTGCTTTTGCTGTTCAACCTTTTGCATTTGTTGAGTATTTGATGACTGAAAGAAAGGGTTTTTATACGGTTATTAACGCAACAAGCATTGATCAATTTTTTAATTTGACAGCCGATTTTGATAACTATTTATTTATGCTTTCATGCCTAGAAGTGATTGAAAAAACAGTTAAAGAAAATCAGGTTCAACCAGAACTTTTTGTGTTGTTATTAAATGCATTAAAGGGTGTTTGTTATGATGATGCTCCGGCAGAGAATGTCTTTATTAAGTTTATGATTGAATCAATGAAATATTTAGGGTTCTTTTTTACACTTGATTGTTGCTCAGTTTGTGGCTCAGAAATTAAGAATGGATTTTATGGATTTTCTTATGATTACAATGGGTTTATTTGTTCAAAATGTGGAAATAAAAATGAATATTTAGAGCTCACAGCTGTAGAGTTTTCAGTATTAAAAAATATAAACCAAACCGACATTTCAAAGCTTCAAAATTTGAAATTTAATTCAAAAAATGATGTTCGTGGAATTGTTTCGCTTATCATTAAAATTTTTAAGCTTTCAACAGATCAAGATATTGTGACTGTTAAACAGTTCTTTTAAAAATGTCTTAAATTTTATTTATGTTTTCTATAAATTTTATGTAGCGTCATTGTCTTTACTTATATTGACTTGGCGTTTTTTTTCGTGATAAGATTTTTACATAAAATTAAGGAGGCGTGATTATTATATGACATGTGATATTATTGGAATTTGCCCAAGCTGTTTAAATTCGAAAAATTCGGCTTGTGTTGACATTTTTGTAAATAGAAATGAAGCTGGTGAAGTTGAAAATATGTATGTTTTTGGTAATGAACAATTTGAAGATATTCTTGATTTTTCAGTTTCTGAAGATGGAAAAACAATAACTGAAATTGTTTGTCCTAGATGCAAAGAGAGAATTGCTGTTTCTGTTCCGGTTATTGAAAAGAAAAAAGAAAAAACAATTAATGAAACACCAGTCGCTCAAATTGGGGCATAAAAATTTACTCTCCGTAAGGGGAGTTTTTTATTTGATATTGAAATGTGACATAAATTGTGATATAATAATGTTTGGTAGGAAATTATGATTAAAATTTTTGACAAACTTTACAGAAAATATAGAGATAAAAGAGCAGTTAAAGAAGGCTATAAGGACTTTGAAGATAAAGTGAGAATGGAAGCCTTGTTTGAAATGGAGTTGCCACTTGATTTGGTGTATGCAGCTCACAGCAATGTTGAAAGAGAAAAAGATGGTGTGAAATACTCTTATATTGACACTGAATTTTTCCTTGTTCAAGAAGATATCAACAAGCCTGGAAGAGTTGTTGGTGAAGCGATTCAATTAACTGGTGATAATATTGGTGAGCAGGTGCATTATTGCAAGTCAGATATGCCAGAGGCTCCAGTAAAATTGTTTGATTCAAGCATTGATTTTGCGGCAAGATTGAATGGGGAAAAACATTTGTTTTCTAGATGTTCAACAAAATATGGCTATGGTGAATGGTTGCTTAGTGTTTATTATGAACAAAAGAATAAGCCTCATCATTTTTTTGGCGAATTTGCTGACAAAAACACCATGAAATTGTCTCAAATTATTAAAATTGCAAAAGATTACAACGCTAGGGTTGAAAATAACGCATATGAAGAAGCTTTTGCAAAAAGAAAAAAACGTCTTGAAGAAAGAGATGCAAGAAGAAAAAGAAATGAATCAAGAGATAATGTTAAAGCATTGTTTGAAATAGAGAAATAATTTGTTGTCTTTTTTATAAATTGGTATTGACTTTATTATAAAAGAAGTGTTAAAATACTATTCGCTAAAGGGGAAAATTATGGAAGAAAATAAGAGAATTGTTGAACAAAAGAAGTTATTGGATCTTGCTATGGATCTTTATTTTGTTAATGGTGCAAAGAGTGGAAAATCTTGTGATTCTGCTGAAAAATCAATCATTGATGCATACGAACACATTTTTGGTGATGGTGCTGCAAATGGTCTTAGAGAACAAACAATGATTATTAATGCACTTAACAGCTATGATGATATTTCAAGACTTATTGAAGGCGTGAAAGAAGGTGGAAAAATTGCTGAATTTTCAAGAGATGACTTAATCATTAATCAAAAGAGACTTATTAACATTGCAAAAGAACTCAGCTTTGTTCTTGGAACAAGAAGTGATGCAAAATATGCTAAACAATCTGAAGAACTTTTGAGAGCAAACTATGAATCAATCTTTGGTGCTGGTTCAGCTAAGGGCAAGACTGTTAGCAGACTTGCAGGCGATGTTATTGCTAAGCTTGAAGCTCAAAATTATGCTGGTTTCGAAATGGGTAATAACTAATATAAAAAAATAGTATAATAGAGAAGAAGTGGAGATTTATCTCCACTTTTTTGCTAATATTTTTTGTTAAAATTGCTCTAAAATTAAAAAGTTTGTAAAATTTATTGCATTAAAATTTTCATTTTGATATAATCGTCATTGGCTGGTGGCATGACCACCGGGTAAATTATACAAGGAGAAAATTTATATGCCTACAAAAAAATATGTTTATAAGTTTGCTGAAGGCAACAAAGACATGCGTGAAATTTTAGGTGGTAAGGGTGCTAACCTTGCTGAAATGGCTAGACTTGGTTTCCCAGTTCCTAACGGTTTTACTGTTTCTACTGAAGCTTGTACACAATACTACGAAGATGGTAGAGAAATTAACGCAGACATTCAAGCTCAAATCGAAGAACACATTGCTTGGCTTGAAAAAGAAAACGGAAAGAAATTTGGTGACCCAGTTGAACCATTATTGGTTTCAGTTAGATCTGGTGCTAGAGCATCTATGCCTGGTATGATGGATACAATCCTTAACCTTGGTTTGAACGATGTTTCTGTTGAAGGTTTCGCTAAGAAAACTAACAACCCAAGATTTGCTTATGACTCTTATAGAAGATTCATTCAAATGTATTCAGACGTTGTTATGGAAGTTTCTAAGAAAGAATTCGAAGCAAAAATTGACGCTCTTAAAGAAAAGAGAGGCGTTAAACTTGACGTTGAACTCACAGTTGAAGATTTGAAAGAACTTGTTGCAGACTTCAAAGCAACATACAAAGCAGCTCTTGGTTCAGACTTCCCACAAGATGCAAAAGAACAACTTATGGGCGCTGTTAAAGCTGTATTTAGATCTTGGGACAACCCAAGAGCAAATGTTTACAGACAAATGAATGATATTCCATATTCTTGGGGTACTGCTGTAAACGTTCAAACAATGGTATTCGGTAACATGGGTGAAACATCAGGTACTGGTGTTGCATTCTCAAGAAACCCTGCTACTGGTGAACCAGGACTCATGGGTGAATATCTCATGAACGCTCAAGGTGAAGACGTTGTTGCTGGTGTTAGAACTCCAGAAAAAGTTGAAACTTCACTTAAAGAACACAACCCAGCTGTTTATCAACAACTTCTTGATACAGCTATTGCTCTTGAAAAACACTTCCATGATATGCAAGATATGGAATTTACAGTTCAAGAAGGCAAAATGTATATGCTTCAAACAAGAAACGGTAAGAGAACTGCAACTGCTGCTCTTAGAATTGCTTGTGATCTTGTTGACGAAGGTATGATCGATGAAAAAGACGCTGTTTTGATGATCGATCCAAAATCTCTTGACCAATTGCTTCACCCACAATTTGATGCTGCTGCTCTTAAGCAAGCAAAAGAAATTGCTGTTGGTCTTAACGCATCTCCAGGTGCTGCTGCTGGTAAAGTTGTATTCTCAGCAGAAGACGTTGAAGAATGGGTTAAAGAAAAAGGTGAAAAGAGAGTTATTCTTGTTCGTCTTGAAACATCTCCAGAAGATATCGTTGGTATGCAATACTCTCAAGGTATCTTGACAGTACGTGGTGGTATGACATCTCACGCTGCCGTTGTTGCTCGTGGTATGGGTAGATGCTGTGTATCTGGTTGCGGAAACGGTAATGAAGTTGTTATTGATGAAGATGCAAAAGTTATCACAATCAATGGCAAGACATTCCATGAAGGTGACTGGATGAGTCTTGACGGTTCAACCGGTAAGATTTATGGCGAAGAAGTTAAAACAATCCCAGCTGACGTTAACTCAGGATACTTTGGTAGAATCATGGGTTGGGCTGACAAATACAGAGCTCTTCAAGTTAGAACAAACGCTGACTCACCAAAAGATGCTAAACAAGCTTATGACTTTGGTGCTACAGGTATTGGTCTTTGCAGAACAGAACATATGTTCTTTGCTGAAGACAGAATTGCAGCTATCCGTGAAATGATTTGTTCAGATACAGTTGAACAAAGAGAAAAAGCACTTGCTAAACTTGAACCAATGCAACAAGGTGACTTCGAAGGTATTTACGAAGCTATGGAAGGTCTTCCAGTTACAATTCGTTTCCTTGATCCACCACTTCATGAATTCGTTCCACACGAAGAAAAAGATATTGAAACATTGGCAAAAGCTCAAGGCAAAACAGTTGCTCAAGTTAAGAATATCATTGAATCACTTCAAGAATTCAACCCAATGATGGGTCACAGAGGTTGCCGTCTTGCTGTAACATATCCTGAAATTGCTGCAATGCAAACAAGAGCTGTTATGCAAGCTGCTATCAACGTTCAAAAGAAACATGCTGATTGGAACATTGTTCCTGAAATCATGATTCCACTTGTTGGTGAAATCAAAGAACTTAAGTATGTTAAAGATGTAGTTGTTAAGACTGCTGAAGAAGTTATTGCTAAGAATGGTTTGAAGGAATTCCCATACCATGTTGGTACAATGATTGAAATCCCAAGAGCTGCACTCACAGCTGATGAAATCGCTAAAGAAGCTGAATTCTTCTCATTTGGTACAAACGACCTTACACAAATGACATTTGGTTTCTCACGTGATGACGCTGGTAAGTTCTTGAATTCTTACTATGAAACAAAGATTTACGAATCAGATCCATTTGCTAAACTTGACCAAACAGGTGTTGGTAAACTTGTTAAAATGGCTGCTGATCTTGGTAGATCAACACGTCCAAATATCAAACTTGGTATTTGTGGTGAACACGGTGGCGATCCATCTACAATCGAATTCTGTCACAAAGTTGGACTTACATATGTTTCTTGCTCACCATTCAGAGTTCCTATTGCTAGACTTGCTGCTGCTCAAGCAAACATTAAATTCCCAAGAGCATAAATTTTCTCTTGAAATATAAAATCTAGGCGTTTTGCCTAGATTTTTTTTTGTGCATAAAATTAAGTGAGTTTCAAGAAAATAATATATATAATAAATAACTTATAAAAGTGGGTTGGTTTTGTTTGACAATATTTTGAAAAAAAATTTATAATGTTATCATAAAATTAATGGTGGAATATTATGACTAAATTTATTAAAAAACTATGCTTGATTTTGGCTTTAATGATGATTCCAGTGGGCTTTGCAGCGTGTAAGGACAAAGAAGACACTGATACTTCAACACCTGAAACTCCTACAACTGCACCAGAAATTACTTATTCGATAACAGAAGAAGTTGCAAACAACCTTATTGATAGTTCGGTTGTTTTGTTTGAAGATGCTATTGATAGTATTAATAAAAGTGGTATTTTGTCTGATGGTGTGAATCCTGGAACAGCTTTAACAACTCCTGATTTGTTTGACCACGTTTATAATGCAAAACTTTTTAAAGATGAATGTCCTGACAAAAAGGTTAAGCTTAATAATATTTATGCCTTTAGATTAGGTGGCGAAAATAAATATAATTATTTCAAAGTTTATAACGATGAAAACACAAAACTTTATATTGATTATATTAACAATGACAGCTATGAATATCAATATATTGGCTATGAATATTTCTTAACTAATAATGTTATTCAGAAAATTAATGTTTCTTACTTTTACAAAGAAAGTAACAGCTTAAACTATTCATTGTTTGGAAATTTATATCTTGATTTTGAAAATTCATGTTTTGAAGTTTATTCAGGAAAAGTTTTTGAGCATACTGAAAACTTTATTAAAACAAAGATGAATTCAGAAAATATTGAGTCAGTTACTTCTTGGAGCTATTCATATTATGAAAAATATGATTTTGGCACAACTAAAGACTATTACTGTGATTTTGTAGCTTCTGGCTGTGTTCAAGAAGTTAGAGATACCATTGATGCACTTGATATTGCAAAAGGGTATAGATTGTATAAGGAATATCAAGACCTTGCTGACTATGAAATTGGAACTCAACTTAACAAACAAACCAACTATATTGGAAATATAACAAATAATTTTAGGGCTATTTACGTGTATCGTGACAACAAGTTTGAAAAAAGTATTTAGGAGAAAATATAATGAAAAAATTTAAAAAGTTTTTCGCATTCTTTATGATGTTGCCGATGGCATTCGGTTTTTCTGCTTGTAAAGACAAAAATGATAACACTGAACCAACAACCCCGTCTGCTCCTGAGCAGACAACACCAGTGGAGCCACAGACTCCTGTAGTTGAAGGATTTAAAGTTTCATATGACTATAATTTGCCTGAAGACTATAAGTTTTTGATGGCAAACCCTGCAACAACTGTTAAAGAAGCAGGAGAAACGGTGATTTGTCCAACTGTTTCAAATGTAACTTTAGAATCATACTTCCTTGGTTGGTATGACGGTGAAGAAGAAGTTTCAGCTGTGACAGGTGAGCTTGGTGATGAATTTGCTTTAAAAGGAAAGTGGGACACTGAAGCTCTTGCAAATTATTATTATTCAGCTGGTCTTCAGTTTGTTACTTCAACTGATGATGGAAACACGGCAGAAATTTCTGGTTACACTGGAAGCAGTGCATCTGTTATTATTCCAAAATATTATAAGTACGATGGAGTAGATTATAAGATTGAATCAATCGCAAATTCGGCATTTGTTGGCACAATTGTTGAAATGGTTGTAAATAACGCAACAGATTATTCAATTGGCTCAGAAGCGTTTAAAAACACAAATCTTTTAGCATTTGATTTTTCTGAAGTAACTGAAATTGGCTCAAGGGCTTTTGAAAATTGTTCAAGGCTCAAAAGTGTTGCACTTCCAACAAAACTTTTGTCGTTGGGTGCAAGGGTGTTTAATGGATGTTCTGGTATAAAAGATTTTTCAACAGCAAGACTTTATGAAGATACTTCATCATCAACAGATAGATTTGTTGATTATGTTGGAAACATTAGCCAAAATGTTGAAAATTTAACCTTTACGGGTGCTGTTATTGATGACGTTCCAAGCTTTTTCTTTGAAAGCTGGACAGCGCTTAAAAAAGTTCAATTTAACGACACAATCAATTCACTTGGTGAATATTGCTTTGTTGATTGTGAGAATGTTGAAGAAATTGTTGGTATTGAAAATCTCAATCCTGATTCATTCTTAAAAAATTCAATCAATAGCACAAAGTATTACAAAAATGCAACATCACCATTAATTATTCAAAAGGTTTTGGTGTATGCTCCTGTTAACACAGTTTCTACACTTGATTTATCAGCTCAAGAAATTGTTAGAATTCAACCAGATGCGTTTTCAGGAAACACAACTCTTGTTAACATAAAACTTCCAGGTACACTTGCAGTTCTTGGTCAAAAAGCATTTTATGGTTGCACAGCACTTGAAATAGTTGATTTTGCACAAAATGCAAATTTAACAACCATTCCAACTCAAGCTTTTGAAGGTTGCTCAAAACTTGCTAGTGTGAACTTAACAAATCTTACAGGCTTGACAACACTTTCAAAGTATGCATTCAGTGGCACTGCTGTTTCAAATTTTGTTATTCCTGGTACTGTGGAAACTATTGACACGGGTGTGTTTAGAAATGCTGCAATTTCAAGCTTTGAAATTAGTGGAGAATCAACTAAATTTTCTGTTGTTGATGGTGTTTTATATAACACAAATGCCACAGTGAAAACCCTTGTTGCTTATCCAAAAATGAAAGCAGGTGAATCATTTGTTATTCCTGCAGATGTTACAAATATCTCTTCATTTGCATTTGCTTATAGTGAAAACTTGAAATATGTTAAATTTTCACAAAATACAATCACATGGGATTATTATTTAGGTGCATTTAATAGACCAACCTATGATGCATTTACTGGAACAAAACATAACATTGTTATGCTTTCAGACAGTGCTTTAATCTCAAGTCCATTTACAAACAAGATTCATTATTTGATTGCTGAC
>JAZODG010000030.1:0-5343 GCA_045596905.1 Clostridia bacterium
AGAGCAGTCTTATTTTGACTGCCCCAAATTTAAACCGTCTCTATGTTTATTTTGATTTTTTAGCCTTAAACATTTTTGACTCCCCAACAAACTCCCCCGAAAAACATTTTGCCTGTTGAAAAAATTTATAAATTAATGTAAAATTCTAATTAGATAAAGTTAATTACGAATTATACAAATTGTATTTTATCGGCAACTTTATTTTTTTTATTGCTTTTTGCAATTTATTATTTATAATATAAGTATATCAACCAAGCCCAAAAGGCATTTAAAGGCGTGAGCCACACGGGTTGATTTTTTTATTGCTTTGAAAGTTAAATTTAAACTAAATTTTGTATACTACCCTATTATTCAAGGAGTTAAAATGGTTAATATTGTTTTGGTTGAGCCAGAGATTCCACAAAACGCTGGAAACATTGTTAGAACATGCGCTGCAATTGGTGCAAAACTTTATATGGTTAAGCCACTTGGCTTTATCATGGACGACAAGCACTTCAAACGTGCAGGTATGGACTATCTTGATTTTGCAAACGTTTCAGTTGTTGATTCATTCCAAGAAATTTTAGATGCAAACAAAGACGCATGCTTTTATTATGCTAGTACAAAGTCACAAAAAAATTATTGTGAAGTAAATTACCCTGACGGCTGTTTTATTGTTTTTGGAAAAGAAAGCTATGGTTTGAGTGAAAACATACTCAAACACAATTATGACAAATGTATCAGAATCCCAATGAATGCAAAAGCAAGAAGCCTTAACCTTTCAAATTCCGTTGCAATCATTGCATATGAAGCCATGCGCCAACAGAATTTTGACTCACTCAAAGAATTTGGCGAACTAACAGGCAGAAGCGAAAATGACAACTATTAAAAAAGACCACCGATTTGGTGGTCTTTTATTTTTGTTTGTATAGTCCAAGCAAAAAACTATATTCTTTAATTTCTTTCTTTTGTTTTTCATACTCTGGCAAAAATCTTGCAACAAGACTCCAAAAGTCTTTGCTGTGATTCATTTGTTTCAAGTGGCAAAGTTCATGAACAATGACATAGTCAATAATTTTTGGTGGAAGCATCACAACTCTCCAGTTTAAGTGAATCGTTCCAAAGCTGTTGCATGAACCCCACCTGCCTTTGCTGTCACTGAATTTGAGTGCAGTTGATTTTAACTTAATCTTTTCTTCAATAAATTGCAATCTCTCAGACAAAACCTTTTTTGCAACCTTTTTATACCATAACACCAAGGTTCTTAAAACCTTGCTATCATCAACTTTAGTTGGGATTACAATTTCAAACTTATCATTTGTTTCAATTTGCTTAACCTGAGATTTTAAAACCTTATATCTATTTCCAAACAATAAAAACTTCTCTAAAGACAAAATGTCTTCAAATTTGTTTTTATTCTCTTTCACAATAGAAAGCTTTTCACGAATCCATGCTTGCTTGTCTTCAATAAACTTGTTAATCATTCTGTCGCTCATTGATATAGGCGCCTTAACAATAATGTTTCCGTCTTTGAGCACAGTTAGTGAAAGCGTTTTTCTCTTTGATCTTTCAATATAATCTGGAACTATCATATTCTCTCCTAGAAAAATATTATACTCAATTTTATCCAAAAATTAAACAAAAACAAGCACTCAAAAACTTAAGTTTTGTTTTATTTATAATTATATAATAATTTATTGTCGCAAAAATACCGATTTTATTTGACTTAGGTAATTATAAAAGACTATTATTATAGTATCTAATATTATAAATTTTTGCACAAAATAAAATCAAAGGAAAGATTCAGATGCGTAATATCGATAGTGATTTGATTCGTGGAAACATTGACACGATTATTCTTAAGACCATGCTTGAAGAAGATAAATATGGTTTGGATATTATAAAGGAAGTTGAAGAGCGTTCAAGTGGAACTTATGAACTCAAACAACCTACTCTTTATAGCTGTTTAAAACGTCTTGAAAATCAACAACTTATCTCTTCATACTGGCAAGATAGTGACATTGGTGGCAGACGCCATTATTATAAACTCACAGACAAGGGCCGTGAATTTTATGCTCAAAAACAAGAAGAATGGGCAAAGTCAAAATTTATCATCGACAACCTTTTAAGCAACTATGACTATGAAGAATATAGGCTTGTTAAGAAAGATGAATATGACCAAATGAAACAAGGCAAACCAGCACCTGCCCAAATTTATTCAGAATCAGAAACCCCGATAAATTCAGAAGTTGAAAGTGCTATGTCTGACAATACTATGTCTGACACAGCAGTAGAAAACACCGATGATTTAGAAACTGAAGAACCTGAAACAACTGAGACAAAAACTCCTGAAAGCTTAGATGAACTTTTGGCTGGCGAAACCTATGACCAACTTGTTTCAATCATTGATAGGTTTAGCTATAAGCATGAAGAAGATTCAGATAAAACTGAAACTGCCCCAACCGACCCTGTTTTCAACTTCTCAATGGACGAACATTTTGATGACGACCACGAACATGATGAAGACTTTGATGAAAATATTAGTGAAAAATTTGATAAAGAAGATGAAGACCTTGAATATCAAGCACACGACTTCTTTGCAACTGAAGACTCAACCGAAGAAAATGAAGAATCTGAAGAACTTGAAGAGCCTGAAGACAACTCACCTGTTTACTTTGAACAAACAGAAGTTGAAGAGCCTGAAGTTCAAAACACTGTAACATATGAACAAGCTGACCAAACAAACAATGAACTCAATATTCTCAGAAGCTTGCATGCTCAAGAAGACGAAGAAATCAACACATATTATGGTGACCAAAAATCATATGTTAATCATTTAAACCAAGACTTTGAAACTCATCAAGAAAACTTGCTTGATGACTCACTTTACTCAAACAATAACGAACTTAACGAAACACTCAATAATTTCAATGAGAACATTTCAAAACTCAATAATTTCAATACTAGCGAATTAGCAAGTCAAGATGAAGAACCTGAACAAGAAGACTTTGTCTTAGAAAACACTGAAATCCGTGAAGAATTCCATAATGACGATTCTCATGACTGGAATCCTGAAGATATTGAAGAACCTGAAGTTGATGAACTTGATGAACTCAAAACATTGAATCCAAATTCTTCAACAGGCTTCTTTAAGAGCTATGACGACACAAACTATTCAAAAACTTCAACAAAAGACTTGATTAGTTCACTAAACAAAACCGAAGCTGTTTTCGATGACGAATCTGATTCTTCAGATGCAGGTTTTGAAGAAACTTCAAGACATGACCCATATGAAGACTATTTCTCTTCAAAAAGTGATTCTTATTTTGAAAACATGTTTGGACCATCTTCTGCTAACAACAAAACAGAAGAAACCGAAGATGTTGAAGAACTTAGCTACAACTTTGGTGGATATGAAGAAGAAAACGAACCAACCTTTGCCGAAGACAATGACGAAGACTTGGACGATTTAGTATACAAGCCACTATCTCAAAAAGAAACCTGCAACGTTGTTTCACGTGAGACAACTTCTGGCGACACTTTTGAAACACGCAACCCTGATTGTTTTGTTGATTTTAGAAGCAATACCGACCACAAATACGAACAAACAAACTTTGATGATATCAACAAAATCATCTCAAACAACGCAACAACAACATTTAGTTATGACGACGCAATCTTTGCTCCACTTGAAGTTAAACCAACAGCAAGTTACAAAGAAAAACTCTCTGGACTTTCAGCTTATTCAAAGGTTTCACTTGATGATGAACAACCAAAAAATAATGAAGAAGCTATCATGAAAGCCAAGGATATTGCTGAGCTTACAAAAGAATTTGAACAAGAAGGCATTGTTGTTAAAGAACACTATAAAAATACAACAGCAAAAAACTTTGATAGATCTTATCTTTTGACAAACAAGATTCAACTTGTTAAAAGCATGATTTTGTTCTTTGGTTATATCTTCTTGCTTTCAGCTGTATATATCGTGCTTAACAACACCGGCTTTAAAGACACATTTGGTTTCTCTATCAAATATTTCCTTTATGGCTTTATTCCATTTGCTGTTATCATGCTTTATAGAGTGGCAATGTTCCTTATAAACCCATATAAAAAATCCCCTGCTAAATACGCATCAAGGATTATGGTGTTTATTTCAATTATTATTGCGATTCAGTTGTTGCTTATCACATACTGTGTCAACTTGCAACTTGGATTCTATAGTTTCTCTCAACAAGGCTACAACCACTTGCTTTGGTTGATTCCAACAATGATTTCATTTGCTCCAATAATTGATAATCTCATTTATATGGCGCTTTATAACTCAAAGAATTTCCATGTATAAAAAAATTAGGAAGATTGATTCTTCCTAATTTTTTTTATTCTTCACTGCCATGCATTGCAATTTCGCCAGTTGCAAGTGCGTCACAACGATTGTTATAAGGATTGTCTGCGTGACCTTTAACCTTTATAAAAGTTACGTTATGTTCCATTAAAAGTGCATCAAGCTTTAACCACAAGTCTATATTTTTCACAGGCTTTTTGTCAGAACCCTTCCAACCATTCGCCTTCCAGTTCTCAAGCCAGCCTTGATTGATTGCATTCACAACATATGCTGAGTCTGAGTATAGCTCAACAT
The DNA here is from genome assembly GCA_045596905.1 of Clostridia bacterium. Taxonomy (GTDB): domain Bacteria; phylum Bacillota; class Clostridia; order Christensenellales; family UBA1242; genus RGIG1681. The sequence goes on from JAZODG010000030.1 coordinate 4,616, forward strand.
TGCATTGCTTTTTGAGTTTAGATAGTGCAACAATAACAGCTGTGAGCTCCATTTTATTGTTGGTTGTTTCTTTCTCAAAACCCGAAAATTCCTTCTTTTTGCCGTCACACATCAAAATTGCACCCCAGCCACCAGCTCCTGGATTTCCTGAGCATGCACCGTCTGTGTAGATTGTTACATTAAATTCTTTATTTTCCATATACATATATTAACACCAAAATATGTGATATATCAAACATTTTGTCATAAAAACATTGACAAAAATTTTCACTTTGTGCTATAATCTCACTTGTACATAGGGGTGTAGTTCATCGGTAGAATAAGAGTCTCCAAAACTCCTGAGGAGGGTTCGACTCCTTCCACCCCTGCCAATGACACCTTTAAAGGTGTTTTTTTATTTATAAAATTCTTTAGTTTGGGAGTTTGATTATGACAATTAGAAAACATGGTGATGAAAATGGAATGTGCGTTTTAGACGAAACATTGAAATGCGACAACTGTGGCGAATGCGACAGATGCGACCTTGACCCAAGCAAAATTTGTGATAACTGTGGTGCATGCTTGAATGAATATAACACAAATGAAAAAGGCTTTGTTGAGATTCCTATTGATAAAATTGACGTTTCAGGTGGAGACCCTTCGCTTTATGATTTCTACACCGAACTTGGTCTCAATGACGAAGAAGATGATGACGATTAAAAAAGAGTTAGCAAAAGCTAACTCTTTTT
>JAZODG010000031.1:0-36369 GCA_045596905.1 Clostridia bacterium
AGTGTCAGAAATATAATAATTATCTTCGGCAGAACTATCTATTAAATTTTCAAGCTTGTTTGTAAATTTTTGTGGTTCTGGGAAACAAAAATTATCAATATTTATATTTAAATCTTTTCTAAAACCAATACAGTACCACCTTTCTCTATGTTGTGGAACATTGTAATCTTTTGCATTTAATACTTTGTATTTAAAATCATAACCCAATTCGGACAATGTGTTTAATATTGTTTGTAAAGTATTTCCATTATCATGATTTGTTATTCCCTTAACATTTTCAAGTATAAATGCTTTTGGTTTTTTTTCTTTTATTATTCTTGCAACATCAAAAAACAATGTACCACGGGTATCATTAAATCCAAGTCTCTTTCCTGCTATTGAGAAAGATTGACAAGGAAAACCTGCACAAATTATATCGTGATTTGGAATATCTTTTTCATCTATTTTTGTTATATCGCCAAAAGGCACTTCGTTAAAATTTGCAGCATAAGTTTTTTGTGCAAAAAGGTCTATATCTGAACTAAAGACACAATCGCAATTGTTTCGTTCAAAAGCTATACGAAAGCCACCCATTCCACAGAATAGGTCTATAAACTTAAACTTATCGTCACTGCACAAACTCGCTGTATCCCATAAGGTTAATTGTTTATACATTTTTCTTATCTTTTAATCCTTTATAAATTTCTTCTGCAATTGCTTTTCCAAGTAATGGTGGAACTGCATTTGCTAATTGTTGGTGTTGGTCTGAACCATTTCCTGTTAAAACAAAGTTATCATCAAATGACTGTAATCTCGCACATTCTCTAACTGTTAATATTCTATTTTCAGTTGGGTGAATTATCATTGCTTTTGCAGCATGTTTAATTGTAACAGATGGTTTTTTAGGGTCAAGTCTTTTATAAGCATTACTATAAGTGCCACCACCTGTCCCAAGCTCTTTTGGTATATCTTGCCAATTTCCACCTTGTGGAATAAACGACATTCTTTTAGTAACCAATTCGTTAGATTGTCTTCTCACATGATTACAAATATCTTTTCTACCAGCCATTTGTTTTTGAAAATCACAATCTGGTTCTAAATATTCATCTCCATTAGGGTCAACATTTCCGATTGCTTGACCAACAGTAATATAATTTTCTTCAGTATATTTTGGTTCTGGATATTCCACATTATATTCTGGTTTTGTGATTATAAAAATAACTCTTTTTCTTTGCTGTGGAACACCATAATCAGCAGCATTTAAAACTTTATATTTAACATTATACCCAAGATTGTTAAATTCTTCGGTTATTAATTTTTTAACATCTTTTCCGTCTTGTGTTGTCATAGAAAGTAATCCTACCACATTCTCAATAACAACAATTTTAGGATTAGTAATTTTTGTAACACGAACAACTTCTTCAAATAAAGAATTTCTTTTATCATCTTTCTTTCGCTGTCCTATCATACTAAAGCCTTGACAAGGTGGACCAGCAATTATTACATCAACTTTATCTTTATATTTATCCCAATAATCATCTGGAAGTTTTGTTAAGTCTTCATTTAATAACTCTGTTCCCGAATGGTTTTCTTTAAATGTATTAAGGGCTATATCCCAAATATCTGCACCGAGTATAACTTCAAAATTTTCAGTCATACTAAATCCGTAAGAAAAACCACCAATACCACAAAATAAATCTATGACTTTAAACTTATCCATTTTTACTCCTTTTCTAAAACTAAGAATATTATAACATAAACAAATTGAAAAATCCGCTAATTTTTAGTATTTTCTTTAATCAAATTTATAAGCACTAAAAAAAACCTTAGAAAGGTTTTTTGTTTTTAGGCAATCTGCCTAGCTTTTATTTTTTGTTGATTGTCACACTATTAAACTTGAGCGTTCTATCAAAGTTTCTGTTGTATGGTGTAAGCCACTTTTTAAATTGTTCTGCAGCTCTGCTTCTATGAGAAACAGAGTTCTTTTCTTTTGCAGTTGCTTCGCCAAATGTCTTGTTAAGGTCTGCTGACTTAAAGATGCAGTCATATCCAAATGATGTGTCACCAATTTCTTCGGTTGTGATTTCACCATATGTTCTGCCGATAAACAATTTTGTGTCAGTTCTTGACATATAGCAAATAACACATTCAAAGTTTGCAGTTCTGTCAAGTTTGTTTTCCATTTTTGATAAAACCTTATCTCTGTTTGCTTGGTCATCATGACTACCTGCATATCTTGCAGAATAAACACCTGGTTCACCACCCAAAACATGAATAAACAAACCTGAGTCGTCAGCAATGACTGGATAATCTTGTCCGTTTTCTCTCAAAAATTCACGAACTGTTTCAGCCTTGATTTTTGCATTTTGAACAAGAGTTGAACCAGTTTCATCAATTTCTCTATTAAACCCGATATCGGCAAGTGACAAAATTTTATATTGTCCACCCAAAAGCTCATTAAACTCTTCAATCTTGTGTTTATTCGCTGACGCTAGAACTAATTTTTCCATTCTTTTTCTCCTTTTTTGAAACATAATATTTTATCAATAAATTTAACAAATAATGACATGCAATTGCAACTAATGCACCAATAATCCAACCAGTTACAACATCTGAAAAATAGTGCACACACAAGCAAACTCTAGACAGGCCAATCATAAACGGATAAATAAACGATATGCCACCCCATTTTTTTGAAAACATGAAAATGGTCATTGCTATCGCCATTGAATTTGCAGCATGTCCTGACGCCATTGAAAACGCTGGTGGCAATCTCATTCCTGCAAGTTCACATAACCCAGCAAGTTCAGGGGTTGAAACAAAAGGTCTTGGCCTTGCGATTAAAGGTTTTAATATCCAACTATTCAAAACCCACACCACACCACACGAAACAGCCATGAATAAGCCAATCTTTCGTGTCTTTTTGAAGCACAACAACAAAATTGTTATAGCCACAAAAGCCCAAAGATTGCCCAAAAAAGACATCAGCGCCCAAAATATGGCAAACGCTTTATTTGTATGGAATGTATTAAATATCCACTTAGATATGGCTAAGTCCATATTTCCCCCACGTATTAAATATCTATAATTTTTGAAGTATCTGACATTTTAACAATTTGTTCATATCCATTTTGCTTCATTTTTTGAACAAAGTTGTTAAAGTTTTTAGGGAATGCAAAAGCAGAAACGTCATAACCAGCAGCAATGAGTTCTATCTTTTTTTGCATAATTTCTTCATATGTATTGTTCTTATCAAAAATAAGTGCAAGTTTTTTTGATGGTGTTTTGAAACCACGTTCAACCATGAGCATAACAACTGAATACAATCCAATGCTGCAACCAACAGCAGGGATTGCTTGACCAGCAAACTTTTCAATCATCTTGTCATATCTTCCACCACCACCAAGTGCTCTGCCGAACTCTTCGTCATAAACTTCAAATACGGTGCCGGTATAATAACCTTGACCACGAATGATGGTTGACTCAAACACAACGTCAAAACCATCAACCTTAAAGCTGTTTGCTGTGTTAATAATAAGCTTAAGTGATGCCAAAATTTCTTCAGAAACACCAAGTTTTTCAAGTTTTTCAAAACTTTCTGCGTTATTTTTTGCAGTTTTTAAGTCTGCAAAAACAGCAATCAACTTTTTAACATTTTCTTCGTTATATTGTTTCTTTAAAAGTTCTGCTTGAACACCGTCAAAACCAATCTTGTCAAACTTGTCAAGCTCAACACAAACATCAACAACGTTTTCAATATCAAAACCTGATTTTGTGATTAACTCATTCAAAAGTCGTCTGTCATTAACTTTGATTGTGAGCTTATTAAAACCAAGAGCTTTGTATGAACACATGTATGCATACAAAAGTTCAACTTCAGCAAGTGGACTGCCATCGCCAAGAATATCAATGTCACATTGTGTAAATTGACGAACTCTTCCCCTTTGTGGTCTTTCAGCTCTAAATGCTTCATCAATTTGAATAGACTTGAATGGAGCCGGCAACTTTTCTTTATTGTTAATATAAAAACGAACAAGTGGAACGGTTAAGTCATAACGCAAACCTTCTTCAACAATGTCGCTTTCTTTTAAGTCTGGTTTTGACAAGTCAAGCTTATCTCCACGCTTGATTGTTTTGAACATCAATTTTTGGTTATCACCAGAGTCGCCACTAGTGAGCAAGTTCAAGCTCTCAAGAATAGGGGTTTTTATTTGCAAAAACCCATTTTGTTTATATGTTTTTAAAATAACCTGTTCAGCATAACTTCTAACATCCATTTCAGATGGCATATAGTCAACGGTGCCACGAACAGGATTTGTATCAAATTTCATAATCTTTTCCTTCTTTGTTTAGTTTTATTATAGCCATTTATAATTTTTTAACAAATTATTTTAGGTTTTATTTTATTTTTTTAAAAATTCTGTAATAAGTGATTCTGCCCTTTCAGGCAAATGCGACTTCGCATCCAACCAAACAATATTCTTTTCTTTGTTATACCAAGTCTGTTGACGTTTAGCAAAATGTCTTTCTTCTTTGAAGAGTTCTTCAAAAAATTGTTCGTATGACTCAAACTCACCATTTATAAATTTGATAATATATTTTGCTTCAAGACCGAGAGAAACCAAAAAGTCTTGGCTAACACCTTTTCTAATCAAGCCCTTAATTTCTGCAATCATATGAGGCATTCTCATTTCAAGTCTAAGTTTGATTCTTTCATAAATCTCTTCTCTTGACCACTGGATTCCAATTTGAAGAACATCATATCTAGGTTTGTTTTCTTGCTTTTCACCAATTTCTCTCTCTAAGAGTCTGATGAGCCTTCTATTGGTGATTTCATCAGGAAGTTCAAGTCCCTTTTCTTGACACATCTTAACAAGTTCTTCTTTTTCTAAGCTTTCAAGTTTTTCTCTGAGCTGTGTGTTTGGCTTGTCATTAGTCAATGCATAACCTTCAATCACACTTCTTGAATAAAGCCCGGTTCCACCAACCAAAAATGGCACTTTGTTTCGACTCAAAATATCATCAATAGCTTCATATGCTTTTTGTTGAAAATCGAAAAGCGTAAATTGATTGCCAAGTTCGCACACATCAATCAAATGATGTTTAACCATTTCAAGCTCTTCTTTTGTAACCTTTCCTGAACACCAGTCAAGACCCCTATAAACCTGTCTTGAGTCAGCAGAAACAATCTCACCATTAAACTTTTGTGCAAGTTCAATGCCAAGACCACTTTTGCCTGACGATGTCAGACCAACAATAGCAATCAATTTTTCCATAATTTTCTCCTTCGACTTTTATCTTTACCAATCATAAATTTTATGACAACTTGATTTTATATCGTCATAAAAATCAAAATATTTTGTATTTTCGCTTAATTTTTTTGTCTTTTTCTTGTTTTTTTGCTTATTTTTATCATTAGATGCATTATTTTGCGTTTTTTTAATTTCAATTTTTTCTGTATTATTTTCCATTTTATCTCACAATTTATTCTTCTGATTTTTGTTTTGGTGTTTTTGTTTCTTCAAGCAAAGCTATAACATTTTCAATTTTATCATTAATAACAAGGTCTGCAACATTATCATATGGCGTTGCTTGCAAGTTTATAAGCACCAACTTGTCACCACCATAATAATTAATATATCTTGCAGCTGGGTGCACAACCAGGCTTGTTCCAACCACGATTAGCGCATCGGCATATTCTATTGCTTCTAGCGCTCCTTCAACAACATCTTCATAAAGACCTTCTTCATATAAAACAACTTTCGGTCTAACAATACCACCACACACATCGCACCTTGGAACTCCACTTTGCGCAAGCACATAGTATAATCCAAACCTTTTGAAACAATCTTCGCAGAAATTTTGATGTATATTTCCATGAATATTAAAAACATTTTTGCTTCCTGCTTTTTCATGAAGACCATCAATGTTTTGTGTCACAATAGCACCAAGCTTCCCTTTTTGCTCAAGTTCTGCGAAAAACTTATGTGCCACATTTGGTTCAGCATTTGCAAACACCATATGCTCTCTATAAAACTCAAAAAAATCTTCTGGTCTTTCTTTATAAAATGTATGAGAAATAACTGTTTCGGGCGAAACGCCATATTTGGTTAATCCTTGATTATAAAGCCCACCGGCAGACCTGAAATCAGGAATGCCCGACGGAACACTTATTCCTGCACCAGTGAACAGCACAATGTTGTTTGACGACTCAATAATTTCTTTTAATTTTTTGATTTTTTCATTCATTTTTGCACCATTTATTATTTTTTCATATATTCAATGCAATTATTTTTAGATTTTTGCGTTTTTATTTCAACTTTAAACTAACCAGTGTTTCAACATTTGCTGTTTGTGGAAACATGTCATATGGCTGAATAAACTCAATGTTATATTTGTCTTTCAAACAAGACAGGTCTCTTGCCAGCGTTGCTGGTCCACAGGACAAATAAACAATTTGTTTTGGTTCACTTTCCAAAAGCGTATCAACAACCTTTTTATCAAGACCTTTTCTTGGTGGGTCAACCACAACTGCAAAGTCTCCTTTAAGCTCTTTTGCAAGTTTTGGAATCTCAATGGCACAATCACCGTTTATATTTGTTAAATTGTGCAAATTATTAACAATTTTAAGTTTATTTGCATTTTCAGTTGCGTTTTTTATAATTTCAACACCAATAACATTGTTAGCATTTTTTGCCAAAATTGAAGACAACAACCCAGCACCACTGTAAGCATCTATTATATTATTTTGCTGTCCAACTGTTTCAATAATTTTTTGATAAATCAAGTTTTTGATATGGTCATTAACCTGCATAAAGCTTCTATTGTTGATTTCATATTCTACACCGAAGTCGCTAAGTTTTAAGTTTTCAAGACCATATATATTTTCATCAAAATTGCCGAAAATAACGTTATTATTCAAATTATTTACATTTTTAACAACGCCAAAGCTATCAAATTGCGTTTTTAATAAATCGATTAACATATCAAATTTATTAAACTTTTTATCTGTGACAACCACGGTTAAAATGAAAGACTCTGCATGCTCTCTAAGAACTATATGTTTAACCAAACCCTTTTTGGTCTGTTCGTTGTAAGCTGAAAGTTTTTCTTTTTGCATGAACTGTTTAAAGATTTCAACAATGGTTTTCACTCTTTCACTTTGAAGCAAGCAGTCATCAATCTCAATAATACGATGGCTGTTTTGTTGATACATACCAATCTTTATTTCACCATTTTCTTCTTGAACTGGAAAGGCAAACTTGTTTCTATATCTAAACTCCTTGTCGCTTGCAATGGTTGGAAGAATCTCAGAATCAATTTTTGCGTATTTTTTCAATGCATTTTCAACCATATTTTTCTTAAATTTCAACTGCTCATCATATTTCATATGTTGAACATTGCAACCACCACATTTTTTGAAGTATGGACATGGAGCATCAACTCTGTCTTTGCATGGCTCTATAATTTTGATAACCTTTGCAACCATAAAAGAATGTTTGTCGTTGATAATATGAACTAGCACCTTTTCTTTTGGGAGTGCAAAAGGCACGAAAATGACTATGCCGTCATAAACAGCAATACCTTCACCGTTGTCACCAAGTCTATCGATTTCAACAATTATTTCATCATTTTTCTTCAACTTTTTTTCCATTTTCATCTCTTTTTTTAGTATATCATAATTTTTGATATTATTGCAAGTTTAACAACACGCAAACAAAAAAGCATATCCGAAAAGATATGCTTTTGTTTATTAAAACAATGTTAATTGCTCATAACCACTTGTTGGTGGTGGATCACTCTTTTTCTTTTTGCCATTAAGTGCTTCAATTTCTGCTAAGATTCTATCAAACTTTTCTCTTGTGATTCCGTCTTTAAGTTTATGTTTAACAACAAACTCATGTGTTTTGAAAAGCTCAGCAAATGCTTTTAAACATTCAGATAAATACCCATAATAATGGTCTGCCATTGGCAAGTTTTTAAAATAGTTTATGTTTGGCTGACTCTTTTTGTGATAATCGCCAGTCATAATAGAGTAAAGGCTTCCATATTCCACCATCAAAGCATCTTTCTTTTCGTTAAGTTCTTTGATTGTTTTGTTTCTAGTTCTATAGTTGTAGTTATGGGCCAAAAACGCATAAACTCTATTTCTTCTTTCCATTTCTTCTGCTTCAACATAAAACCAGTTCTTTCCAGCTATTTCAAGCTCATATTTGTCAAAGTTTCTAGAAAAATCACGAAGCAAGCCAAGTTTGTATTTAATGTCACTAAGTTCTGTTTTAATTTGGTCAAGTCTAACAGCAGGGCCAACCTTCAAAAAATTTGGCGCATAAAACTTAAATGTCTCATCAGAAGTCATTTCATTTATTTTCTTATATTTTTCTAAAATTTCGAAAAATTCTTCATCAAGAATGCCTGTTGGTTGATTTTTCATAATATCTTGTTTCCTTCTCAAGATTTTCTCTAGCTGCTTTAATTATACTCTTTTGAAGCAAAATTGTCAATACAGCATACATCTTCACAAAACCCCACAATTTCTTGACTTAATAAAGATTAAATTTATAATTAAAACTATGGAAAATCTATGTAATATATGTCCAAGAAATTGCAACATTGACCGAAACAAATCTGTGGGGTTTTGCAAGGCAACCAACAACCCAAAAATTTCAAAAGTAATGCTACATTATTTTGAAGAGCCACCAATTAGTGGCGTGGGAGAAAACGCAAATGGCAGTGGAACTATTTTCTTCTCAAGTTGCACTTTAAAATGCATTTATTGTCAAAACTACGAAATTTCAACTTCTTGTGACGGAAAAGAAATAACCGTTGAAGTATTATCCGACTTATTTAAACAACTTGAACAGGCTGGTGCAAACAATATCAACTTGGTCACCCCAACCCACTATACCAAACAAATTATTGAAGCTCTTGATATCTACAAACCAAACATTCCTATAGTTTGGAATACGTCGGGATATGAAAAACCAGAAACCATTGAAATGCTTAAAGATTATGTTGACATATATCTGACTGACATAAAGTATGTTTCGCCAGAACTTTCAGGCAAATATTCATTTGCCAAAAATTATTTTGAAAATTGCTCAAAATCAATATTAAAAATGAGAGAAAATCAACCAGAAGATATTTTTGAAAATGGACTTATGAAAAAAGGCATCATAATAAGACACCTTGTGTTGCCTAATAGCACCGATGACAGCAAGGCCGTCATCAACTGGATATATGACAACCTTGGACCAAACACTTATTTAAGCTTAATGTCTCAATATGTTCCTATGGCAAATGCCAAACAATACTCAGAAATCAATAGAAAAATCAAACCTATTGAATATAAGGTTTTAGTAAACCACTTAGAAAAGCTTGATTTTAAAAACGTGTTCCTTCAAGACTATTCAAGTGCAACCACCGATTACACTCCAAATTTTAGTGAAAACAAGACAAATTTTCAATACTAATTTCGTTGCCAAACAAAAATAAAATGTGATAAAATGAAAAAAAATAAAAGAAATGGGGGATTTTTATGAAAGTTTTTATTTGTGGCTCTGTTGACCCAAGAATTAAACAAGAATATTTGGAAGGTATTGACGAAATTGCAAAATATCTTCTTGACCACAATGATGGTGTTATGTGCGTTGGCGCAAAAACAGGTTCTGTTGGCGCAATGTATAACAAAATGATTGAAGGAGATGGTTTTGTTGACATTATCGTTCCAACACCATACGCTCATGAAGCTGCCGGTATGATTGCAAACTCTGTAACAAAAGTTGACACACTCTTTATGTTGCAACAAGTTGCTCTTCGTAACACAAATGTTACAATCGTGTTGCCAGGTGGAAACGGAACACTTGCTGAACTTTATATGATTACTGACTCAATCAAGAGTGGTTTTGACACTGACCTTGTTATTGTTTATAACATCAATGGTTTCTATCAAAAAATTAAAGAAATGAACGACTTTATGCTTGAAGCTGGAGTTTTAAACGAAAGACAAAGCAAGTTCTTCACATGGTGCAGCACTCCTGAAGAAGTTATTAAGGAACTTGAAAGCTGGAGAACCAGACTTGATAGAGCTGAAACTTTGAGATAAAAGATTGATTAATTTCAATCTTTTTTTGTTTTCTATTAATTTCTTTTATAATAATTATTTATTATTTTTTTAGCTATTTATTGTATATTATTTGCCTATTATTTATATATTTGTTAAAATTATATTAGAGGGTAAATCTATGGAAAAAATTAGTCCTGTATTTTCGAATAATATTGTGCCAATTTGTTTTTCTGCTAATGATAAATATGCTCCACTTTTAAGTGCTGAACTTCAATCAATAATTGAGCATTCTTCAGCCGAAAACAACTATGATATTGTTATTTTGACAACATCTTTTTCTGATGAAAATCATTTTAAGTTGTTATCTCAAATCAAAAACAAACCAAACTTCTCAATAAGAATTGTCAACGTTGGTCCTGCTGTTTTTGGTTATAACTTTTATCTTGATTCAAGACTTACCAACACAAAATATTCAAGCGAAATATACTTTAGATTGCTTTGCCCTACACTGATGCCAGATTATGACTATGTTATCTTTTTGGATGCAGACCTTATTGTTACTGACGATATTGCAAAAATCTTGAAGACTGATTATTCAAACAATATTATCGGTGCTATTCGTGATTATGAAGGTATTGCAAGTTGCTATAACAACAACTATGAAAGAACAAAATATAGAATCAATGAACTGGGCGTAAAGAACTTTGAAAACTATTTTGCATCTGGCGTGCTAGTGTTTAATATTAAAAAGTTCAATGAAAACTATACTGAAAAACAACTTCTTGACCTTGCATCATCAAAGAAATGGCTTCAGTATGACCAAGACTTTTTCAACTTCATTTGTGGAGACGATGTGAAGATTATTGACGCAACTTTCAATTTTGTTGAAGACATTGACAACACCTATCATTCACTTCCTGAAAACCTTTTTAAAGAGTTTGTTGAAAGTGAAAAATCTCCAAAAGTTATTCATTATTCAGGAAACAGAAAACCTTGGATTAATGTTTCATCAAAATACACGAAAATATTTTGGAAATATGCTGAAAACACTCCATATTTAGAAGCACTTAAGAAAATGAAATAAAACAAAAAGACTGAACAAACTGTTCAGTCTTTTTTATTTTGAAACTCTAAGATCATTACCTTTCAAAACAAGGGTTGCACTTTCTTGTTTATTGATAAGTCTTGAATATATACGCTCTTCATACATTTCAAGCAAGTTTTGTGGATTTGCATAGTTTGTTGTAACGATAACTGGCCTTGAATATTTTTCACGTTCTGAAATAACCAAATATAAATATTCAAGTGTTACGTTTTTAAGCTTTGGTTCTGTGCCAAGGTCATCAATAATCAAAATGTCTGATTCAATGAATGGCTCAATCCATGAATATTTGTCTTTTTCAAATGAAGTGTGATATTTAAGGAAACAGTTAACCATTTCAAAAGCAGAAACAAAGCAAACTGAGTTTCCTTTTTCAATAAATGCATTTGCGATGCATTCTGTAAGATGAGTTTTTCCAAGTCCAGTTTCACCCATAAGCAATATTTTTGTTTTCTTAACGTTTGGATAATCTTGAACCCATTTTTCAAGCATGTTTTTAAGTTTTTCTAATTCACTAGCCTGGTTTTCATTTTTGCAAATTTTTGTGCTGAAATTTTTGAATGTTTTTTGTTTTGAAATTTCAATACCAAAAGCCTTTGCAAGTTCTTCATTTCTTCTTTTTTTGTAACATGAACACACATAGCCTGAAACCACACCCGTGTCACTGCACTTTTTGCATTCATATTTTGGAACAAGGTCAGATTCTTTCAAACCAACCTTTGCTAAAATCTTTTTCTTTTTGTCTCTTGCTTCAGAGATTGTTTTTTGAAGTTCTTTGCAAGAGTTTCCTGCAATTTTTTCTTTTGCAATTTCAATAGCAAGTTCTCTTTCGATTTGCGACAACTTAAAATAAGCAGGAATAGTATTTAGCCACGCAACATTTTTTGCGGCAATTTCTTCTGCTCTTAGTTTTTTGAACATAAATTCTTTTTGCAAATATTGGTTAATTTGTCGAAAATCCATAAACTTTTCCTTTTGTTTTATAATTCAACATCATCAAGTGAATCAATGACTGCATTGAACTCTTCGGTTGTATAAGTTCTTTGAGAGAATGCTGGTTTGTTTGAACCACCAACTGAAACCGAAGTGATATTTTTGAGTTGTTTTTTGATTTCTTCCGTTGATTTGATTCCCTTTTCATTCAAGGTTGCCAAAATCTTGTTTATATATGACATTGGGTTTGACTTGCCATTAGATTGCTCAGCAACCAAGTAAATTTGTTCGTCAGAAAAACCCCAATTGTTTGTCCAGGTCTTATAAAAGTCTCTATCATAACTTGACACTGAACGAAGAAGTCCTGTTTTGTCAAGAATGATTTTGATTTGCTCATCACTTTTAATGATTGAGTCGATATATTGTTCAAGTGATTCCATTGAAACAAGCCCAAGCTTATAGAATTTTTGAACCACAGTATTCATGCCATCAAGAGACCTGATGCTTTGTTTGAAACAATAAACTGATATAAATGTTAATGTCTCATCTGAATAACCTTTATTGCTCCAGTCTGAGATATAAATATCAACAACATTTTCAAGGTTCTGATAATATAGACCAAGATTTTTTGAAACGGTTTTCGCAATTTCATAAAGCTGGTCTTGTTTTTCTGAAAACTCAGAAATTTCTTCAAGAGTAAACAGTTTTTGTTCGTAATATTTTGTAAGCAAACTATCAAGTTTTGTAAAACCACCCTTCTTTTTAAGAGTTTTTGCAACAGCAACAATTGTGCCATTTGTAAAGCCAAAACTGTTGTTCCATTTAAGATAAAGATTTCTTTCTTCAATATCAGCTTCACGCTTGAGACCAAGTGCAGACAAGACTCTTTTGATTTCTTCAGAGTTTTGTTCTTGCTCCAAAAGTTTTTGTTCAACGGCTTCAGTTGTTTTTATTCCGTCATTAGCAAAACTCCTTGCTACTGCCAAAATGTACGGATAACCGATTGAGCTAGATTTTATTTTTGCACAATATCCTGCAATAAGCACAAGTGCTTCTGGCTCAAAATGATAAGTTTCAATCAACACATAATATTCATTAAACTCTGTTGGAGTTATCATTCTGCCAGTGATTACGCTTTGAATTTGCTCATTGAAATCGGTGTATTTTTCTTTGTTTCTGATTTTGGCACTTCCACTTCTTGCCTTTACTGGAAGGAATCTCACTTCAAGTGGGTTTGTTGAAACAATTTGAACAAGCCCCATTTCTTGCCAGTATGAAAAAGCTGAAAGCACATCGTCTTCAGTTAGCGACAACACCTTGCAGATAGTGTCAAGATTGTTGTCATCATTGTTTGGATTTGAACACAAATTTAAACCATAAAGATACACCTTGACATCGTCGCCTGTTGCTTGTGGCAAAAACTCATTCAAGAAAGTGTTGTCAATGACCGTGTAGCCGTCCATGGCAAGTCTGCTAGAATATGAACAAAGTGCCAAAATTGAAATCCCCCTAGGTTTAATTTGTTTGCTTTATTTAATAAACAAGTTTATAATAACACTAAAGAAAGAAAATTTCAACAACTTGAAATTATTTTAAAAAATTTTAGGAGATGTGACGATGAAGTTTCTACACACAGCCGACTGGCACCTTGGGGCAAAAACAAATGGAAGAGATAGACTTGTTGAACAAAAGAGAACTTTAGACGAAATTGAGTCTATTGCAACACACGAAAATGTTGACTGCGTTATTATCGCTGGAGACATCTTTAACACTGCAACCCCATCTGCTGAAACAGAAGAGTTGTTTTTTGATACTATCCAAAAACTCTCAAATGGTGGCGACAGATTCGTGTTTGTTTTGGCAGGCAACCATGACGACCCAACCAGACTTTCTGCAGGGCTTCCACTTGCAAGCAAACACAACATTGCGCTTGTTAGCTCACTAGCAAAACTCAGTGAATCGTCATTTAATAAAAACGGATTAATCAGGGTTGTTGAAACCGGAAAAGGTCATATCAAAATCAAGAAGAACGAAGAAATTGCAACTATTGCATACTTGCCATATCCAACCGAAGCAAGAATTTCAGAAAAAGTTGATTCTTCTTTGTCATATGCAGAAAAAGTTAATGAATGGTCACAAATTAGTGCTGGCGCATTTTCAGATGACACTTTTAATATTTTTGTTTCTCACCTGTTTATGGTAGGTTCAAAAACAAACGATGGTATTATTAAAGTTGGCGACATAATGGCTGTGCCAACAAACATGATTCCAAAAGCAGACTACACTGCTCTTGGACACATTCACTCAGCCCAAGACCTTGGAAATAACATTTTCTATTCAGGTGCAATAACAAAACTTAATATCAAAAACACAGACCTAAGTGTTAATATTGTTGAAAGCGAAAACGGAAAGCTTGTTGACATAAAAAAGGTTGCTCTTAAAAACCCAGCAAAATATCAAAAACTTTCAGTTTCTTCAATAGAAGAAGCAAATGATAAACTTTTAAATTATGATAACCTTGACATTATTGAGCTTGAGTTTATTCAAAACGAACCACTCTCAGCATCAAACATCAAAGCTCTCAAAAAAGACTTTCCTTGCATATCAAACATTAGTTTGATTCGTCAGAACTTGCAAAACAATGAACCTAGACAAGCCAGCAGAATTTCTACAAACGACGTTGATTTGTTTAAGGACTTTTATAAATTGGTTAGGGGCACTGAACCTAGCGAAGACCTTGTTAAAATGTTTATAGAATGCAAAGGAGATGACAATGAGACCAATTAAACTGACAATTGAAGGCTTGAATAGTTTTGAGTCAAAGCAAGTTTTAGACTTTAGCGAACTTGCTGGTGGCGTGTTCGGTATTTTTGGAAAAACCGGTAGTGGAAAATCAACAATACTTGACGCTATCACACTTTCGCTTTATGGCAAAGTTGAAAGAACAAAACAAAATATTGATTTTATTAACACAAAAAGCTCAAAAGCTGTTGTGTCATTTGATTTTGAAATTTTCATCTCTGGCGAAAATAAGAGATATGAAATTACAAGAACTTTCTCAAGAAAGAAAAACGGTAAAGACCTTGATTCTAGTGCTGAACTTTATGAGATTGTTGGAGAAAACAAAAACCTTATTGAAGAAGGACAAACAAAAGTTAATGACAAGATTTTTGGAATCATTGGTTTAGGCGTTAACGAATTTGAAAAATGTATTGCTCTTCCACAAGGCGAATTTGCAGCATTTTTGCAAGCAAAACCAAGTGAAAGAACTGAACTTATGAGCAATATCTTCAACCTTTCAAGATATGGCGAAACATTATCAAATAACGTGAAGGCAAAACTTGCAGAGTTTGACAAACAAGTTTCGGTTTTGTCTGCTAGCAGCGAAATGGTGGAGTATGCAACTGACGAAAAGGTTGCTGAGTCAAAAACTGCTCTTGATGAATCAAAAACTGTTTATGATGAAAAATCTGCAACATTAAAAGAAACATCAGAAACATGGGCAAAACTTAAACAAACCCATGAAAAGCTTGGAAATTTAAAAAATATTAAACAAGAACTTGATAATCTTGAAAAAACAAAATGCGATATTGACAAGCTTCAAAAGGAAATCACAAAGAGTCAAATTGCAAATATCTTAAAGTCTGATTACAACAAATTAAAAAGAGATGAGTCAGACATAAAAGAACTCAGCGAAAAACTTGCGAACTTAAATGAGCTTAAACTCCAAAAGTCAAGCGACCTTTCGCAAGCAGAAAATGAATATTTGAATCTTAAAGCAAACTATGATTCAACAATTTTGGAATACAAAACAAAAATAACTAGACTTCAAGAACTTTCACACTGCGACGCAGAAATCAAAGCTAATACTGAAAAGAAACTGGAAGCTGAAAAACAAGTTGCTCTCAAAGAACAAGAAAAAGCTGCAGAACAAGAAAATAACGCTTATCTTGAATCTGATATTTCAAAACTTCAAGAAAAAATTGACGAAATTGATGAATATATCAACTCAAACAAAGCCGATGTTGAGCTCACCTATGCCCTTGAACAAACTAAAGGCATTGAAAGTGAACTCATATTAATCGACGATATGTACGCAAGAGTTGAAGCTCTCATCGACCAAACCAATATCGATTTGAAAGTGGTTCAAGCTGAATATAACGAAGCAATTGCAAACGAAAGAGTGCACCATGAGCAAAGAGAGAAAATTGAAGATTCAATCGGTGTTGCTTTTGAAGATATCGACTCAACTGACTTTAGCAAACTTCGCAGCTGTGACAAACAACTTGAAGGTATGAACGAAGTAAAAACAAGCATCGACAGACTTGATGAACTCATTGGCAAACTTTCATTTGAAAATGAAACAAAACTCAATATTATCACTCAAGCTGAAAACGAAGTTTTTGCAAATCAACAAAGTCTCTCAAATATTGAAACATCTATTTCAAAAAAAGAAATTGAACTTTCTGCACTTCAAACAGAAAGAGAAGAACTTCTTGGCGAAAATGTTATTTCGATGATTTCTGAGCATCTTAATGTTGGCGACACCTGCCCTGTTTGTATGTCAGAAGTCGCTCAAAAAGTGTATGGCGAAAAGAATAGCCTTGGTGCAATTGAAGGTGAAATTGAAAAATGCAAAACTGAAATCAGAAACCTTAGATTTGAAAGAGACAAGGTTTTTGCATCAATGGTGTCACTCAAATCAAGAGTTGAATTTGAGAAAAATCAAATTGAAAACAACACTATTGAAATGAAAGTTATGCATGACAAAAAGCGTTCACTTTATCAAAGATTTGTTGATGACAATGAAAGCAGCGCAGAAAACTTCTCTAATCTATATTCGCTTATTGAATCAACAATTGATAGTCTTGAACAGCTCATTGACCTTCAAGACAAGGTTCGTGCAGAAGAAAAGGCTGCCTTAATCAAAAAGACTCAAGCCGGAACAAAAATCACGGTTTACAAAGCATACTCAGAAAGCCTTATTGATTTGTTGTATGACCTTCAAAAGAAAAAGGCAGAACGTGATTTTGTTATCATGAATGTTCATGAAAAATACACTAATCTTGCAGAGTTCAAAAAACAAATTGCCGAAGGCAAAAATTTGGAACTTGCAATTGATGCTAAAAAAGAAGCCCGTGCAGAGCTTAAAGATAAACAATTTGAACTTATGTCTGAAAAATCAAAATCTGATTTAAAGATTGCTTCAATCATAGCTGAAATTAATCTTTTGAATGAAAAGATTATTGGCTATAACAAAGCCATTGCAGATGCAAAAACAAAAATGTTTTCTTATGGTGTTCCCGACGGAGTTATGGTTGCTGAAGAACAAAGAGAAACAGAAAAAGCAATCTCTGAATTGACTGCGCTTTATAATGAAAAACAGTCAACTTTTGAAACCTGCAAAGAAGCTCTTTCAAGGGTTGAAAATGATTATACAATCAGCTCTTCAATCTTAACTTCAAAAGAAACAGAATTAAAAACACTCACAGCAAAAGTTAATCAATCACTCGAGCTCAATGAGTTCTCTGGATATGAAGAACTTGAAAACTGTTTTGCAGACTCAAGCGTGCTCAAACTTAAACAAGAAAAAGTTAATGCATATAATGATTCATTCAGAGTTCTTTCATCTCAAAAAGAAGCAATCGAAAAAGAAAACCATGCTCCAGTTGACGAAAACGAAATCAAAGAACTTGAAACAACCATTAATGGTTTGAATGAAGAAGTTAAAATACTTTCTGAAACCGTTGGAAAACTCTCAGCAGAGTTTGAACGCATTTCTTCAGACAATGCAAAACTCAAAGAATTTACATCTAACCTTGCCGAAAGCAAGAAACAATATGACCTTGCAAAAGAACTTTCTTCAGTTTTGCGTGGCAAAGCCCTTGCTGAATATGTTTGTGAAGACTATTTAACAAGAATCACTGACAGTGCAAACGAAAAACTTGAAATTTTAATGGACGGCAGATATACACTCAAGTTTGAAAATAAAGAGTTCTTTGTTGAAGACAACTTCAACGATGGCAAAACCCGTCCAGCAAACACACTTTCAGGTGGTGAAACATTTATAGTGAGCTTGTCACTTGCGCTTTCAATTTCTGATGCAATTGCAATGCTTTCATCAAGAAGCATGGATTTCTTCTTCTTGGACGAAGGCTTTGGAACCCTTGACAGTGAACTTTGTTCGATTGTTGTTAACTCACTTTATAAACTTGAAAGTCAAAACCTTAAAATTGGTCTCATCTCACACGTTTCAGAGCTTGCCGACTCAATCAAAAATAAGGTTATTGTCACCAAGGATATTGGTGGAACAAAACTTAAAATTGAACACAGCTTATAAAATCGAAGGATTAACAGTTGTTAATCCTTTTTTTGTGGAAAGGCATTATTTGCGATTTTTTCGCATTTTACAAGATTTTTTGTAAATTAATCCACAAGTTTTCGCTCATTTTTATTGACATAAGATTGCATTTATGCAATAATTACATTATCATACAAAAATATTGTACTCTAAAGCTACAATGAAAAGGAGATATTTCTATGGCAATGCAAGCAATTAGTTCTGATGCAATGAAGTCAAAAACCATTCGTTGCTTAAAAACATCTGCAAATGCTCTTGATAAGATCATTAAAGATGAAGAGAACGCAATCGTGCCTGATCAAGACATGATCAACAAACTCAAAAACACAAAAAATCAAATCCAAACAACCACAACAAAGGCCGAAAAACTTTACAACCAAGTTAAAGCTAAAGACCCTTCTTTGCTTACACATTCAAAAGATGATTACAGCCTTAACAATCTTATTGACCTTGCGAAGAAAGCTTCAAAAGGCGACAAAGATGAACTTAGTGCAATCAACGCTGAATATGAACAAGCAGACCTTTCTACTGAAGAAATTCAAGATAGAACAGCAAAAGATTGGCTCAAGCAACTTGCTCACGGAACATGCTTTAAAGGTTTGAAAGTTAGCTCACTTCTTTTGGGTGTAGGTGCAACAAGTATTGCTCTTGGCGCTATGGGAACAAGCATCTTGGGTATTCTTGGTTCTGTTGCAACATTTGCATTCACAGCAAGCCCTGTTGGTGCAATCTTAGCAGTTGCAGGTTTGGCACTCAAACTTGGACCAAAGATCGCAGCAACACTTAACAAATACGCTCACGGAAAAGAAAATGTTGATAACCTTGAAAACTTGATCCAACATGGTGACAGCACAGTTTACTTAGGACAACCTTCTGGTGGTCAACCTTCAGGTGACGGCCCTTCAGGCGACGGTCCTTCAGGTGATGGCCCTTCAGGCGACGATCCTTCAGGCGGTAGACGTCCAAGAAAACCAAAGGTTGAATTTAAACCTACAGAAGATCAACTTAAACTTTGTGAAGAATATAAAGGTGTTTCAGTAGCCGAAGTTGAAGTTGCTATTAGAACTGGAAAATTTGTAGATGGAAAATTGGTTGACTTCAAAAACGACCTTCCTGGTGCAACATTGAATGGTTTAACTAAAGAACAATTGGAACAAATTAAAGAAGCAAAAACTGTTTCTGCTTTATCTAACAGTGCGAAATTAAGTGTTGAAGATAGAACAACTCAATCAACAGATAAAGTAAAGAAAGTTACTGCGAGTCTTTCAAGACTTACACCTGAAAGAATTGGTAAATTTATTGATGCACTTTGTGCAGAAGGCGATGAACGTAAAGTTGATGGAAAAGCTAGTGATATTATTAAGAATGCTGTCGGTCTAGACAGAGACGATCCAAATGCTATGGAAGTTCTTGACATGTTAATGCTTTTGAAGTTTAAGAAAGAAAAACAAAAGGAATTTGAAGAACAACTTGCTGCTGAAGAAGCTGCAAGAGCTGAAGAAGCTGCAAGAGCTGCTGAAGAAGCTGGTAGAACATCTGAGTAATCTATCACTTTTTATCAAAAGTATAAATTAATAAGGAGATAAAAATGATTTATATAACAGAAAACGAAGCATTATTAAATAATGAATCTAGCGAATCAGAACAACCTGCACCAGTGGTAGAAAAAGTTTCATTGGAAGAAATTAGAGACGTTCAACAAGCTGGTGAAATTGAAGATGTTGCTGAAATTGTAAAAGAATATTTAGAATTAACACCTGAAGAAAGAGAAGCTGTTAGAAGAGAACTTTTTAAATAAGATTAGGAGAAAATAAATGGAAAATAATCAAACACAACTTCTTACTGAAGAAGATTTTGAAAAATTAAAACAAAAAGGTTTAACAGATGAAGAACTTGCAAATTTGAAAGAATCTCTTGATCTTGTTGAGCTTGCAAATCAACTTCCTGATGATGTGACTGAACTTTTAAATAAAATTGAAAACTATTTCCCAAAAGATAATGTTGGTCAAACAGTTGATATGTTCATGCAACTTCCTGAAAAGGATCCTGAATTTTTCAAACAAATCATAAGCTTGCAAGCATTTTTGGGAACAATTGATTCACCAATTGAAGAAACACATGTTGGCGACGCTCTCAGACAAATCAATGAAGCTGAAACAGCTGAAGACAAAGCTCAGCTCACAAGTGAACTTTTCACAAGAATCAAAAAATTGAATCCAGAATCAAAAGCAGTGTTCTTGAGTGAAATGCAATCACTTTCAGTTGATGAAAAGAAACAATTGCTTACTATTTTGAATAATAAATAATCAATAAAAAAGAATGACAATTAGTCATTCTTTTTTTATACCTTTTTTATATTTGGGTTATCATGATATTCTTTAATATTTGTCAATTTTGCAGATTTAAAGAAGTATTTTTGATGAATATTTAGTTCTTTAACATTCCATGGTTTATTTTTTCCAGGATAATGTAAAATAATTGGAGCTGTTCGCCTAATTTCATCATAATCTTTCATTAAATAAACATTATAATAATTATGGTTATCTGGCATGAACAAAACATCATCTTTACTGCAAAGCTTATTTAATAAATCTTGATCAGGAAAATATAGTTTTAATGATTTTATCAAGCTAAAAATCTTTTCTTCACTCCACACTTCCCTAATCTTTTTTAAATTAAATAACAACACACCCGAACTAAAGTAATCATGGTCAAAATTATTATCTTTGCATGAATTTTTTATTTTGTCGTATTCAAAACGCCATGGTTCTCTTCTAGCGGATAATACATAGTTTTGAATGTCTGGTTTATAGACTTCAGCTATATCTCCCATCGCTAATGTATCAACATCTACATATAAGATTTTATCCATCTCTTTTGGCAAATATTTAAAACTCAAAACCCTTAAATACATATCAACGGTCCAATAAGAACATTCAGTTTTAAGTTCTGGTAAACTGCAAATTTGAACACTTGTTTCAATATTCAAATATTTCATCGATTTATTGATTGATTCTATTGAATCTTCAGAAATATTTGTGCTTAACACAAACAATTTTATTTTGTTTCTATTATATTGTCTAATTGAATACATAAGGTTAATCATTGGATTAACATAACCATCATTAATACAACACAACAAGTTAATTGTTTCCTCATCATTTTTTGAATACTCAATATTTTTTTCAAGTCTATCCTTAAAATATTCACCTGGACAATATTCCGCCAAATGAGTTAAAGCAGCACATTCATAAAACAATCTAACATGTGGTTTCTCAAAATATCTTTCAATCCATGGTTTTCTGTGGCAAATAAAATGAATAATACTTGGATCAAAAACTTCTAAACATTTTTCATCTACAAGCATATGCCAACTTTGAAAATTGTATTTATAAGGAACAAACAAAATATCTTTTTCTTCACAAAGCATATTGAAAAGATCTTGGTCAGGATATAATAACTCATTATTTTGAATAACTTTATTTATTTTTTCATATGACCAATCTTCTCTTTGTTTTTTTAGATTCAAAATAAGCATTCCAGAATTAAAATAATCATGTTTAATGCCCAGCTTTTTTCTTCTTCCAAAAACCATTGAGTGATTTACATCAATATCAATAGACGCTGCCAAATATTTGCCGTTTATGTCAAAATTATATATGTTGGAAATATTATTCAGATTTAACATATCAGAGTCTAAATATAACACTTTATCTACTTCTTTTGGCATAAATTCAAAAGCGAAAACTTTTAAATAAACATCTAGTGACCATTTGCTGGAATGAGTGTCATAATTTGGAAGTGAAACAACCTTGATTGTTGGAGAGATATTCAAATATTTCATTTTTTCATTAATCAAATCGATTGAATAGTCGGATAATTTTGTTGATAAAACATAAAGGTTAATTGGCGAACCACAAAAATGCCTAATTGAATACATTAAGTTTATCATTGGATTGACAAATTTATCATTAACGCAGCATAAAAGATTAATTGGTTCTTCAGTGCTGAACTTTGATTCTAAAATTTTTTCAAGTAGTTGAGATTCTGTAAAAACTGGCATAAATTTTCTCCTAATATTCGTGATTTTATATTACAATAATCATGATAACAAAATCAAATATTTTTTATTGCAACAAAAAAGTTGAGCAGATTTGCTCAACTTTTGTTTTTTATTCTGCATCGGTGATTATTGGTTCGTCAACCACAATTGCTTCTTCTTCGGTTTCACCGGTAATGTCTTCTGCAATGTTGTCGGCAACGGCAACACAAGAAACGGTTGTTCCTGACGCAAGTTTCATAACCTTAACACCAATTGTGTCACGGGTTATCTTTGAAATTGAAACAGCTGGTGTTCTCAAGATTATACCGTTGTTTGCAATAAGCATTACGTCTTCAGATTCAATAACTTGTTTGAGACCAACAAGTCTGCCGGTCTTCTCATTGAAGATACCTGCTTTCATACCCTTTCCGTTTCTGTTTTGAATCTTATATTCAGAAACATCTGATCTCTTTCCGTAGCCATTTTCAGTAATGGTCAAAATGTCATATCCAGGTTTATAAACAAGCATGTCAACAAGATAATCTTCACGTGCAAGGTCAATTGCCTTAACGCCCATTGTGTCACGGCCAAGTGGTTTAACATCTTTTTCGTCAAATCTAATACATTTGCCTTCATTTGATGCAACCATGATTGTGCTGTCACCAGCACTAAACTCAACAGAAATAAGTTCATCTCCTTCTGCAAGGTTGATTGCAATCTTTCCTGTTTTTCTGATGCTTTCAAATTCACTTGTTGCTGTCTTTTTGATAAGACCCCTTCTGGTTGCCATAACAAGATAACCTTCGCCTTCAGCAAGTTTTGGCAAAATTGCTTGAACTTTTTCGTCTTTTTCAAGTGGCAACAAGTTAATGATATTTCTGCCCCTTGCAGTCTTTTGTTCTTCAGGGATTTCGTAACCTTTGAGTGTATAAACCTTACCCTTGTTTGTGAAGAACAACAATGTATTGTGGGTTGAACAAATGAACATATGTTCAACAAAGTCTTCTTCTTTTGGCTTGTGTCCAGTTGAACCCATTCCACCACGATGTTGTTGTCTATATTCAGTAACAGGCAAACGTTTAACATATCCAAAGTGTGTCATTGAAATAACAACGTCTTCTTTTTCAATCAAGTCTTCAATATTGATATCAACTGAACCGTTAAAGTCGATTTCAGTGTTTCTTTCATCGCCGTATTTTTCTTTAACTTCTTCAAGTTCTTTGATGATTACTTGCTTGATTTTATCTTCGCTAGCCAAGATACCACGAAGCTCTGTGATAAGGTTTCTAAGGTCTGTAAGTTCGTTGTTAAGTTTTTCAACTTCCAAACTTGTAAGTCTTTGAAGACGCATATCAAGAATGGCTGCAGCTTGAACTTCAGAAAGTAAGAATGCATTTTGAAGTGATTTTGAAGCTTCATCTCTGTCTTTTGAAGCTTTGATAATTTTGATAACTTCATCAATATTTGCAAGTGCAACAACCAAACCTTCAATGATATGTGCTCTTTCTTCAGCCTTTGCCAAATCATATTTGGTTCTTCTATAAATTACATCTTTTTGATGCGCTATATAGCAATCAAGGATTTGCTTGATATTAAGAACTCTTGGATAACCATCAACAAGTGCCAAGAAATTGATACCATAACTGCATTGAAGTTGTGTTCTTTTGTAAAGTGTATTGAGAACAACTTGTGCATTGAAATCACGTTTAACTTCAAACACAATACGCATACCGTGTCTATCTGACTCTTCTCTAATGTCTTGAACACCTTCAATACGCTTATTTTTAATCATTTCAGCGATTTGCTTAATCATTTCTGACTTGTTTACTTGGTATGGGATTTCTGTGACTACAATCCTGCATTTTCCGTCGTTATCTTCTTCAATTTCTGCTTTTGAACGAATAACAACGCCACCCTTACCTGTAAGATATGCTTGCTTCAATGCTTCAGTTCCCATAATTACACCACCAGTTGGGTAATCAGGAGCTGGAAGTATTTGCAAAATCTCTTCGAT
This sequence comes from Clostridia bacterium, assembly GCA_045596905.1. GTDB lineage: Bacteria > Bacillota > Clostridia > Christensenellales > UBA1242 > RGIG1681. Next base: position 24,498 of record JAZODG010000031.1, read on the forward strand.
GGTCATGTCAGGGTTTTGAATCTCTGCGATAACTGCATCGATTGTTTCGTTAAGGTTGTGTGGTGGAATATTGGTTGCCATACCAACGGCAATACCGTCACTTCCGTTAACAAGCAAGCTAGGGAATCTTGCAGGTAAAACATCTGGTTCTTTCAAACTTGCATCGAAGTTTGGTGAGAAGTCAACTGTTTCTCTGTCGATATCACGAAGCATTTCGTCAGCAAGCTTTGAGAGTCTTGCTTCAGTGTAACGATAAGCTGCTGGTGGGTCACCGTCAACAGAACCGAAGTTTCCGTGACCATCAACAAGTGGATAACGAATCGCAAAGTCTTGAGCGAAACGAACAAGTGCACCGTAAACTGATGAGTCACCGTGTGGGTGATATTTGCCAAGAACGTCACCGACGATTCTAGCACATTTTTTGTGTGGTTTATCAGATGTGTTACCCATTTCGTTCATTGAATATAAGATTCTTCTGTGAACAGGCTTTAAACCATCTCTAACATCAGGGATAGCTCTGGAAACGTTAACAGCCATTGCATATGCGATAAAGCTCTTTTTCATTTCATCGTTGATTTCAACAGGATAAATGACTGTGTTATCAACAAGTTGTTCATGTTCTAAACTATAATCTCTCTTTTTTGCCATGGACTACTTTCCTTCCTCATCTAAAATTTTGTTTGTGCGATCAATTTTATAATCGCGATATTCATCAACTTTTTCTACTCCAAAGATATATTGAAGCTGGTCAACCATGTTTTGAACATCAGCAATTTCTTCACAGATATGGTCTTTGAGTTCTGCGTCGCAGTTCATTTCACCTTTTCTGTAATACTTACAAAGTTCTTTTGTGAGTTCACTCATTTCTTCAATACACATTTTGATTTGTGCATCAACACCCCAAACTTCTATACATCTTTTGTAATTGTCTACGTATTTCTTTTCCATATTACACATCCAAATCTTCAACTAGTTTTGCATTTTCTTCAATGAACTTTCTACGAAGTTCTGGAGCATCACCCATAAGAAGAGTGAAGATCTTGTCTGCTTCAATAGCGTCTGCCATTTGAATTTGAATAAGACCTCTGTGTTCTGGGTTCATTGTTGTATCCCAAAGCTGGTCTTTATCCATTTCACCAAGACCTTTATATCTTTGAATGTCAAGACCTTTGCTACCCATTTCGTTAACTTTTTTAACCTTTTCTTCTTCGGAATAACAATATTCGATTCTCTTGCCTTTTTGGAGCTTATAAAGTGGTGGCATAGCTGAATATACGTGACCATTTTCAATAAGTCCTGGCATGAAACGATAGAAGAATGTTAAAAGCAATATTCTAATGTGTGCACCATCGACATCGGCATCGGTCATACAAATGATTTTGTCATAACGAAGTTTTGTGTGGTCAAACTCTTGTCCAACACCACCACCAAAGGCTGTTATCATAGCTTTGATTTCTTCATTTGAAAGAACGTGATTGAGTCTTGCCTTTTCAACATTCAAAATCTTACCACGAAGTGGCAAAATAGCCTGAAAACGACGGTCACGGCATTGTTTTGCTGTTCCACCAGCCGAATCACCTTCGACGATATAAATTTCGCAGTGTGCTGGGTCTTTGTCTGTGCAGTCAGCAAGTTTGCCTGGAAGAGTTGTTGATTCAAGCGCACCCTTTCTTCTAGCCATGCTTCTTGCAGCGTTTGCAGCTTCTCTAGCTTTTTGAGCTGTAACAGAACGCAAAATCAAAGCTCTTGCGTCATCTGGATTTTCTTCAAGATATGTTCCAAATAAATCACAAACAGCATTGTAAACTTCAGTTTGCATATAGCTGTTGCCAAGTTTTGTTTTTGTTTGTCCTTCAAATTGTGGGTCTTGAAGTTTAACTGAAAGAATAGCTGTGATACCTTCACGAACGTCTTCGCCTGAAAGTTTGTCAGCTTCTTTTAATATTTTGAGTCTATGACCATATTCGTTGATGGTTTTATGCAAAGCCTTTTTGAAACCTTCAATATGAGTTCCACCTTCAATGGTGTTGATGTTGTTTGCATAGCCATGCATAACTTCGTTGTAGCCATCGTTATATTGGAACGCAATTTCAAGTTCGCCAGTCTTGTCTTTAGACATAGCCTTTATGTAAATTGGCTTTTTCAAGATTGTTTGTTTGCCTTGGTTGATTTCATCAACAAACTCAACAATACCACCTTCATAATGGAAGATTTCTTTTTTATTTTCTTCTCTAAGGTCTGCAATAACAATTGTGATTCCCTTGTTCAAGAACGCAAGTTCACGAAGTCTTCTTCTGATTCTTTCATACTCAAAAATGGTGGTTTCAAAAATTTCATCATCTGGCATGAAAGTAACTTTTGTTCCTGTTGTGTTAGATGTACCAACAACAGCCAAATCTCTTTGTGGAATACCCCTGTTATACACTTGTTTATAAAGGTTGCCATTTTGTTTAATTTCAACTTCAAGCCACTCAGAAAGAGCGTTAACACACGACAAACCAACACCGTGCAAACCACCTGAAATCTTATAACCACCTTCACCAAATTTTCCACCTGCGTGAAGTTTTGTTAAAACAAGTTCAACTGCACTCTTGCCTTCTTCTTTATTGATACCTGTTGGAATACCACGTCCGTTGTCTGAAACAGAACAAGAACCGTCTTTGTTGATTTCAACATTAATCTCAGTACAATAACCAGCAAGGGCTTCGTCAATACTGTTATCTACAATTTCATTAATCAAATGATGCAAACCGTTTGTGTCTGTTGAACCAATATACATACCAGGTCTTTTTCTAACCGGTTCAAGTCCTTTTAAGACAGTAATCTGTTCGGCACCATAACTGCTTTCAACTTTGCTAATATCGTCCATTTTTTGCTTCCTTTTAAAAATTTTTATCTGCACATTTATTATATCAAAAACTTTGGGGCAAAACAAACAATTTTCCCTATATATTATAATAAATATATATATTATATAGTATATATAGAAATGCGTCTTATAATGGCAAATTTTAGCGATATAATGAATGTATTTTTGAAATTAAATTGACACAACACCACAATTGGTTTAAACTAAAGTCAGAAAATACAAGGAGAATCCTTATGAATAAGAAAAAAACAGAACTTTATGAATCTTTATATGAAGCTGGAATCACAATGTCAGTTATCAAGTATTTGAACTCACGTATGCCAGCATTGCAAGGCTTAACAAGTGAACAAGCTTATTATGTAACAGCTTCAGCATTCAAAGCGAACTTAACAGAAGACCAATGGAACAAACTTAAAGGCGACGAAAATTCAAAAACAGTAATCAAAAAAATCGCTAACGAAGTTTTTAAACCATCAGCCCTTGAATCTGAAAACTCAAAAGCAAGTGGAACTGCAAGCATCGACAAACCAGATGAAAAAGAAGAAGATCTTTCAACAATGATGGACACCAACGAAGATATTAGCTCAATCAGAAAAAAGACTGATGACGCACGTGAAATGAACAAGGTTTCAGTTGGTGACAGAAAAGTAAACTTCCACATTGAACTTACAGCTGAGTTTGAACAAGACATCATTCAAATGCTTGCTGAAGGCAAATTTTCAGAAGCTCATGAATTTATGCACGGCTTTGTTTATGAATCACTTCAAGCACAACTTAGTGAAGAAGATTTAATTTGGGCTCAAAACCCAGCAGACTTCCAAATCAGAAAACTTGGAATAGGTTCAAATGTTGAACTTGTTACACAATTTAGAAACAAGTCATTGATTGAAGCTCTCACCTGCGCACACCTTGGACTTGCAATGGTTAAGAAACAAGAACTTGATAAACAAAAAGCAGAAGCCCATAAGTTTGACCACTTCAGAGACAAGTTTTACAGCGCACTTGATGAAAGAATTATCAATGATGACAAAGGTGCCGTTGCAAAGGTGCTTATTGAAGAATCTGGCATTCTTTCAACAGGTGTTGAAGAAACACTTTGCCCAATGTGTGACCACTTAGAAAAACACACAGCTGAAAAAGTTTCTTCAACTGAAACAATCATGAATCTTGACGACAAAGAACTTTCTGAAAAACTTATTCAAGAAGAACGTGAACAAGAAGAGTTCAGACAAAAAGAACAAGAAGAACGTCAAGAAAACGCTGAAGAAATTGCAACTTCATTACATCAACGTTACTAAACAAAAAACAACCACAAGATTGTGGTTGTTTTTATTTTTCATTAATTTTAATTTTTACTTTTGAATCCTTAACTTCAATCTGCATATATGATTCATTCGGCTTAAACCTAAAACTTGTGCCCGTCATCAAAACTTGTGTGCCAACAAGCATCTCATACATTTTCTTTTGTCTTGATGCATCAAGTTCACTGAACACATCATCAAGAACAAAAATCGGTTTTTCGCCAAGCTCTGCTTCAAACACTTTCATTTCTGCGACTTTAAGTGCAAGAACAATGCTTCTTTGTTGACCTTGACTAGCAAACACTTTTGAATCTTTTCCGTTAAGTTCAAACTTTACATCATCTCTATGTGGTCCGATTGTCGTGTAGCCAAGTTCCATATCTCTTGTAAGATTTGTTTTTAATGATGATAAGATTTCTGCTTCAATTTCTTTTGCCGTTTCACCTTTCACACCAACATAACTCATCTTTAGTTCATCGGCATTTTTTGAAATAGTTTTCATGGTTTCACCAGCAGGTTCAGAGAGTTTTTGAATAAAGTTTTTTCTAGTTTTTATAATAAGCCCTGCAAGATGTGCAAGCTGGTTATCCCAAATATCAATTTGCGATTCCAAAAGGTCTTTGTCATGAACAATCTTGAGCAGCTTGTTGCGTTGGTTTAAAACCTTTTCATAACGTTGAATCAAGTTGTAATATGACCCAGACAACTGGCTGATATCCGTGTCCATAAAATCTCTTCTTTCATTTGGACCACCACTGACAATCTTCATATCATTTGGAGAGAAATAAACAGCAACCAAATTTCCGAAAACTTCGCTCAGTTTTTTTGCTTCATTTGAGTTTATAAAGAACGATTTCTTGGTTTCTGAATTGATTGTTGTTTTCAAAACCACATCACCAAAATTTCTTTCAACACACACTTCCGAAACAGTGCCATCGGTGTTTTCTTTCTTCATGTCTTCATCATGCGATGTCCTTGGGCTTTTTGTTAATGCTGAGAGCATGACTGCTTCAACCATATTTGTTTTGCCTTGACCGTTTTTTCCTGATATCAAATTTATGCCGTCAAAAAACTCCACAACAAGTTCGTCGTAGTTCCTAAAATTTTTAAGTTTAAGCCATTTAACACGCATCTGAAAATTTCCTTAACACTCATATTATAATTATTTTATTGCCGATTGTCTAATAATAATAATTTATAATTTAATAGAAAGTTCTTGATTTTTGACCTGTTTGTAAATATAATTGAAAATGAATTAACATTTACGGAGGTTTATTTTGGCTAACGAAGACTTCATCTCATCAACCAATATTGATATGGACGAAATCTGGTCAAACATTCTTGACGAAATCTCAAAAGTTGTTTCAACACTTTCGTTTGATGTTTGGATTAGAACTTTGGAACTTGTTGACATCAAAGAAAACGTTTTGGTTGTAAGCACTCCAACAAGAAGTTCAAAAAACACACTTATCAAAACCCACAAAAAAAAGATTATTGAAGCAGCAAACAAGGTTTACAGTGCAATAACTGACGTTGAGTTTTTGGTTAAGTCAGAAATTGTTGAAGAAATTGAAAACAACTTAAACGAACCAGAAAAAACTCAAGAACGTGTTTATGTGAGTGAATCAAACAAAGGCACTCTCAAAGCAAATGAAAACACATTCCACTTCAACCCAAAATACACCTTTGATTCGTTTATTGTTGGTGGAAGCAATCGCTTGGCAGCAGCTGCTGCAACAGCCGTTAGTGAAAAACCTGGTGACACAATCATGAACCCACTCTTCATTTATGGTGGTGCAGGTCTTGGAAAAACTCACCTTCTTCACGCTATCGGCAACAACATTCGTGAACATAATCCAAAACTCAATGTTGTTTATGTCACAACCGACAAGTTTATCACAGACTTTACAAACTCCCTTCAAAAACACACAACTGACAAATTTAGAGAAACCTACTCTAAAGCAGACGTGTTTATTATTGATGACATTCAGGCAATCATTAAAAAAGAACAAACTCAAGAACAGTTCTTTAATATATTTAATGACCTTTATCAAAACGGAAAGCAAATCGTTATCACTAGCGATAAGCAACCAAAAGAACTCAATCCTTTGGAAGAAAGACTTCGTTCAAGATTTGAATGGGGTATGCTTGCAGACATTGGCGTTCCTGACGTTGAAACAAGAATTGCAATCTTGAACAAGAAAGCTCAAATGGAAAGATACAACGTTTCAAGAGAAGTTATTGAATATATCGCAGACGTTGCAACAAGCAACATTCGTGAAATGGAAGGCTTCTTATCTAGAACAGTTTTCTATTCAAACTTGCTTAAAGAAGACGTTGTAACAATTGACTCTGCAAGAGAAGCTCTCAAAAATATTGCTAGACAAGACGAAGAGACAATTGACGCAACAAAGATTATTGACATTGTTTGCAAGTTCTATAACGTTAAAAAAGAAGACCTGCTTGCTAGAAAGAGAACAAAAAATATTGCTGAAGCAAGACAAATTGCAATGTATCTTGCAACAGAATATTTAAACATTCCACTTGAAGCAGTTGGCGATATCTTTGGAAAGAACCACGCAACCGTCATCTATGCAAAAAATAAAGTTGCTGAAGACATTAAACAGTTCAAAAAACTTGAAATCCAAATTAATGACTTAAGACAAATGATAGAAGGAAAATAAAGGAGAATATTATGAAACTTATTTGTGAAGGTTTAGATTTAAGCGACGCAGTGCTCAAGGTTTTAAGAGCAACAGCCGTTAGAACAACAAATCCTGTTTTGGAAGGCATCAAACTCACAGCAAAAGAAGACACATTAACACTTTCTGCAACCGACCTTGAAATCTCAATTGAAAAAACAATCACTGCTGACGTAAAAGTTCCTGGTGAAATTGTTGTTCCAGGAAAGGTGTTTGCTGATTTTGTTAAAAAACTTTCAAACGAACAAATTGAGCTTTCTCTTATAAACGAAAGCACTCTTAAAATTAAATACACTGACAGCGAGGGCGTTCTTCAATGTTTGAATGCTGACGAATTCCCTGTTATCAAAGAGCCAACAGCTCCTGAAACAATCACAATCAATCCTGCAGAACTCAAAAGCTTGATTGACAAAACAATCTTTTCAGTTGCTATTGATGATGCAAGACCAATCCTTAAGGGTTGCTTGTTTGAAATCAATGATGGACAACTCACTGCAGTTGCTCTTGACGGATATCGTTTGGCAATGGTTAAAACACCTGTTACTTCAACAGCAAAACAACTCAACTGCATCATTCCAGCAAAGAGTTTGAGTGAGATTTCAAAACTCATCAACACTGAAAATGATTCAGTTAACATTTTGGTTAGCCAAAACCACTTGCTTATCAATGATGGTTCAGTTAAGGTTTCAACAAGACTTTTGGAAGGCGAATTTATTAACTATAAACAAGTTATTCCATCATCAACCACAACAACAATCATTGTTAGCAAAGCTCAACTTGAAGATGGTCTTGACAGAGCAAGCTTGCTTGCACGTATGGATAAAAACAACCTTGTTCGTTTTGATATCAGAGACAAGGTGTTAACACTCACATCTGCTTCAAACATCGGAAACGTTACAGAAAACATTACAATTTCTTTGGAAGGCAAAGACTTAACAATTGCATTCAATGCAAGATATTTGAGCGATTGTATGCACACAATTTCAGATGAATTTATTAAAATCAACTTCACTTCACAAATCGCACCATGCACAATTTGTTCAGCTGAAGAAGACAAATATTTATATTTGATTTTGCCTGTTAGAATTGTTGAATAAGGACTAAAATTATGAAAGACACAAAAAATAAATACAGCTTTAAAAACGAACTTGCTTGCAACATTACACTTATAGCATTTTTGCTTTTCACAATCACCCACTTAGTTATTGTGACTCTTGGATTTTTTTGCAAGATTGACTTAAACTTTTATGAAGACTTCAATCATATTGTTGCATTTGTTTTGATTGGAATCAGCCTTGCACTTTATGTGTTTGGGTTCTTCCTTTACAAATTTTCAAACTTGCACATTCCATCTTGGTTTAGAATAATGTTCTATATCGCATTCTTCTTATTCACCAACATTTATTATTTGTTCGGTTTATATCAAGAAATGTGGGGCTTGGTATTCTTCTTTGCATACCTTGCATTCTTGATTTGCATTATTTGTTTGTCAGTTTATTTCAATACACAAAAAGACAACAAAAACAAACTCAAAACCGTTCCAAAGCACTTGCTTGTTAACGTATTCTTCTATTCAATCGCTCTTGAAGCAATTATTCAACTTATCGTTAACTTGGTTAAGTTCTTGGCGTTCCCAGACTACATATTCACAAGCGTTTCAGCTTATGTGATTGAATTTGGTGTAATGTGTGGTGTAACAGTTGTTATGACTCTTTTATATGCATTGTCACTCTACTCTTCAAAGAGATTCATTAATAGCTGTTTGATTAAAATCAACAACCCATATAAAGATTAATTTTCACCCCTGCTGCAAAGCAGGGGTTTTTATTTGACTCAAATTAAAACTTTATTCTTGACAAAATACATAATATGTGTTTATAATAATACGGTACTATGAAAAAATAGGTAAACTATAAAAACTATTAGGAGCAAATTAATATGAAAAGAACTTATCAACCAAAAAAGAACCACAAAAACAAAGTTCATGGTTTCAGAGCAAAGATGAGAACTAAAGGTGGCAGAAGAGTTTTAGCTAGAAGAAGAAACAAGGGTCGTAAAGAATTGATTAGAAAATAAGATTCAGAGGCTTGTTATGCTAAAAAAAATTAATAGGCTAAAAAAGAGATATCAATTTAGCTATGTTTATAAATATGGCGAACATGTTTCAGGAAATTATATTGTTTTATACTTCACAACTTCAAAAACAAAAACCATGAAAGTGGGTTTTGCTGTTACAAAAAAAGTTGGTCACGCTGTTGTCAGAAACAAAATTCGCAGACGACTTCGTGAAATTGTTAAAAATCAGTTGCAAAATCTCAAGCAAAACTATAACATTATAGTTGTTGCGAAAGATAACATAACAAACGCTAGGTTTGATGAACTTGCAAACGAATTTAACAAATTAATAAAAAAGGCTAACTTGTTAAAAAATGAAGAAAGTATTTAAGTTTATAATATCAATTCCAAAATATGTTGCGTTATCGTTAATCGCCATATTCAAATTTTGCATCTCACCGTTTATTCCCCACGCATGCAAATACACACCAACCTGCTCAGTTTATGCAGGTCAGGCTTTTGCTGAATGGGGATTTTTTATTGGTTTAAAATTAACCATAAAAAGACTTTGCAGATGCAACCCAAAAGGAAAAGGTGGAACGGACCCTGTTCCAATCAATCCAAAAAAGAAATATAAATATTTTATGTAAGGAGACCCTATGAATATTTTTTCTATTCTTGGCGCAGTTGAAGCGCCTAGCGACCTTTGGGTTAAACTAATCAACTGGGTTAAGGGTGGTGTTGGCAACATTGGTTGGTCAATTATCCTTGTTACAGTGTTAATCAAACTTGTAACAACCCCACTTGAGTTCATGGTTAAACTCAATACAAAAAAACAAACTTTAGTTCAACAAAAATGCGCACCACAACTTGCAAAACTTCAAAAGAAATTTGGAAATGACAGACAAGCGCTTCAAGTTCAAACAAACGCAATCTATAAAAGAGAAGGTTTGAACATGGGTGCAGGTTGCATCATTATGCTTGTTAACCTTATCTTGTCAATGACAATCTTCTTCACATTCTTCTCATCTCTTCGCAAGTTTTCTGCATACGAAGCAATCAACCAATATGAAACAATCACAGCTGAATATGAAGTTTCATATTACAATGCATTCGTAAACAAAGACGCTGGTGACGAATTTAACACAAAAGAAGACGTTGTTAACTGGTTCAATAGTTACAACCAAATGGCTGAAGGCCCTGAAAAAGCTGCAAAACTCAACTCAATTTCAGAACTTCAAGCTTATGCAACAGACACAGCTTCAAAAAGTGCCGTTGCAAAATGGAATGAATCAAAGAAAGCATCATCATGGTTCTGGGTGCAAAACATTTGGGTTGCTGACAGCACAACATTGCCATTCCCTAACTATGCATCACTCACAAGTCTTGCAGGCAGCACACAATATGCTGATTATGTAACAAATAATATTAATGAAGCTGACTACAACAGAATAGCTTCACTTATTGCAGACAACGCAGACAGGTCTGCAAACGGATATTTCATTCTTGCCGTTCTTGCAGGTCTTATCACATTCGCATCACAATATATTTCAGAACTTCACACAAGACTTAAAAACAAAAAAGCCAGAATCATTGCAAGTTCTGCAAAAACCGAAAATGCATCAAGCATGAAAATTATGAAAATCGTTATGCCAATCGTTATGGTTATATTCGTTTTAACTTCAACAGCATCATTCGGCTTGTATATCTTGGCAAGCAACGTTGCATCAATTTTATTTGGAGAACTCAGTACTCTTATCGTTGACAAAATGACAAAGAAAAAGAGACTTGAAGTTGAAGAAGCTTTGGAAAAAGAAGCAAACAGACTAATTAAAAAAGGCTACATTAAGGAGTAAACTTATGAAAAGTATTGAAACACAAGGAAAAACCGTTGACCAAGCTATTGAAATTGGACTTTATAAGCTTGGCGTAAAAAGAGAAGATGTAAAGATTGAAATTTTGGAACAAGCAGGTCTTTTTAACAAAGCAAGAGTTAGACTTTCTCTTGGAACATCTTCAGAAGAAGAATCAAAATTAAAAGAACTAGTTGACAAGCTTATCTCATTGATGGGTCTTGAACTTGAAACATTTGTTGAAGAACGTGAAAAAGATTTCTTTGTAAACGTTACAGGAAATGACTCTGCAGTGTTTATCGGAAAGCACGGCGACTCTATTGAAGAATTCCAAATTCTTGTAAACTATATCTTCAATAAAGACAAAGCAAGAGAAGAATGCAAGAGAATCACTGTTGACAGCAACAACTATGCACAACGCAGAACTGAAACTCTCACAAACCTTGCAAAAAGAACAGCTGGAAAAGTTATTCGTGACAACAAAGAATTCAAGTTTGAAGCAATGAACTCTTATGAAAGAAGAATCATTCACTCTGCCCTTGCTGACCACGGCAAAGTTATCACTGAAAGCTACGGAAATGAACCAAACAGATATGTTGTTGTAAAACTTAGAAACAACATCTCTCGTCAAAGAAATGAAGGCGAAATCAAAGATTATTTTGAAGACGATTCAATCCGTGTTGACAAAAACAACGATTCAGAAGATAACGATAACAACTAATCAAAACAAAATCTCAAGCATTTAAGCTTGGGATTTTTATTTTGCCAAAACTTGCATTATCAAAAAAATATCTCAAAATTATTGAAAAATGTCAAAATATTGCTATAATTGTTATTATGAATAATAGTGACTCAATTGTAGCAATCTCAACCGGCGCAAGCTCCGGTGCAATATCAATCGTTAGAATGTCAGGAAAAGACTCTGTGTCAATTGCTGACAAACTTTTCCTAAGCGTTTCTGGCGACATTCCATCACACTTTGTTCCAAGAATGCTCACTTTGGGAACCATCAAAACCGAAAGTTTCAATGAACAAGCAATGTGCGTTGTGTTCAGGGGTCCAAAGTCATACACCGGCGAAGATATGGTTGAA
>JAZODG010000032.1:0-17290 GCA_045596905.1 Clostridia bacterium
AAAAGAGACATTATGTCTCTTTTTTATATTATGGCAAATGATTATAAATTTCATTTAATTTGTATAGAAATATTAGATATAGGCTAATTTGGGGTATAAATTGAATGTGATGGGGGTTTGTGGTATAATTATAATGCTCAAAAGTGAGCACAAGGAGTAAATTATTATGCCAAAACATTTAGAAATTTTGGGTTATGATACTGAAATAAATACTATTTTTGCTAAGGGTGTTAGTGGGTCTGTTACACTTGATATTATTCCTGATGCAGTGTGTTTATTAAAATCATATCCAAGCGTTGAAAAATTGTATATGCAAGACTATAACGAAGTTGAAGTTTTGTTAACTCAAGAGTCTACTATTGAAAGTGCTATTGCAGATTGGAGTATGGCTGTTGACAAGAAAAGGGGATATAAACCAACTGTGGCTGAGCCAAAAGTTGCTGCTCAACCATATGAATCAGGACCAGCTTTTTGGTTATAAAATCAGGCGAAAGCCTGATTTTTTTATTGAATGATTTGACTTAAAATAATCAATTTTGATAGTATAAAAATACAGTATATATTTGGGGGTTATTATGAATCCAGTTGTTATTGAACTTGTTGGGATTGTTTCAACTCTTTTGATTTTGACATCAATGCTATTTAAAACAACAACACTTAAAGGCAGCATTTTTATGAGAGTATTAAACCTAACCGGCAGTGTGGTTTTTGTTGTTTATGGCTGTTTGTTGCCAGCAATCAGCACGGCAGTGTTAAATGCTGGGCTTGTTATTATTAATGCATACCATTTGGCATTGTTACTAAGAGATGCAAAAAAACAAGACAATCAAAAAGAGAAAGAGTAATCTTTCTTTTTTCTTTGCAAGACTTGTGTTTAGAGAAAATTTGTGTTATATTATGTGTCCGATTTAACAAAATATTTTAGTTTTAATATAATAGTTTAGTGGTTAGGAGATTTATGAAAAAGAAAAAAAATGATACAAATTCCAGAGAAAAAACAGGCAAAATTTCAAGTCTTGTTGGAATCTTGCTCAATATTGTTTTGTCAGTCTGCAAGATTGTTGTGGGAATCGTTTCTGGCTTTATTTCAATTATGGCTGACGGTCTTAATAACTTGTCAGACTGTGGCAGCAGCGTTGTGTCATATATGTCGTTTAGAATGTCGTCAAAGCCTGCAGACAAAGAGCACCCATATGGTCATGAAAGAATAGAATATGTTTCATCAATGGCTGTTGCGTTCGTTATATTGATTATTGCATTTGAGCTTGCGATGGAATCTATAAACAACATTATTTCGCCAAAAGCGCTTGAGTTTTCAGTTATTGCCGTTGCTGTTTTGATTGGTTCAATCTTGGTTAAGGTTGGCATGTTTATTTTCAATAATATCATGGCAAAGAAAATCAATTCTGATTTGCTTAAGGCAACAGCTGTCGATAGCTTGTCTGACTCAATTTCAACAACAGCCGTTTTGATTTCTGTTTTGGTTGGAAGATTTACAGGTGTTTATATTGATGGATATGTTGGTGTTTTGGTTTCGCTTTTGATTGCTTGGTCAGGAATCAAGATTTTAAAAGAAACAGCATCAAAGCTTATTGGTCAAGCACCAGACAGAGACCTTGTGTTGCAAGTGAAAACCAGAATATTGTCAAAACCAGGAGTTCTTGGCATTCACGACCTTAACATTTATTGTTATGGTCCAAACAAATACTTTGCAAGTGTTCATATTGAAGTTGATGCAAAAGTTGATGTTCTTGAATCGCATGAACTTATTGATGACATTGAAAAAGAGTTTTTGGAAGAAACAAACGTTGTGCTGACAGGACATCTTGACCCTATTGTTATTGATGATGAAGAAGTGAATATGCTTCGCAGACAGGTTTCTATTATTGTGAAGGATATTGATGAAGAGTTTTCAATGCATGACTTTAGAATCGTTAGGGCAGTTAATTACACCAACTTGATTTTTGAAGTGGCTATTCCATTTGAAACAAAGCTTAGTGATGAAGAGATAGAAAAACTTATCAAAACAAGAATAAAACAGCTTGGAAAACAGTATAGGCCAGTTATCATGGTTGAAAAACAAGGATTTTAATTTGAAAGCATATAAATTTAAGGTTTATATGCTTTTTGTTTTTATTGTAATTGACTTAGAAAGCTTTATTTAATAAAATTAAATAAGAAGGTGCAATATGAAAGATTTACCAATTGAATTAAATGATAAAGAAGATAGACATTTTGAAAATGAAACCATGGTGGCTGTTAGGTCAAACAATTTAAAACACAACACGCTTGTTGGGTCGTATGTTATTATTCCAAAGTCAGAAGTGGGTTCTCCGTTTGAACTATCTGACAAGGAATGGGCAGATTCTAAAGCGTTGATGCTTGAACTTAAGGCTTATTTAGATGAAAAATATAAGCCAGACGGTTATAACATTGGTTGGAATGTAGGCAAAGTGGCAGGGCAAGAAGTTGCACATGCACACATGCATATTATTCCAAGATATGCAGATGAGCCTTTGGCTGGAAGGGGTTTGAGATATTGGTTTAAACAGCCGGAAAATATTAGAGAATCTTTAAAAAATAAATAATTGGAGCAATTATGGAAATAAATATAAATAAAAGAGAATTATTGCTTGTTATTGGAAGTTTTCTTTTGCCTGTAATCTTTCAGGTATGGTTGCTTATTTATCAATACACTGAAGTTAAGGTTGTAACAGCATGGAGTGTAATTGCCACAGTTTTGTTTGTTTTGATATTCTTGAATGCAATCAGAATTAATGTTTGGGCGAAAGTTCCAGATGACCCAACAACCGTTGCAAAACACCCAAAGCTTTCGTCAGAATATCCTGCAAAGAGAAGAGTTAAAACTAATGTTATCTTTGCAATAATCATGGCAGTATTATTTGGTTTGTCGGCTTTGTTTTTCAGTATTCATAACAAGAATGTTTCTGGGCTTGAAGTTGTTAATGCTGAGGTGGTTTGGCAAGAAGGAAAGGTTGTTACAACAACAGAAGTTGATGAAGGTGAAATCACTGAAACTGAATATAGAGAAATTAACGTTTTGGTGAAATATAGTTATAATGGACAAGAAAGAACAGCTGCGCTAAAAGGCAACACTGTTAGCAAAATTCATGTTAGTGAGTTGAAGATTTATGTTGACCAAAGTGGCGCATGTGTGACAGATTATGGCAGAATATTAGTATGGAAAATTGTTGCTATAATTTGTTTAAGTTGCGCTGCATTAACTTTGCTGATGCTTGTTTTGAGACTTGGAACAGAGTTTTTTGCCGGTGGAATCATGTGTTCGATTGGGCTTGTGATTATGTTTGTTGTTGGCTGTCAGTTTATTGAAAACATGTGGTTTAATGACATGGTTTGCTTTGCAAGTATGTTTGTAAATGCAGGGCTGAGCATTTTGATTTTTTCTGTTTTAAACTTGATTATTCCAAAAAGGCATAACAAAGTTGTTACCATAAACATTGAAAAAAGAGAGACAACTGAAGAATCAAATGCTGAGCTAGTGCAAGATACTAACTTTGAAATTGAAGCCAAGCCAGAAACAAAGCATTGTGCACACTGTGGAAGTGAGCTTTTGGAGGGAGCAAATTTTTGCGATAGCTGTGGTGCAAAAATTGAAAAAGAATAAGACTAATATGAAAATAAAATAGGGGGATTATTGTGGATATTGCCAAGACTATATTTGAACTGCTAGATTGGGTTTGTGATAAAAACCAAAATGAAGGGGTTGAGTTTGAAGGTGCTCAAGATGTTGAGATAAAGACCGATGTGATTTATAACACAAGAGAGCCAAAAACTTGCGTTTTAGATTATTATAAACCAAAAGGTAAAGGTCCTTTCCCTGTGATTTTGTATATCCATGGTGGTGGCTTTATCGCAGGTGATAAAAACTATAGAAAGGCCATTGGTACGTGGTTTGCAACCATGGGTTATTTTGCCGTGAATGTGAACTATGGTTTGAGTCCTGAATATATGTTTCCAAAACCACTTAAGCATTTATTTTCAGCTGTTAATTGGCTTTCACGCAATGCAGAAAAATATAATCTTAATCTTGACAAGGTTATTGTTGCAGGTGATAGTGCAGGGGCTTTTTATGCTTTGTCGCTTGCTTGCATTGCAGAAAATGAAGAGCTTCAGAAAAAGCTTAGGGTTAACCCTAAGATAAGTTTTGCTGCGTCAATCTTAAATTGTGGGTTGTATGATATAAAAAAGGCGCTTGATGGCAAATTTTTATTTGATATAAATAAAAAGGTTTTTGAAGCAACAACTGGTATTTCAGAAAGTGAGTATTTGAAATATAAATACAAAAACTTTTGTGCGCCAATAAACTTTGTATCAAGAAACTATCCACCAACATTCTTAATTTATGCTGAAAAAGACTTGCTTTGTAAAGGTCACGCAGAAATGCTTATAGAGAAGTTTGATGAGAACGATGTTTATTTTGAGAGTTATTGTTCAACTTCGGTTTTGAGTAACCATTGTTTTTCACTTGAATGGAAAAGAAAAACTGCACAAACTGCGAATCAGATGCTTGAAACATTCTTGCTTAAATTTAAAAATAATGATTTGCCAAAGCATCAGTCAGAAACAACTGTTTATATTCGTGGAAAAGAATAAAATTTACATAGAAAAAATCACCCCAAGGGAGTAGGGTGATTTTTTATTGGATAAAAACAAATTAATTGTTTTTTATCTTAAAATGATTGTTGTGCTTGTTGGGCAGATTTCATCGCCTTCAGACAATACAATTTCTTGACCATGCTTGTATTCTTGAACAAAGTTGCCAATTCTAACATTGAAAACTGTTGCAGAATCATTGCTTGCAAGGATTGTCCATTTTCCAGGTTTGATTTCTTCGCCTTTGCCAACTTTAACAACCTTTCTAGGTTTAATGATGATATCGCCTTTGATGAAAGTAACATTTTCAGTTCCATCTTTGTCAACGATTGTTGCATCTGGTGTGTATCTAACACCATGTTTGATTATAACATCATCAACCTCACGTGTTTTTTCTTCAGCGCGAATATGAGCTTTTTTTACTGTTTTAACAATTGAAACGATAAGTGCAATTGCGATTACAAGAATAATAGCTCCACCAATAATATAATCTGTCATAATAACCCTCCGTAGGTTTTTAGTAATTAAAATATATCACAATAAAAATAATAAAATCAACTAATTTTTATTCATACAAGACTTTTCTTTGATAAAATTTGAATTTATAGCTTGTTATTTTCTTTCAAAACCTTTTCGATGTGGTCACAACAAAGTGAAATTGTTTCATCAATACCGATTTTTGTGTTGTCAACCACAAACGCATCAGGAACAATGATGAGTGGGGCAATGTCTCTGTGAGTGTCACGATAATCTCTTTCCTGAATGTTTGCTAACACTTCTTCAAATGTGCAAGAAATATTTTTTTCAAGGTTTTCTTTATAGCGTCTTTCAGCTCTAACTTTTTCATCAGCAGTCAAATAAATTTTAACGTCTGCGTCAGGCATAACAATGCTTGTGATATCTCTGCCGTCGATGATGCAGTCATAGTTGTTTGTGAACTCTCTGATGATTTCAAGATATTTTTCTCTTGCTTGTTTGAAAGCTGAAACCTTTGATGCAAGTTGACTCACGGCTTCTTCTCTGAGCCTTGATGTGATGTTTGAACCATTTAAGTATATTTGTTGTTTGTCATTTTCAAAAGCTACTGAAATGTGTGCTTTTTCAAGTTCTTGTTCAATGTTTTGTTCTGATGGGTCGCCAGCGTTATTAATTAAATAAGAAACGCCCATGCCCCTGAATATTGCACCTGTGTCAAGATGCTTTAAATTGAATCTTTTTGCGATTCCGTCAGAAAGTGTGCCTTTGCCACTTCCGGTTAATCCGTCAACTGCAATTTTTATCATAATATTTTCTCCCTAAACCATAATAATCTTTAAAAAAAATGCTGTCAAACATAAAAGCTCAATTGACAAAACTTTGATAATTTTGGATAATATGGCTATGGGTTTTAAATTGAAATTTGCAAAGCTGTTTAATAAGTTTGAAGATTTGTTTTTGTCTAATCATGCGTGTATTTCATGTAGGCGTGAGATTTTGGACGGAACAAAGTTTTCTCTTTGTGAAAAGTGTTTGAATAATATGCCTGTGATAAAAGGTAAAACATGTTGCAAGTGTGGAGATAAACTTTTTGCAGATGTGATGATTTGTGATAGATGCAAAGATTTTAATTTTCATTTTGACAAGAATGTTTCATTCTCAAAATATGATGACGTCTCTGCTAATATTGTTAAAAGATTCAAATATTCAAGCAGGAAATATTATGCAAAATATATTGCAGAACTTATGGCTCAAAACATAAAAATTTTTGAAGAAGTTGACTGTTTAACATTTGTGCCTATTGGTTCAAAGAGACGCAGAGAAAGGGGTTTTAACCAAGCTGAAGAAATTGCTTTGGAACTTTCAAAAATCACAGGGAAAGAAGTGGTTGAATTTTTAACCAAAGTTGGTAATGAAAAACACCAAGCAGGTTTGTCACAAAAAGAAAGAATGGAGAACCTGAAGGGCAGTATTGTGCTAACAAAAGAAAACATAGAAAAATTGAAAGGCAAAAAAGTGTTGATTATTGATGATGTTTTCACAACCGGTGCAACACTTTCAGAGTGTGCAAGTGTACTCAAGAGCGAAAAATTAAACAAACCAAAATTTGTTTGGTCTTATACATTTGCAAAAACAGAGCTGTTTTCATCAAAAAAGGGATAAATATTACAAAAATTTACACTTCAATAAAAAATAAAATGAGTCACAACTTTACATTGTGAGAAAAATAGGTTAATATATAATAGTGTGAAAGGAGAAATATATGGGCTTATTTAGTGCACTTAAGAATTTTGATAATAACAGAAGTTTGAAAAAGCTTGAAAAGATTGCTAACAAAATCGAACTTTTGGCAGATAAATATAGTGTTATGAGTGATGACGAACTCAAGGAACAAACTAATGTTTTGAAAACAAGATATAGAGAAGGTCAAACTCTTGATGATTTGCTTCCAGATGCATATGCAGTTGTTAGGGAAGCAGCAACCAGAGTTTTGAATATGAGACACTTCCATGTGCAACTTCTTGGTGGTATTGTTTTGCACCAAGGAAGAATTGCTGAAATGTGTACCGGTGAAGGTAAGACCTTGGTGTCAACACTTCCAGCATATTTGAATGCAATTTCAGGCAAGCCTGTGCATGTTGTTACTGTTAACGAATATCTTGCAAAGCGTGACGCTGAATGGATGGGTAAGGTTCATAGATTCTTGGGACTCAATGTTGGTTTCATTTATACAAACCAACCACAAGACGAAAAGAAAAAAGCTTATGAATGTGATATTACATATGGAACAAACAGCGAATTTGGTTTTGACTATCTTCGTGATAACATGTGCACAAACAAAATGGAAATGGTTCAAAGGGGACTTGAGTTTGCTGTTGTCGATGAAGTCGACTCAATTTTGATTGATGAAGCAAGAACTCCACTTATCATTTCAGGTCCTTCAGGTGAATCTTCTGACCAATACACAACAGCCGCAAAGTTTGCAAAGTCACTTAAAGATACTGATGTTGATATTGATGAAAAACAAAAAACAATCAACCTTAACGAAACAGGTATTGAAAAAGCTGAAAGATATTATAGACTTGAAAACCTTGCAGACGTTGAAAATACAGAAATTAACCACAATATCAACAATGCTATTCGTGCTAGATTTTTGATGCACAGAGATGAAGACTATATCGTTCGTGATAACGAAGTTTTAATTGTTGATGAGTTTACTGGCCGTATCATGGTTGGTAGAAGATATTCAAATGGTTTGCATCAAGCCATTGAAGCAAAAGAAGGTGTTAAGATTCAAGGTGAAAACAAAACCTATGCAACAATCACTTTCCAAAACTTCTTTAAGATTTATAAAAAGCTTTCAGGTATGACCGGTACTGCAAAGACCGAAGAAGGCGAATTTAGAGAAATTTATTATCTTGACGTTGTAACCATTCCAACAAACTTGAAATCACAAAGAATTGATGAAAATGACGTATTCTTCTTCTCAAATGAGGCAAAACTTAATGCTATTTGTGAAGACATTAGACAAGCTCATAACATCAAAAGACCGGTGCTTGTTGGTACTTTGTCAGTTGCAAAGTCTGAAGAGCTTTCTAAAAAACTTACTCATCTTGGTATTAAACATAATGTTTTGAATGCTAAAAACCATACAAGAGAAGCTGAAATCGTTGCTCAAGCAGGTAAGCTTGGTGCTGTAACTATTGCTACAAACATGGCTGGTCGTGGTACCGATATTTTGCTTGGTGGAAACAGTGAATTTGTTGCAAAACAAGAGCTTAAAAAAGCAGGCTTTGAAGACCATGATATTGATATTGCTGCTTCATTCTTCCCAACAGAAAATGAAGAACAAGACAGGGCTAGAAGAATGTATCTTGAAATTAAAAGCAAGATTGATGAAGAAGTTAAAAAAGAAAAGAAAGAAGTTGTTGCTCTTGGTGGTTTGAGAATCATTGGTACTGAGCGTCATGAAAGCCGTCGTATTGATAACCAGTTGCGTGGTCGTGCTGGTCGTCAAGGTGACCCAGGTTCTTCAGTTTTCTATATCTCAGCTGATGATGATTTGTCTAGAGTGTTTGGTAGTGAAAGACTTAAGAGAATGGCTGAAATCTTCAAGCTTGACAGCGACACATCAATCAACTGGAAGTTCTTCTCAAGAAGTGTTGAAAATGCTCAAAAGAGAGTTGAAGGAAACAACTATTCAATCAGAAAGAGCGTTGTTGAATATGATAACGTTTTGAACCATCAAAGAGAAGAAATCTACAAAGAAAGAAACAAGATTATTGCTGGTGATGACATGCACGAAAAAATCGTTGGTATGATTCGTGATGTTGTTGATGAAATTGTCGATGAATTTTCACATTTCTCAAAGCCTGAAGAAGTTGATATTGAAGCATATAACAAAGAGCTTGAAAAGAGACTTCTTGAGCCAGAAACAAACTTCATAACTCTTGAAATTATCAGTGATTACACAGCTGGTGAAATTGCTGATGAAATCTATAAAAGAGCAGTTGATAGATATGAACTTAGAAAGGCTGAATATGAAAAACAAGGCATCAATTTCTCAGCTGTTGAAAGAGATGTGTTGCTTCGTGTTTTAGATAGAAAATGGATTGACCATATTGATGATATGGACAACCTTAGAACAGGTATTGGACTCCGTGGTTATGCAAATAAAAATCCAATCACAGTTTATCAAACAGAAGGTTTTGAAATGTTTGACTACATGATTGGAACAGTTAGAAAAGATGTTGCAAACTTCATGATGGGTGTAAAGATTCAAATAGGTGTTTCACCTGAACAATTGGTTAGAATGAGACAAGCAAAAATGGCAAATCTCAGAGCTAATGGGGGTGAAGGTGCGTTGCCTGTGAAAAAACAATCAAAAGAAGTTGGTAGAAATGATCCTTGCCCATGTGGTAGTGGAAAGAAATACAAACAATGTTGTGGAAAAAATCAATAATAAAAACTCCCTAGTTTAGGGAGTTTTTTTTGTTTTAGTCTTTCCAAAGATTTCCGTTTGTGAACTGTGTTAATGCCATGATAAAGGCTTCACGGGTTAGGTCAATACGATTCACTTTTTCATGAGTTAAATAGCTGATTCCACCAATGCTATTTCTGATATTATCGGTGTCTAAAAGGCTATCAATAACGGTTCCAAGCCCTTTTTCTTTAATGTCTTCAATATATTTTAAAGGAACTGGAAATCCTGCACTGGTGCCAACGCTTTCATATCCGTTTTTGTCTTTTATTACAGCGAAATTGATAATATGCCAATTCCCATAAATATTGCATAGACCTGACTCTATTGCAACAAAGAAGTCTGCGTCAATGTTATTTTCTTTTGCGTATGAAATTAAGTTGTTAACTCTGTTTTGTGCGCCGATTAATGTTTCGTTGTTAACAGGTTGGTCTGGCACGTCAGAAGGAACTGGAATGCCAACCACTTCAATGCCTTCATAAAAAGAATTTAGGGCGTCGGTTGCTCCTTTAACTTTGCCTGGATTTTTTGTTCCGATTAATGCTTTCATAAATTTTATCTCCTGATTTTATTATACCAAGACTTTACAAGGCTTGTCCAACGATACAAATTATTTATTTAATTATATATTATTTATCTATATGTCGTGCTATTTATTTGCGAAAAAAAAATGGGTGTGTTATCATTATGTTGTATATTTTGGAGAAAATTTTATGTTAATTAACAACGTTTCAACAGAAAGAAGAGCGTCATTGATTGTAAAAAACTCTGCGTTCTATATTGAAATTGCCAAATTTGTTCAGGCATACACAACTATTGTTAAGAATCCAAATGAGTTCTTGCAAGAAATAAAACAAAATCCTATTGATAAGAAAAATCAACACTTATCATGGGAACAACTTGTTGAGATCATGCAAAAATGTGATTTGGGTTTCACAAGCGTTCCATCAAGAACTGATTTGGTGGTTTATTATAACTATGCTCTTGAAATGGGCTCAGTTGATTCATTAGATAAAAAAGTTGCAACAATAAACGACGTTGCTGAAGCTCAAAAGCACTATTATAACTTTGTTGATGATGCAAAAGATAGGGCAGAAGAAGCTTATCAAAAACAAAAAAGAATCACTGAAAATAGACAAAGAGAACTTGGTTATGTTGATGGACAATTGTCAAAAATGAAAGCCAAGAATTGGATTTGCGCTATTATGATGTTCTTTTCAATCTTGATTGGCATGATTGGTATGACGGGATTTTTCCTTGATAACATTATTGTTAGTTCAATCGGAAAGATTTTGCCGTTTGCAGAGCCAAGATATGTTGGTGGGGTAATACTCATTATTGTTATGATTGTTTTGTTTGCATTGTTTAACAACCTTTATGTAAAAACAAAAAGAGATTATGTTAAATTAAACTCTGCAAGTGCAACTATCTTTGAAAGGGGAGAAGAAACCTATCTTAAAGAACAAGTTTTAAAAAGAAAATTTGATGCACTCAAAAAAGAATTTACAACTGTTCAAAATGAACTTAAAGACAAAACAAAGAAATTTGACGTTAAGCACAATATTGAAATGCTTCGTCACTCAAATAAATATTACAAACAACTTTGTGAAGATGAAGAAAGTTTAACAATGCTTTCAGAACAAGCAGCTCCAAGTGCTGTTCATAAAAACGCAGCTGATGATTTTGCACCAATAAAACTCACAAAAGAGCAAGAAGAAAACATCAGAGGTGCAAAGAACGAAGCCATCACATTGCAAGGACAATTTGATACTGAAGCATTCTATGAGAAGTTTGAAAACTCAAAAGAAGAACGTGAGCAAAAGGCAGAAGAAGCAAAGAAAGAACAAGAACAAAAAGAAGCTGAAGAAAAAGCTCAAAAAGAACAAGAAGAAAAGGAACAAAAAGAAGCTGAAGCTAAAAAAGCACAAGAAAATGACAAAGAAGTTATGGATTCAGTTGACCAAATTAGAAGTATTCTTGGTTCAAGTATTGAAAATGACAAAGTTCAAGAAAAATAAAAGTTATGTTTTTATTATAAAAGGTATTCCATTTTGAAACTTTATGTGATATAATATGATCACTAGAAGAATTGAGACTTGGAGTTTAATTTAGGAGGAATTTTATGGCTGATGAAAAAACAACTATAAGCCAGTCAAAAAGTGTTGGCGATTGGGTCAAAGCGTATCTTGACGATGATTCGATTGACTTGTCCAAAGCGAAGAAGTTTCAACATCTCCAAAGAGTTTCACAATTTGGGGCTTTTTGCTACATGGTTGAAAATAACTCAAAGAAGGCACATATTGACTTCTTTGATACCAACTATACCCACATGGACACCCAGGTTGCAAAGGCTTCTGAATTCATTTCAAGATTGCTTCAAATAAAATATAGCAAGTTTCCTGCACCACTTAATGCTGCAGACTTTCATAGTGTAAACGGTGTGATGAGACTTTTCCCAAGTGCACCTGCAAATGTTATTCAAGACTACTTGGAACTTGCAAATGATTTTGATAAGCATATTCCACATTATCCAAACCCTGCAGACACTGAAAATATGCTCAGAGAACTCAACAAAGATATGCCAGACGTTCAATCTGACCATATCAGATTGTTGCATGCAACTGGAGCAAGTAGCGAAAGAAATGGTTCTTTAAAAAGAGAAGAAATTTATGGCATTTTGGACGTTGCAACTGAAACACTTGCTGGTATTTGGAAAGATGCTAAAAAAGAAAAATCTACAGCGGAAAAAACATTGATGAAGGAACAAGAAGCTGCCGTTGGCAGACGTGTTGACCTTGCTATTAAAACAGGCAAGGTTGGTCTTCTTGGGGCTGCTGGTGTTGGCTGTATTGGTGCTGTTGTTAGTGGTATATTCTTGCCAGCGCTTGGTTTGATTCCTATCTTTGTTTTGGCAAAGAGATGGCTTCCAGACTGGGCAAAATCTATGGGTAGTTTGTATGAAAACTTCAAAAAGAGAGTTGCTGCAAGATATAACATTAAAAAAGCTGATGTAAAGCAAAGATATATCGAAAAAGGACCAAGTGCACTTTCTTGGAAAGAGCTTAATGTTATGCTTAGCCCTGGTGATAAAATTTTGCTTGATAAACAAAGAAAATCATTTGGTTTGTTCTATGGTAAAGATTCTATTAAAGAAATGACTATGGACTATTTGAATCTTGGTCAACTTGAGAATCCAAAAGAAATTGATAACATGGTTCCTGCAGATATTCGTGATATGCTTCAAGGAAAGGTTAGGGGTATTAATCCATCTTCAACAAGCGCTGATCTTGTTAATGTTGCAAAAGATCTTAAGAATTTTGAAGCAAAACTTCCAAATGATGCAGATACTCAAAGATTGAGAATTGATTATTATGAAAAGGCAAGAGAACACTTTAATGATGTTCTTTTCAACAATGCATATACACCAAGCTCTTATCCAGACGCAAATGACTTGTTTAACGATCCAACAATGTCAGAGTCATTAAAAGCTTCAGGATACCTTGGTATTGATAAAAAAGTTGAAAACTCACTTGCATTTACAAACATTGAAAAGAATGGTTACTTCTGTGTTAACCCTGCATATGGTGATGCTGGTGGTATTAAAGTTTTGGGAGATTATGGTGTTCCTGCAACTTCACTCTATACAACACAACAACCTGTTGTAGTTAATGCTTGTGCTGGTCTTGGAGAAGGTGCTGTTGTTGGTCCTGTTGTTGCAAGAATTTTCTCAAATGATGCAAATACAGACTACTCAGCGATTGTTAGTGAAATTGACACTGCTGCTCCAACATCAACTAGCCCAAAAACAAACAAATACTTAAAGCACATGCTTGAAATTAGAAGAAACAGCACAAGTTTAAATAATGCTGACATTGCTGTTAAAGATGTTGTGAGAATTGCTGGTGGAACATATCAAATTGATGACTTGATTGCAGGACTTCAAATGAAGACAGCAAATGATGGTTTAAGTGAAATTGGTAAATTTGTTACAGTTGACAACATTCCACTTGAAATTATTAGAAGTTCAATTGTTGCTAAGTTCCCAAATCCAGTTGATCAAGCAAAGAGAGACGAAGCGTTAAGATGCTTAGACGAACAAGTTAAGAGACTTGAATTTGCTCATAGAATTGAAAATGCTGAAACAATGATTTCAATTCTCAAGGCAGGTTCAGCTGGAACATTTGCTGATACAATTAAAAAGATTGATGGATTTAATTATTCAAGTGTTAATGATGCAAAGAACCTTTATGCCGACTTAACTTCAAAACTTAAGAAGGGTGCAAAGCTTGAATATTTGCTTTTAAAAATGAGAGATAAAATGGAAAATGCTTTCATTGATGAAGCTAGAAATACAAAATATTCAAGTGCGTCAGAAGAATCGCTTAAAAACGTTGTTGCGTTTATGCAAGAAATTAGAAAAGCAGATTTCTTCAACGAAGGTCAAAAAGCAAGACTTTTCAAAACCATGGAAGTTAACCTTGAGAGTGCTCTTAACAGAGAATTGCAATCAATGGAAGAAGATTTGCTTAAGGATGTTGAAAAACCAGAACTTCGTCAAAAACTTAAATGGTTCTTAGAAAGAAGCTATGGTGAAGGTTTCAAAGAATTTTTCGAAACAAATAGTCCTGCAAGTGTTAATGTTAAAAATAGAATTACAAGACTTCAAAAAGGCTTGGAACTTACATCGTTGTTGTCTGCTGGTGGTCAAGGTGGTTCACCTGTGATTATCGATAGAAACAAAAACGATACAAAAGTATTCTTGGGTATTTACTTTGATGGTGCAACAAAACAAGACAATGTTTTGTCTTACTTAAGAGAACTTGAAACAATTTCAACTAACTCTAACTTTGGACACCTTAAGGCTGACTCAGTTGAAAATAATCCAAACTGCTTTGTTAACATGCTTTCAACTAAAGTTGGTGAAATTATGGCTGCTCCATCTACAACTCTTTCACATCAAGATAAACTTGCTATTATGCTTGTTGCTAAGAAGAGAGCACTTGCTATGCTTAAAGCTCATATGAGAAAATATGCAGACAATCACCGTTCTAATATGGCTGATGATATGGCTGGTATTGGTTCAAATCACTTTGATAATATCAAGGCTGGTTGGTCAGCGTTACTTGCTGATATTGATACTCATATTGGTATATTATCAATGCAACCTGCTTGTGATAAGTTTGTTAATGGTGTTGACTGTCGTGGAACCTTGGCTACACTTAACAGTATTGGCTATGATACGATTGCTAAGTTCTATGGTAGCAACGAAGCTCAACCTGGTAGAGCATAAAAACAAAATCAAAGAAAGAAGAGAAATCTTCTTTCTTTTTTTGTGGAGAATTTTGGTTGTGTTGGCAATTATATGGAATATAATTGACAAAATTTGTTATTTGTGCTATTTTTTTATCATTATTATTTAGGAGTGTATATTATGCATTGGAGTGAAAGAATTGCCGATAAAATTATCGAAAGAAATCCAAATAAAGATTGTTATGTTTGTGCTGGTGGTGGCAGTCCTTCAGGAAGTATTCATATTGGAAACTTCAGAGACCTTGCTATTCCATATTTTGTTGCACTTGCTTTAAAGAAAAAAGGAAAGAAAGTTAGATTCCTTTATTCATTTGATGACTTCGACAGAATGAGAAAAGTTCCTGTGAATGTTTCAAAAGTTGTTGATGGTTATGATAAATATATTGGTTGCCCATACACATATGTTCCAAATCCATTCGGAACTGAAGAAGAAAGCTATGGCGCATACTTTGAAAAAGAGTTTGCTGAAGCTGTTGCTGACATGGGTATTGAAGTTGAATATATCTATCAAACAAAAGAATACACAAGTGGTAGATATGCTAATGAAGTTGCATATGCTCTTGAAAAGAGAAAAGAAATCTATGACATTCAAATGACTTTCAAATCTCAAGAAGCAAATGACGAAGACAGAGAAAAATATTATCCAGTTGCTGTTTATTGCAGCAAATGTCATCATGACCAAGTTGTTATTGAATCTTATAATGATGAAACACATGAACTTACATATCATTGTAAAATCTGTGGACAAACAGAAACAGTTAATGTTTTAGAATATTTTGATATTAAGCTTGCATGGAAAATTGACTGGCCAATGCGTTGGAAAGCTGAAGGTGTTGACTTTGAAGCAGGTGGTATTGACCACGCAACTCCTGGTGGAAGCTATGACGTTTCAACTGTTATTGCAAAAGAAATCTTTGGTTATGAAGCTCCTGTATTCCAAGGCTATGGTTGGCTTGGTTTCCAAGGTGTGTCTTCAATGCACTCATCAAGTGGTATTAATATTACACCTGCAGCAGCATTAAAGTTCTATACACCAGAGCTCATCAGATGGTTGTTTGCAAAATATGAACCAGAAGATGCTTATAACTTCTATTTTGACGACACAATTATCCGTCATTATTCAGAGTTTGATAAAGGCCTTGCATCTTATTTAGATGGAACTGCAGAAGAGTTCACAAAGTCACTTTTTGACCTTTGTTTGATTGAAGGAAGAGAATATCAAAATGAAACTTCTTTCAACACAATTTCAAGTCTTGCACCAATTGTTAACTTTAATCATGAAAGCTTGAAAAAAGCTATCAAAGCACTTGATTTGGAATGGACTCCAAGAGCTGATGAAAGATTTGAAAAAGCAACATATTTCATCAATACATATCAACCAGAAAAGCTCTTTAAGCTTTTGGCTGAAAAGAATACTGCTTTTGCTGAAACTCTTTCTGATGAAGAAAAAGCAATTGTTAAAAAACTTCATGACTATTTGGCAAACGCTGAAACAGTTAAAGATAAAGAAGTTCAACAATTTATTTATGATTGCGTAAATAATCCTGAACTCACAAAGAAAGAAAATATGGCAATCCAACAAAAATACTTCAAGATTTTCTATAATCTTTTGTTTGGAACTGATGCTGGCCCAAGACTTTATTTGTTCTTTGCAGCAAGTGACAAATCAAGCTATATTGAGTTATTGAATATTTAATTTGAAAAATGCTCCTTTATGGGGCATTTTTTTGTTGCAAAAAAATTAAATGATTGTCATAATATGGCTATATTGGAGCAAATGATGGAAAATAAAAGAGTATTGATTGTTGCAGATATTCATGGTTCAATGGCTGGATTAGATAAAACCCTTGAGCTTGCAGATAAATATAACCCTGACAAAATTGTTATTTTGGGTGACACTTTTGGCAGTGGGGCAAGTGAAATGGTTGAAAAACTTAACGGCATTTCAAAAAAACTATTAATCATTAAGGGGAATAATGATTGGTATTATGAACCTGAAAATGCTGACTTCTTGTTTATGGAATATGGATTTGTTTATCTTGATAACATTCTTGCATATGCGTGCCATGGTCACAGGCTTGATGACATGAATCTTAGCAAGTATGGAACAAAGGTTATTTTGCAAGGACACGTTCACAGACCATTCATTGAAAGACGTGATGGAGTTGTTAGGGTTTGTCCTGGTTCAATTGCCAGCCCAAGATTTGGTTCAAAACCAGCATTTGCGTTATATGATAACAAAAAACTTACAATTTACAGCTTAGATATGGATATTTATGATGAAATTGAGCTCTAAAAAGCCCAAATTTAACGAAATTGTAAAAAAATTTTAAATTTTATTTCATAACTATTTACAAATTTAAAAAATTGGTCTATAATATAGATATA
>JAZODG010000033.1:0-26050 GCA_045596905.1 Clostridia bacterium
GTCAAATGTTCCACCATTGATTGTTACATTTCCTTCAATAATATAAATTGCAGAAATGTTTCCTAAATAGCTTCCACTTTCAACTGTTAATGAACCACTCTTCACATCAATTGCATAACAATCATTTGCTTTTGCTTCAAGTGTTCCATTTTTAATTGTTAAGTCGCCACCGTTAACAGAAATCAAAGACCAATCTTTGTTTGCTGTGTTCCAGATATCTGTTGTATTGAATAACTTGTGACCATTCAAATCAATTGTAACTTCTCTTGTAATTTTAACAGTATTTGTTAAATCAATATTGTTTACAACAACGATTGTTGTTGCTGTTTCATCAGCAAGTGCTGCAAGCAACTTTTCTTCAGTTGAAGCATAAACTGTTCCAGCTGATTCTACAACTGTGTAAACACCGTCTTTTTCAACAACCTTGTAACCATCAGCTACAAAATTCATTAATGGGTTTTCTGAGTGGCTATTTGATGGATCGTAACCATGGAATACACCACCTGTTACAGTGATTGATGATTCATCGTTTGTTTCATCAAGAAGATTCAATACAAATTCTTCTTCTTCACCAGAGAAATCTCCACCATTGATTACAATTTGTCCACCATGAGAAGCATAAATAACTTCACCAGCGTCTACGCCATCAGCTGCAATATTTGTGTAATTTCCACCATTAATTGTAACTTTTCCACCATATGCCCAAACTGCAATTTCTGATTTTGCATCAACACTTGCACCGTTGATTGTACCTTCTCCGTTGATTGTAAGGTCACCATTTTGTGAAACAAGAATTGCTTGAGTTCCTCTTGTATCACGTGTGATTGTGCAACCATTAAGTTCAAATGTTACTTTTCTAGCAACTTCAAGGTAAGATGTTATTTCAATATTTCCTACAAGAACGATTGTTGTTGCTGATTCATCAGCAAGTGCAGTTCTCAATTTTTCTTCAGTTGAAGCATAAACAGTACCTTCAGCTTCAACAACGGTATAAGCACCATTGCTTTCAACAACTGCATGTCCATCAGTAATAAAGCTTGTGTTTGCTCCTTCAGCTAAATTGCTTACAGGATTGAATCCTACAAATGAACCACCGTTAATTGTTACAACTGCACTTCCTGTTCTATAAGAATTATCTAAACAGTTAACCAAATATCTCTTATCGCTAAATTCAGAAAGTTGAGCAATGTCAAATGTTCCACCATTGATTGTTACATTTCCTTCAAGAATATAAATTGCAGAAACGTTTCCTAAATAGCTTCCACTTTCAATTGTTAATGAACCACTCTTCACATCAATTGCATAACAATCATTTGCTTTTGCTTCAAGTGTTCCGTTTTTAATTGTTAAGTTGCCACCGTTAACAGAAATCAAAGACCATTCTTTGTTTGCTGTGTTCCAGATGTCTGTTGTGTTATATAATTTGAAACCATTTAAGTCAATTGTAAGTTCTCTGTAAACAGAAATTCCTGTTTCAAGGTCAATGTCTGAATAAAGTGTTACTTCATTAACAGACCAATCATTTTCAACAATTTCAGCAAAGTTTTCTGTAGATTCAACTACATAAACTGTGCCCATTGCCATTCCATATTCATCATATGGAACATAAGAATAAACAAATTTGTTTTCACCAACAAAGTTTGTACCTTGTCCTTCAACAACACAGTTTCCAGGGTTAAATCCAAAGAATTCACCACCGTTTACTACGATTGTTGATGTTCCAGCTTTTCTGTCATCATCTTCAATGTTTAATGTCCATTCTGGAGTTGCACCCATGAAGTAACCACCATTGATTACAAATGAACCACCATTTGAAGCATAAAGAACTTCATAAGCGTTGTCGCCATTGAGTGCAGAGTTTGTGAAGAAACCACCATTGATTGTAACTTTTCCACCATATGCCCAAACAGCAATACTTGATGCTCCATAACCAGAACCATCAACACCACCTGGAATTTGATATGGATAAGATTGACCATTTTCTGGATCAATATATTCTTCCCAACGCATTGAATCTTCAATAGTAAGGTCTCCGCCAACAAGAACAAGGATTGTTTGTGTGTTTGTTCCAGCTACACGGTAGATGTTGTAACCACAAAGGTCAATTGTTAATTTTTTGTCAAGTCTAATGCATGATTCAAGTTGAAGGTCACCAGTAAGTGAAATAACTGAACCAGCTTCAACTTTTGAAATAAGATCATGAATATCTTCAGCAACAACCCAAGCTCCATTTACTGAGAAGTTTTGCATTCCTTCACCAAGCATTTCTGATGGAAGCTCAAAGTTGAAGTTACCATTTGTGATTGCAGAATCGTTAAGACCAGCAATATCAGCGTTTTCCATTGTGTTGTCATCAACAACAAGTGTTGGAACAACTTCTTCTGTGTTAACTGACAAAAGATTTGCTGTTGTTTTTACTTCAGAAGATTCAACCTTAAGGCTGAATGCTTCAGCAGTTTCTGTTGCAGCTACGATAACTTTTGAAGTTTTGATTTTTACTGCTTTAACTTCAATGTTTGCATTTGCACCTTTGATAACAAAGAGTGAACCAACTGCTGTTGAATATGATTCAACTTCAGGTTCAACTGTTGTGATTGATGAAGATTGAAGTTTGATTGATGCGTTTGAACCAAGAGCTTCAACAACTGTTGAGCTTGCTTTAATGTTAACGCCTTCAAATACAACACCTGAATCATTTCCTTCAAGAACAATTGCTTTGTCTGTTTGGAAATCAACAACACCATTTTTAAGTTCAAGAGCACAACCTGCTTCAACTTTGATTGGGTTTGCTGATGTGTATGTTAATGTTTTTCCGTTAAGATCAATTTCAACATTCTTTTCAATCTCAAGAACTCTTGTTAAAAGCACATTGCCTGTAAGTCTAACTTTTTCAACACCATAGTTGTCGATAAGTCTAACAAGGTCTGTTGCGTTTTCAGCTTCATAATAGTGACCATTCAAAACTTGTGTTTGAGCGTTTGTTGTCACATATGAACCATCACTCATTGTGAACACGATGCTTGTTGTGATATTCCATTTATCAAGTGGAATGATTCTTGCATCAACAATAGTTGGTGCAGCAGCGCCGTCTTCACCATTTTGTCCGTTTTGGCCATCTTGAGCTTCAGCCTTAACGTTTGTTTTTGTTCCGTTAATAACCCAGTAACCATCTTCAGAGATAGTAACAGAACTTTGTCCATAGTTTACTGAACCAATGTTTTCGTGCGAACCAACGTTTGAACCGTCGTTTTTATCTTTAGAAAAAATTTGGTAGCAAGAAACACCAAGTGAAAGTGCTGATGTAGCGAACATCAAAGCAACACCTGCTGTCAAAAGGCCATTTTTCTTTGCTGGTTTTTCAGCAACTTTTTCTTCAAGTGGCTTTTGAGCGATTTCTTGTTCTTCTGTAATTTCTTCGTCAAGATTAGTATTTTTAATTTCTTCCATTATAATCCTCCCAACTTTTCTTTCGCAAAAAAATTATAGTACATTAACATTATATTCCTTTCCCAGCCAAATATCAATATATTTTCGAAATTTTTTTAAAAATAATATAATTATTTTTATTTTTTAAAAATCGTCCAAAAATGTCAGATTTTGTCCAATTTGAATAGTTTTAAAAAAATAATCTTTTTGCTAACATTTTACATATCACGCAAAGTGTGATATAATCGTGATTGTAGGAGATAGTTATGAAAATAGTTGTTCAAAAAGTTAAAAAATGCACCCTTTATTCTGACGGAAAAAGGTTTAGTGATATAAAAAATGGCATGCTTGTTTTGGTTGGTGTTTCAGTTGATGATAATATTCAAGTGGCACAAAAAATGGCTCAAAAAATTTTGAAACTTCGAATCTTTGATGATGAAAACGGCAAAACCAACAAAAGCATCTTTGATATAGGTGGCGAAATTATGGTTGTGAGCAACTTCACTTTATATGCAAACTTGAAAGGCACAAACCGTCCAGACTTTATCAAGGCTGCAAGACCTGAAAACGCAGAGCCAATCTATAACGAACTTGTTAGTGAACTTAGAAAAAGCGTAACAACTGCAACAGGTGTTTTCCACACATACATGGAAATTGAAATGGTTGCAGACGGTCCTGGCACTTATATTTATGAAGAAAACTAAAATAAAAACACGCACTAATCTGCGTGTTATTTTATTTGTATAATTTTTGCATTTTCTGGTGTATCTACATCAAGATTATAGTCTTGTATATTATTCAAATATCTATATAGCGCACGGTACACCCCACCATGTGACACAATCAAGACATTCTTGTTTAGTGATTCAATTTCTTTATAAACCGACTCAACCCTATCACACAAAGCCTTAAGCGATTCACCATTATTTTTCTCTGGAAAAGTAAAGGCGTTATCAAGTTCTTCTTTTGTGCATTCGTCAATAGTTTTGCCTTGAACTGAACCCATGTGAAGTTCTATAAGCCTATCATCAACAATGGTTTTTGCACCATGCTTTTGATTGATTATTTCTGCAGTTTGCCTTGCTCTTGAAAGTGGTGACACATATATCAAATCAATGTCAAATTTTTCACTTTCATCTCTTGCAAGCTCTGCCTGTCTGATGCCTTTTTCATTGAGTGGAATGTCAGTGTGTCCTTGAACCCTGCCCTGTCTGTTATAGGCTGTTTCGCCGTGTCGAATAAAATATATCATAATCAAATGATATCAATTTGAAGTTTTATTGTCAACTTTAACCTTATCTATTCGTTTTACTAAAAAAATGTTTTATGTTAAACTTGAAAAAAAGGAGCGTTTTATGAACTGTAGACTTGCCACAAAATCTGATTTGCCTGCATTAGAAAAAATGTATGACCAAATAGTTGAAAACATGAACAGCCAAAACATTCGTATTTGGCATCAATATTACCCTTTTGACGAATTTGAAATTGACATTGACAATGGCAATCTTTTTGTGATGGAAAACACCGACGAAATCGTGTGCGCATTTAGTGTTACAAACACAAACTCAGCTTCAAGTTGTTTTGAGTGGTCAAACCCTGACGATAAAGCAGTTTATCTTTCAAGACTTGGTGTGAATGTAAATTATTTAAAACAAGGCATTGCATCACTTGCCCTTGAACAGTTAAAACGAATAGCAATCAAGCGTGACGCAAAAGCCATTAGACTTATGGTTGCAGTTGAAAATACTCCAGCAACAAACTTATATCTCAAAAAAGGCTTTAAGCAAGTCACCGGAACAAGCGAAGAGTTTGCTGAATGCTTAAATAAAACAATAGTTGAATATGGCTATGAATTTTTAATGAATCATTCTCCTGAAATGACAAACTTTCTCAAAGAGATGATAGCCCTTGAAGATTCAAAACCAAATGAAGAAAACACTTTGGTTAAGGGCAAAAATCCAATACTGTTAACATCTATTCACTCAATGGAACAAACAAAAACAAAACTAGCAAAGCCTGCTGAAACCTTCACAAGAGAATTTGTTTTATACCTTGCAAAAAAACACAATATCAGCTGTCTCATAAAAAACATTGACACTGGTTTTGACCCAAACCGAAATGACGACGATAATTTCAAAACAATCTTAAATGATTTTATTAATAAACACGACATAAAACTTGTTCTTGATTTGCATGGTGCAAAGCTTGAAAGAGAATTTGATGCAGAGCTTGGAACAATGAATAATTTGTCTGCAGATTTCTCAACAATCATGGAACTTAAAGAAGCTTTTGAAGAAAATGGTCTGCCAAAAGTTGAACTCAACAATCCATTCAAAGGTGGCAAGCTCACTCAGTCAGCATTTTTTGCCACAAATGCTGAAATTATCCAGATTGAGAGCAACTATAAATATCGCAATATTGACCATCCAGAACTTATGTTTAGGTTTTTAAACTGCTTGGATATTTTCATTGAACAATATCTTTCAGTTTATAAAAAATAGTTTCATAAAAATAACAAAAATTTTCAAAAAGGTATTGAAATCCGTTCTTTGATAAGTTATAATATTAAAGATAACAAAAACGGAGGTGCCAAAGATGGAAGTTTATAGATATTTAACAATGGACGAAATTTTAGATTTTGTAAACGGTAGATTTGAAAAAATCGGTAGGGTTTACACAGAAAAAAATGCCCACAATTCACACCGTTATAAACCTGATCAAAAATACGTTCACTTCTTTAAAAGCCTTAAAGACCTTGATATCATTCAACGTTTTAAAGGCAGAAAGGGCGACATGCTCATCGCAAAATTTGATATCCCATTCACAACTCTTGTTAGACACATGGGTGTTGGATATTATGATGCAAGTGGCTATGACTTAGACCACGAAACCATTCGCGAATTCGCAATCCCAACAAGCAAACTTAAACAAAGCTATTTGGTTGCAGTTGCAAAAGATAAAGACGGGCTTTTAACTCCCGAAAAAGCAGAAGAAAAACTTGACAGATTTGTTGTACTGCTCCGTGAACATAGAGCAAAGAAAGCAGCTGAAGCAAGAGAAAGAGGCGAAGAATAATCTTCGTCTTTTTTTGTGCACAAAAAAAGCAAGTTCGTTATGAACTTGCTTTTGCTGTTTCTACAGATTCTTCTTTTGTTTCTGCATTGTGTTCTTTAATGTATTTTGTCCACTTCATATAGCCATAAGTTGTGTTTGTCAAATAGCCAAGCTTGAGCACCAACAAAATCCATTGTCCTGCCATAATGTTAAGCGCGATTTCAATGATTGTTACAAGATACCATGCAATCCATTGCTCTCTATAACGAAGCAAGATAAACACACCATTTGCAATGCCGATTGCACTTGCACAAGCGTCCAAATATCCACCAACGTCTTGAACAACTTCACTGTATGAAAGAATACCTTCAACTTCAATAAGTGACAACAAATAACCAACACCAACAGTCCAAACTGCAATAGCAGCAACCAAGATTATGTCTTGCCACCATGTAAGTTTTCTAACTTTTGTGAGTTCTTGTTCGTCCTTATCTTTGTGCTTGTTCCAAGCAAAGAAACTGATGATATCAATAGGAATCCAGAAGAATATTGTTGTTGCCATTGTTGCAAAACGATATGCACAAACAATACAAATTGCAATCTCAACTGCTTCAACCACAAGTGAAACCATAAAGTTCCATTTGTTTTGCTTAGATATCAAAAGTTCACATAAAATATTAGCCACAACGTCAATCAAATAAAGTGTCAAAATAACACTTCCCTTAACCCCACCAATGTCTTCTTCTGGGAAGATAACAGCAAAGATAAGAGCCAAGATTGTGATGCTAAAGAACCAAATTTTCTCATATAATGTGAAACTGTTCCAAATCTTTTTTAATTTATTTTCTTTTGTTTTTTCCATAAAACCCCCGACTCAAAAATTATAGCACCAATTGTCTCACATTCAAAATAATATGATAAAATATTTGATAAATTTTAAAAATTTATTTATAATCATAATCGTATAATTATTTTAATCACAAACTTTGGGAGATATTTTTATGACTAAATTCGCAATATCAACAGATTCAAACTGTGACCTTTATGCCAGCGAAATCAAAGACCTTGGTCTCTATGTTGGACACTTGAATTTCACTATCGAAAAAGGCAAAGAACTAACAGAATATGTTGACGAATTTCAATCGTATGAAGAATATGTAAATTTCTATAAAGAACTTCGTAATGGTGGCGTTGCAAGAACATCAATCTTAAATCTTCAAGCACATATTGACTTATTCACAAAAATGGCTGAAGACGGCGTTACAACAGCACTTCATATCGCACAATCTGATGGTTTGAGCCCAACCATTGAAAACGCTCTTAAAGCTATTGAAATTGTAAAGGAAACCTATCCAAACATAGACTTCCGTGCACTTGAATCAAAAACCACAACAATCGGCGAAGGCATTCTTGTTAAACTTGCATGCAAACTCCGTGACGAAGGCAAGACAAGAGACGAAGTTTATGATATTATCCAAACTGAAAAAATGCACGTTCAACACTTTGTTTTGGTTGATGATCTTATGTACTTAAAACGTGGTGGAAGAATCGGTGGCGCAAGTGCAGCCATTGGAACACTTCTTGCAATCAAACCAATCATTGAGTTTAACAAGCTTGGAAAACTTGAAATTGTTAGAAAAGAAAAAGGCTTAAAGAAAGCATTAAAGAGTATTGTTGACGATTTTGCAAAGTTCACAAAACATGACAAATATTTTGATATTGTTATTGTTCACACCGACAATGAACCACTTGCAAACACTCTTGCAGATAGCCTTGAAGAAAAATATGGCATTCGTCCTGAAATTAGAATTATGGGACCAATCATCGGTGCACACGTTGGACCAAATGCTGTTGCTTATGGCTTTATCAGCAACGAAGAAAGACCTTATTAAACCACAAACACCACACAACGTGGTGTTTTTTTGTTGCACATAACTTCAGTTTCCGTCATACACTAAACTAGACATTACAAAGGAGGTATTATGTCGGAAACAATCAATAACAGTGCTTCAACAACCTATTCAATAAACGGGTCAACCAGCACAGCAAACTCAAATGTTTTGCCTGTAAATTTTGAACCAAACACAGGCCTTATTATCACAAAAACTTCAAACACTTCTGTATTTTCTGTTGGGGATATCATAACCTATACAATCAAAATCACAAACTCAAGTTCAATGTATTTAAACGGTGTCAGAATCATTGATAACCTTGGTGACGGCAACCTTGCATATGTTCTTTCAAGTGGAAGACTCACAACAAGCACACAAACCTATCCCGTTTCGCCAATAGCAACCAATCCACTCACGTTTACACTTCAACAACTTGGCGTTGGCGAAAGCATGACATTAACATATCAAGCTCAAGTTGTGTTTAACTTGCCACAAACCGTGTCTTTAATCACAAACACAGTTACTGGAATCGGTTATCCACACACTGGAACAATTAGGGGATATGCCAACAATACTATTCAAAAAAAAACTAATGTCGACTTTTCAATAACAAAAAGTTCAAACGTAACTAACGTTGGAGAAAACCAACCTTTTAATTATTACATTACCCTTTCAAACAACACGGGCACGGCTGCAAGTGTTTCAAGCATCACCGACAATCTTCCTTCAAACTACACACTTTCATCAGTTCAACTCAAAATCGGTTCTGGTGCAACTGTAACACTTCTGCCAACTGACTATACTCTTTTGTCAAACAACCTGCTCACTGTTCCGTCATCATCTGGACCAACAATCACTGTTCCAGCATACGGCACAACAATCGTGACTTTGAATGGATATTTTAATTAAAAACAAAGAGACAAGCCTTAACTTGTCTCTTTTTCATTTTCCAAAATCTCAATTTTTCTTATATCATCAAAGCTAATCACGAACGCACCAACCTTAATGACTTGCTCAAAAATATCCAAAACAGCGCTTCCCTGCAAATCAACAATGTGACCTTCTCTGAAAAACTTAATCTTTACTTTGTCATTCTTTTTTAGGTTCAAAAGCACGTCTGAAATATTCTTGATTTCATCTTCACACAGTTCATTTTTCAAAATCATTTCATGCTCAAACTCTTTCATTTTTATCGCTTCATGCAAACCTTTGAGAGCATCAAATGGCGCAAACTGTTTTGCTCTTTCTTGCCTTGACATTTTCACTCTATCAGCCATTATGACCCCCAACCATTTTATTTCTATCTCTTTGCGTTGCAGATTCTTTTAAGTCAATGCCCTTAAGCAGCGCATTCTTGCCAAACTTGTCTTGAATATTCAATATGCTTCTTGTCAATCTTTTTTCTTTTTCAATCTTCACATTATCTGAAAACAAATCATACTGCTCATTATTTTCACTCACAAGCGCATCAAAATCATATCCAATCTTTCTCACTGGTTTTGTCTTGTCTTTATACACCTGGTCAAACAGTTTTTCAGCATAAGGACTGATTATCGAATACAAATTTGTCGTTTCAGACATTCTGATTGTGCCTTTCGCCGTTGTTTTATCGTCGCCAAAGCCCAAATATATATGCATAAGCCGTGTTGAGTAATGACTTCTAGCCAATCTGTAACAACCATCTTGAATCATCTCTTGAACAACAATTTTTGCCTGCTCATAAGAATAATTGCATGGCAGAATTTGTGAGTTTGAAAACGATTTTGATTTTCCCTTATATCCTTTTATGTCTTGAATCAAACAAGTCTCTCTGCCCCATGCATGGTCAATGAGAAGTTCAGCATTCACACCAAACTCATCATACAAAAGGTCTTCACTGGCTGTTGCGATTCCATGCATGTCATAAATACCAAACCTTGCTAGCCTTTCACTAATACCCGTTGAAATCCCCCAAAAGTCAGATAGAGGTCTGTGATACCAAAGCTCACTTTTAAATTTTTCTTCAGTCAGCCAACCGATTCGGTCTTTGCTGTGTTTTGCCGTAATATCAAGAGCAATCTTTGCTAGATACATGTTGTTTCCAATGCCTGTTGTTGAAGGAATTTTTAAGTTATCCCAGATTTCACCCATAAGCAACTTTGCAAACTCTTTTGCTCTCAGCTTATAAATTTTCAAATAGTCTGTAACGTCAATAATACACTCATCTATTGAATAAACATGAATGTCTCTCTTGTCGATATATTTTAAATATATAGCATAAATATTTGCTGCATACTCAATATATTTTTTCATTCGTGGCTTGGCAACAATATAATCAATCGTGTCTGGAATCTCATAAAGCCTGCACCTATTTTTTACACCAAGCTCTTTCATTGCAGGAGACACTGCCAAACAAATTGTTGTTTCAGATCTTTCTTTGTCAGCAACAACCAAGTTGTTCGTCATCGGGTCAAGACCACGCTCTGCGCATTCAACCGACGCAAAAAACGACTTCATATCAATAACAAAATAAACTCTATCTTTTTGCATCGCAATCTCCTTTCAATCTTCAAATAAAAACTGCCCGTTTTGAAGAGCAGTTTTGATAGCTTAATCAGTTGGAATCTTATTTATTTGATATCCACGATTTATCGTTAATTTGTCAGATTCAACAATCTGCTTTTTTTGTTTCTTTTTTGTTTCCTTTGGTTTTGCACCAACTTCTTGATTAAAGTTAACTTGTTGATACTTCACCATAACCGGTCTATTTTCAAGTTCTCTAATAAGTTCTTCACGTGACTTATTAACTTCTTCATATTCAGGAATCTCTTCAATTTGAGAAACAACAATATCCGTAAATTTATTTTTTACAGGCACAATCATTTCTTCTACTTTTGGTTCTTCTTTTTCTGGTTCTTGTTCAGCTTCTTGAGCCTGCTCTGAAATCACTTCAGCAACAACATTTGGTTCTGCTGCATTTTCAATAACCTTTCCTGTTTCATCATCAAAGATATATGATTCAGGAGCTGACTCAACCATTTCTTCGCCAGCAATAAAATCATCTTCAAAAACTTCTTCGCCTTCAGGAAGTTCAGCAAAATAATCATTAACAGCGTCCATTTCAAGCTGTTTTCCTTCATAATTTTCAACTTCTTCTGTTTCGATTTCAGTTGTTTCTGCTGGTTCTTCTGTGGTCTTTTCTTGTTTTCTTTCAACTCTTTCAATTATTGCCACTTTGTTTTTTAATAAAACATAAAGTGCAGCAAAAACCAAAAGAATTGTAAACACAGTGCATATTATTGTGAAAATACAGGTATGCAAAGCAACAAGCAAAGTTGAGCCAACAGCCACCAACCCCAGCCAAACATAGCCTATTGTTTTAACCACCTTATCAAACTTATAAAACATACAAAATGCTAGATAAAAAATTGTCATGAAGTTGATAATAACAAATATCCAAGCCAAGCATTCATTTGCACTACAAAGCAAATCTTTGGCTGTTGCATTTAACAAAAATCTCATTTACCAAAACTCCTTATCTCTTTTTTATTCTTGAATTTCTAACTTTCTTTTTTACTTTTGTGCTACGGTTTAATTCTTTATAGTTAATAAATTTTTTAGGTTTCTTTTCTTTTTCAGGTTCTTCTGAAGCGTTTTGTTCTTCCTTTTTTGCAAGCTTATTTGTCTTTTTGATTTTTTGTTTTCTTGCAAAAATATTTTTGTGTTTAGCCAGATAAATAGACAAACCAACAATCGCCAAAACAACAACAAGTCCACCAATAATAGAAAGCAAAATCACTCTAAGTTTCACACTGCTTTCATCAACTCTTTCGCTAATGTTGAGTGTTGTAACTTTTCCACCAACAACTTGAATCTTAACTTCTTCAGTTGCTGTTGCACATTCTTCAACAGAGAGTGCTTGGCTGTCATAATAACCAGCTTCAACATTAATAAATGTAACCTTATATTCTTTGTCAGCAACCCCTTCACGAAGTTTGAATCTCATCAAAAATAGCACACCTGTTGAAGTGTCATTTTCATAGGTCATTACACCATAATCATTAGCTTTTTTGCCACTATAATCAAATGTAAATGGTGTGTGAGCATAACCATCTGGTTCCTCATCTTCAGGAGTGTCAAGCTCCAAGTTTTTAAGTCCTGAACCTTTTGTGTAACTTGCAAGCATCATTGATTCTGAATCATATGAAAGCTCCATCGACAATGAACAGATTCCTGGGTTTTCATTCAAATACACCCTAACAGAAAACTCATCTTCATTCTTGTTTTCAGCAATCTCAAATTCAAGCTTAACGCTTTTTCTAACATTTGCTGCACTTGCATGTTCTTTTGTTTTTGTTGGAACAAACACTGCTATAAAAGAGAACATTATTGCCAAAAATATAAATCCAATACTCTTTTTCATTCTAGCCCCCATTGTTTTGCATAAAACAAAACTTTCTTACACAATAAATATATCATAATTTATTTCACATTAAAAACATTTTTACGCATTTTAAAAGAAATGCTTTTGAAATATTGACTTATAAATTCAAAGGCTTTATAATAAACTTATAAAGGTAGGAAAAGTATGAAAAGTATGAAATATTCAAACAATGTCACCAGATACGTCTGGACAACAAAAATTGGCGAAAAGGGTCAAATTGTTATTCCTAAAGAAGCCCGTGACGTCTTTGGTTTAAAAAAGGGCGACACTCTGCTTCTGTTTGGCGACACCGAAAGAGGCATTGCTATCGGCAAGCCGGAAGATTATTTAGACGTTGCAAACAAAGTTTTTGAATCAAAAGGAGACAATAAATAATGCTTAAAATTGAAAATTTAACAAAAAAATACGGCGAAAAAATTGCAGCAAATAGTGTTTCACTTGAAGTTGAAAGTGGTGATATTTTTGCATTTATCGGCCACAATGGTGCAGGAAAAACAACAACCATAAAATGCGTTGTCGGAATCAATGATTTTGAAGAAGGAAACATTTTTATCAATGGTATTTCTGTTAAAGAAAAACCAGTTGAATGCAAAAAACAAATCGCATATATCCCTGACAACCCAGATATTTATGAAGCCTTAACCGGCATTCAATATATCAATTTAATTGCTGATATTTTCAGAGTTGACAAAGAAACAAGAACAACTCTCACAACAAAATATGCAACCGAACTTGAGCTTATTGGAGACCTTAACGACCCAATCTCAACCTATTCACACGGAATGAAACAAAAACTTGTTTTAATTTCAGCATTTATTCATAGCCCAAAGCTCATGATTTTAGACGAACCATTTGTTGGTCTTGACCCAAAAGCAAGTTTCACAGTTAAAAACTTAATGAAAGAATTTGTAAAAAATGGTGGAGCAATTTTCTTCTCTACTCACGTGTTGGAAGTTGCTGAAAAACTCTGCAACAAGGTTGCAATAATCAAAGACGGAAAAATTATCGTAAACGGCACAATGGCTGAAGTTAAGAAAGATAAATCATTAGAAAGTGCATTCTTGGAGAGTGCAAATGAGTAATCTTTTTATCTTAACAAAAAACAGTTTTAATATAATGGTTGGCAAATTCTTAGGCAAAAAGAAACGCTCTTCAACAACTTCAGCAAGCGTGATTTTTGTTGCATTCGTTGTCGGAATAGTTGCCCTATATTCATATCAGGCATGGATAATGTTTGACGGGCTTGGTGCAATGGGACTTGGAAAGCTTTGCATGTTCCATGCCTGCACAACCACCATTTCAGTTCTTGCAATACTCAGCATAATGAGAGCAGCTGCAACTGAAAAAACCAGCGACAATGATTTGCTTTTATCTTTGCCACTCAAAAAACATGAAATCATTATTTCAAAGCTAATTAACAAATATGTCTTTGATTTCTTCTTTTTGGCAATGTTGTTTTTGCCATATC
Source organism: Clostridia bacterium (assembly GCA_045596905.1). Classification (GTDB taxonomy): domain Bacteria; phylum Bacillota; class Clostridia; order Christensenellales; family UBA1242; genus RGIG1681. The sequence goes on from JAZODG010000033.1 coordinate 14,264, forward strand.
TAATCATCTATCAAATACGTTGTGAATTTAGCTCCAAAATACTACTCATGGGTTTGATTTTAACATTCGTTTTGCCACTTTTCAGCATTGGAGTTTCACACATTTTAGACTATGTCTTTTCAAGAATTTTCAACAAATCAAGAATGGCAAAGTTTTTAAAATCACTCACTACCACAATCATATTTGTTATTGTAATGTGCCTGCTTCTTGTTATCACTTCAACATATGGCACCACATTTGGTTCACCAAACCTTGAAGACTATTTTGCCCAAAGACCAATCACAAACCTACTACTAAAATTTATGTTTACACCATCATTTGTAACTGTTTTATTAGTTTTGGTTATGTCACTTGTTCCTTTTGGAATTGGTTTTTTGCTTTATATCTCAACTCTTGGCAAACCAACAATCACCTACAAATCAAAATCAAAAACGCTCAAGTTTAGCGAAAGAAAAAATCCTTTCAAAATCTTGCTTAAAAAAGAATTTTACAACTATGCCACTACCCCTGCATACCTTATCAACACAATAATTGGCGTGGTATTAATATTTGCAATAGGAATTTTTATTGCAATAACCGGAGCAGACGGGCTTTCTGCAATGTTTGGGATAACCCAAATTCCAAACGCACTTCTTGCTGGCATCATCGCACTAATCTTCTGTTTTGCAAGTGCAACAACATGCATAACTGCCCCATCAATATCACTTGAAGGCAAAAGTTTTTGGTTTATCAAATCACAACCTGTTTCAACTTCTGCAGTCTTGTGGTCAAAAGCTCTCTTGCATATAATTTTGATTGACCCTGTTATAATCTTAACAAGCACAGCAATTGCAATTTCATTAAAACTTACATTCCTTGAATATTTGATTATCATGGTTCTTCCACTTATTCACAGTTTAATAATGTGTTTTTCAGGATTGCTTTTCAATCTTTGGCTACCAAACTTCAACTGGGAAAACGAAACTATGGTTGTAAAGCAAGGTGCATCAACACTTCTTTCCATGATGTTTGGATTTCTTTTAACTGCTGGCATCTTCGGACTATTTATGCTCTTTAAACATCTTGATTTCGCACTCATTTTTGCCATTATATCAGGAATTTATCTAGCAGCACTTGCAATTACAATACTTTTAACGTTTACACTTGGAAAACATCTTTTTAAACGACTATAAAAACAAAAGACTGCAGCGTTGCAGTCTTTTTATATGCAAAAAAAAGAGATAACTTTCGTTATCTCTTTTTGATTATTAAGATTCATCTCCACCAATTGGGGTTTCAGGTGTGTTACATTTTGTGCAAACACCATCTTGGTAAGTATGTTCTTCACATTCATAAATTCTGAATGTATTGCCTTCTTGTTCTTTAATATAACCAGTTCCAGCATTAATCTTTCCAAGGGCTGTTCCACCAAGTGTATGACCTTCAGCATTAACTGTCATATTAAATGAAACTGTAATTTCTTCTGCAAGATCCCAAGTTGTATCTGCAAGCATTACAACCACAACACCATCAGTAAAGTGTCCTTGCGCCAAGATATCAGCGAATGACAAGTAATATCTATCGCCAATTTTTGCAACAAATGTTACACCTTCTTGCTTATGACCACAAAGTTTGCAATAGCCATATTCATATGTTGCGTGTACAGTGTCTCTTCTAACTTCAATTGTTTCGCCTTGAACGTCTGCTCTATAATATGTGTCAGCGCAAACAACTTTATCGTCATCAAGTTTGCTCAAATCACCAAATGCTGTTCCAGTGATTGTGTAATCACCAAGAACGATTCTGAATTTGTTTTCAACTACAAGATTTTCAGTTAAGTTCCATTCAACATCTTTAAGTAATGTGATAACAATCTCATCTTCAAAGAAGAATTCTTGTTCTACCATGCTGTCAAATGAAACAAATTTTCTGTTTCCAGATTGAATAGCAAATGTTGCAGATGGGTCTTCTTTTCCACAAACTTTGCAGTAGCCTGAATAAATACCTTTATTATTTTTGTATTCGCCGTGGTCTGTGCATTGTTCAACCTTATAAACACCATCACCACTTTGAGCCCAATAATAACCATTTTCTGTGTCAACCACAAGCTTGCTAAGAGCATTTCCATCAAGAGTCTTTCCATCCAAGTTAAGTGTGAATGTAAAGTTGATTGTCATATTAGAATCTAAATTCCATTCTGTGTTCTTGAGCAAGTTAATTGTTACACCGTTAACAAAATGATTTTGTTCAATAATGTGTGCAAGTTCAAGATATTTTCTATCGCCGATTTGTGCAACAAAGTTTCCAAGAGGATCTTCGAAGTCACAATTGCCACAATAACCATATTTGTCATAATTATGTGCTGGACAATATTTTACAACAATAGCACCACCAACTGTTGTTTCTTCAGCAGTTTCATCTCTGTAATATGATTCAAGAAGCACAAGATTATCAAGACCTTCAATATCGAATCCATTGCAGTTGATTGTGAATTCAAAGTCAACTTCCAATTCTGATGTGAATGCAGCGTCTGCAATAAGTTCAACTGTTGCACCTGCTAAGTGTTCAGAATCAATGATTTGTTGCAATGATTCATATTTGTTGCCATCAATTGTAGCAACATATTTGTCTGGAGTTGTATCTTCTTTTCCACAGTTTCTGCAGAATCCTAAAACATATTGATGTTCATCACAATAGAGAACCTTGATTTCTGTTGGAGAAACTGACAAGTAATAACCTTCAGCGAATGACAAGTTATCAAGACCTGTTCCGTAGAAATCAAAACCTAATGGGTTTTTGATTGTGAATGTAAAATTAACAGTTCTTTCTGTTTCGCTAACCCAGTTTACCTCAGCCAAAAGTTCAATGTCTTCTGCGTCTTGCAAAAGACCAACAACTTCTTCAAATGTAAGATATTTTCTTCCGTCAACTCTTACAACAAATTCAGCTGCAAGATTTTCATGGTCACAAGTTGAACAATAACCATTCACGTATGTGTGTTCATTACATTTCAAAATAGTGATTGTATCAACAATTTGAGTTGCACCATCATCTGGATCAAGTTTGTAGCCAATTTGTGAATAATATTCATCAGCAGTCTTAATGTGACTCAAGAAATCACCAGTAATTTTGTATTCGTTTGTGCGAATTGTAATTTGATAACCAATAACAGCATCTTCAGTCAAGTTCCATGTTGTGTTGCCCATCAACTCAACAATAGCACCTTCATGGAATTTTTCCATAGCGTCATTAAGGTTAGCATAAACAAATTCATCAACCATAACAGTTGCATAGGTTGTTGCTCCTGTAGCAATAACTTTTGATGCATTGCCATAAACCAAAGCGTCACCATCAACGTTAATATCTTCAGTTTCTGAACTATGAACAATCACAACGATTGGTTTTTCATAATCTTGAACTTCAACAACTTCAATTTTTTCAACATAAAGTTCTGCGCCGTTTTCAACAACGATTCTTGTGTTTGCAGGAATCTTTACTGTTGCAAGAATTGGATAAGAACCTCCATTCATTTCACCTTCGCCAAAGCCAACCATTCCTGAAATGTAAATGCTTGAAGTTGATGCATTGAGTTCAATCAAACCATCTTTATCGCATGCCATAACGTTTTCAAATCTCAATTCACCGTTTGGAACGTCAAAGCTAACGCCTTCTGTTGATTGCAATATACCATCTCTGATTGCAATTTCAACATCGCCTTCACTTTCAAAACTGATTGTGTTTGCTTTGAATGTGTATTGATTGAGATTCATATACAAATTTCCACCCAATTCTTTAGCGTAATCTGCTGTTCCCATATCAATATCATTTCTCAAAACAACATGTTCTACACCATTGTCAATGAGATATCCAAGTTCAGTTGCTGAAACAATGTCATATTCACGACCATACATTGGTCCAGTTGAATATGTTGTGGTTGTTGTTGCACCGTCAGTGTATGTGAACACGTTTGTTACAACCAATCCCCACCTATCAGGAATCACTTCAACACTTTCAAGGCCGCGACCAGGAGCACCTGCAGCAACCATACCAGCAGTAATTTGAGTTCCATCACCAAGAGTGAAAATCAATCTGCCAAGGTCATCAAGCCTAATGTCGCTAATATTTGACAAGTGTGTCAAAAATTCTTCAATAGTTCCTTCAAAACCTTCGCTTTGAGCTTGAGCATACGCTTTATCTATTGTCCAAACAATAGCTGGAGATGCTTGTTGTGAAGGTGTTGTGTCGTCTGTTTTCTTTTTACAGCCAACAAAACCAAGTGCAACAACGCACACCATAGCCAAAGACAAAATTGAAAGGAGTGAGCGCTTAAATTTCTTACTCATAAAAAACCTCCAATAATATAATAAATATTAACACGTATAATATATCATAAAATATTTTTCAATTAAAACTATTTTTGAGCCATTTTCTAATTTTTTAAATTTAATTTTTTTGCCAAATTTTCAAACCCTTATTTTATCAGCATTCACATGCCACACAACTTTAATATTTGTTATCTCTTCTCAAAATATTTATATTGCAGAATAATTTGACAAAAACCACAAAAAAATAATACAAAAATCTATATTTTTCTTTCATTTTTGCTAAAGAAAAAACATGGCAAAAACCATGTTTTATTTTATATTTTCCATTACTTTTTGAAACATTTTCGTATGTGATTCAGCATATGTCAAGTTGTCTGGAAGCTCATCAAAAAAGCCAATCTTTTCAATCTCAAACTCTTTTGGAATCTCTTCTAAAGACAAAATTTTAACATAGCACAGCATTCCGAAACTTGATATTGAATACAAACAAATAGGCTTTGCTTCAATTTGTGTTGCACCTGTTTCTTCAAACATTTCTCTTCTTGCTGCATCAAGCCAAGATTCCCCTGCTTCAATATGCCCACCGGGAAGCTCCCAAGTATCTCTGTTTTTATGCTTGCAAAGCACCCACTTTCCGTTATACTCTGCCACACAAACAACCCTTGTAAGCTCACTATCTTTTGCTTCATTTAATCCATGAAAATTTATTTCGAACATACACTCTCCAACTATTAATTTTTCTCAATAATTGTTTTGATTAAGTTTTGGTTATATTTATTTCCTTCTTCTAAAGATGACAAGAGCGCATCTTTCTTCCTTCTTAACGCACGAATAAGCTCTCTTTTTTCATTTGCTTCATCTTCAGTTAACTCATCAAGGTTAATCTTTTCAAGAGTTTTGAGTTCGTAGTCAATAAATTGATATTCTGTCAAAAACTCTCTCAGGAACTCTTCTGAAACATTTCCCCTAAAAAACTCACTTTTTGCAGTTTCTGGGTTCAATATTGTTGAAGTTAACGCAATAGTATGATTAATTTTCTCATCAACCATCATCTTCGCATCTTGCTCAGAAACCCCACTTTGAATAAGCCCAACATAGTATGCTTCAGCATACTTTTCAACAGCAATTGGTAAACCTTTTGTTTTGATGCTTGCCAAAAACTCTTTATGGGCGTTTTCTAAAAACTCATGAGCCTTGTCGTCTTCCATTCTTGACAAGCCTATTGGGTGTTTGTGTTCAAGGTCATAATATTCTTTCAAGTTCACATTATCAATAACCCTATAGTCCCCTGCATACATATCAATAAAATCATCAACAGGAAACAAACAGTATGCAAAGTCTGTCTTTTCTTTTGCTTGTGAAAGTGCACTAAAACAAACATCTTGCATATATTGTCCATTTATCCCATATTTGTCGTCTTTAATAGTAACGGTGTTGAGTGCATGACCTTCTTTTTTAACACCAAAACAACCACAAAGCTCAGCCTTAAGCTCAGGGATATCAAGCTCATCAATAACAGCCTTAAACATTGTTGCATATCCAACGCATCTAATGTTTCCACTTGCCAAAATATCCGGAAGCACATTTGTTCCAGCCATTTTGTCATGCCAGTTATAAAAAAATTGCGAACACTTGTCATGAATATACACAACAGTTTCAAATGGTGACAAATTCAAAGACTTAACTTCATCTGCAATAATCTTTACAAACTTATTTGCGTCTTCAACTTGTTTTATAGTGAATCTTTCACCTTCATCACCTTCTTGAATAAAGATTTGGTCAACCACTCCAGATTCAACCAAACTTCTTTCACATGCCTTAACCTGCTCAAATTCTTCAGCCGACAAAATATCCGGCATTCTGCCATGAATGGTTTCTTCTTCACCAACAAACGCCAAACTTATTGTTGGTTTTGTTTCGCCAAAATCAATCTGTGGCAAGGTTTCAGTCAAATATTCAAAACCATTTTTGAACGCAGAAATATCAAACAAAACCTTAACACTTTCAGCTTCTTCACGTGCTGATTTAAAATCAACATATCTGTCATATATAGATTTTTGAAAGAACCCCTGTCTTGCATAGTTGCTTTCATTTATGCCGAACATCTTGCACATTTTTTCATGATATGCAACATTGTTGTCTAAATATGTTTTAAATTCTTCTGCATACGCCGAAATAATCTCTTGCAAAACTTCCGGAGCATATTGCTCTTTGATAACAAGAGCAGATGGCGCATCAACATCAAGAACAAATTTGTCTTTAAACTTAAATTTATACATAATAAACCACTCCTAATTTCACTATAACATATTTTAACCGTTATATCAATTTCTCTGTAGTTTTTTCTTTGCTGAAAGCATTTTAACAAACAAAAAAACAGGCAAATTTACCTGCTTTTTATTTCTCATTTTTTGCTTCAGTTTCTGTTGTGCTATTCCAAGCACCCATAACTTCACTAACCTTTGTTGCATAAACAAATGCATCTGGGTCAATTTCTTTAATAATCGACTTAAGTTGTCCTTTTTGGAACTTGCTCACCAAACAAAGAACCACACTTCTTTCAGTGTTTGTGTGCATACCCTTTGTTGTTGTGCATGAACAACCCTTTGAAAGTTGTTCCATGATTGCATTTGCAAGTTCTTCAGGTTTTGTTGTGATAATGTTATACGCACGAACTTCTTTATAACCTTCATTAACAAAATCAGTTATATACATACAGAACAAGAGTGCAACAATAGTGTAAGGCAACAATTCAAAACCATTTGGAAATACAAACAAAGAAAGTGCAATAATTGACAAGTCAACAGTAATGATAAACGAACCAAGTGATGCATTCTTTCTCTTATGTTTCATTATGCTAGCAATCATATCTGAACCACCAGTTGAGCCACCAAATCTAACAACCAAACCAACACCAACACCCATGATTGAACCACCAAAGACAGCAGAAATCAAAAGTTCATAAGTAATATTAAAGTTAATAAGAGCAAAAACTTCCATACCTAATGAAAATGAAATAATTCCCACTAACGACTTAATCGCAAACTTTTTTCCAAGAGTTTTAAGTGCAAACAAATAAAGCCCAATATTAAGCACCAAATAAATTGCTGAAGTTGGAACACCAACCAATCCAAACCCTTCAAAAAGAGTATTAATAATCATTGCCAAGGCTGAAAACCCACCAGTTGAAATGTCATTTGGTTCCAAAAACACACTGAATGCAAAACCCATAACAAGTGTTCCCAAAACAATCATTGAATACTCCAAAACATTCTGCCATTTTTTATTAGTTTTTATATACATAAAAAATCTCCTTTTTATCTATCAGTTTCATAATATCACAAAAGCCCGAAAATGTTATCACAAATTTTTTAAAATTTCAAGAGTTATACCCAATTTTTATTTACACTTGTTGCTAACTTTTGTTAAAATGAAGACAATAAAATAAAAATGGTGGTGCAAATATGGCAGATTTAGCAGAAATCAAAGAAAAAAATAAAGCAGCACATGAAGAATGGGTTGCAAAATATAAACCAAAATATAAAGAAAAATTTAAAAAATATTTCGATTCTGAACAACAATTAGACAAGTTCATTAAGGATATGGAAAAGATTGTAAAGTATTCAGAAGACACAATTTCATTAGAAAAAGTTCATGGTTTGGCATCAAAAGTATATTATCCAACATACAAACAAGTCGTTAACGGCGATGGCACAATCAACCTTGAAAAGTTCAATAAGTTCTTAGACAATATTGAATATGCTCTAGAGTGGACAACAGCAAATCGCAGCGAAAGCGACCAAGAAGTTAACTTTCAAAACTTCCATGGCAGAAAAGCTTTTAACGAAGCCTTCCCAGCAAACGACGCTGGACATTATGGATTATACTTTTTAATTTCTCACTTCCTTGGTAACCAAAAATGCAACGGCGTGATTAACCTTATGGTTCCTGATATTGAAAAAGTTTATAAAGACAATCCAAAAGCACAAAAAGAATTTATTGAAAAACTTCAAAAGTATGAAAAAATAGCTGCAAAAGAAAATGATTCTCAGTCACTTAGCAATGATATGGACAAGCTTTTTGCCGGTTCTTCAAGTGAACTTGGAAAAGGCTCAAACTCAAAATCAAAAACTGAATAAGGAGCACTCATGATTGTAGAAAAGTTTTTCGCTAGACACGGCTTTGACGACCTTGTTGCATATACAGGCAAAGACATAACCGACGAAATGATTGACGAATGCATCAAACAAGCAGCGAACTTTTATGACAAAAATTTCGTATGGGGTCCAGCAACAAAAAATATCGTAAAAAAATTCAATAAGTTTTGTTTTGTGTTCAGAAATCGTGATACAAGACAAATTGTTGGTCACAGTTTTTGGTTTCCAATCAAAACATCTGTGTTCAACAATTTCATAAAATCAAATGAAATGCTTCTTGACATTAAAGAAGAATATTTTGCAGACTATGAGAATGCAAAAAAGACAGTAAACTTGTTTCAAGCAGCTGAAGCGTATGTTCCAGGCTACGACCTTGCAAACCTTCATAGAGCCGTTGAAGACCATTTTCAAAGCAAGGTTTTATCGCTTGCTCATAACGGCATAAAAATAAAATATATCGCCTTAGAGTCATGTTGCAAGTTTGACGAATACCTTGTGTCAAGACTTGGTCTCACACAAAAAGTACAAAAGCCAAACACAACATTCTATTATGATATATACTCACCAAAAAAGGTTTACAAAGAATCAAGAGAAGCAAAAGACCTTGAAGAATTTTATAAATAACAAAAAAACCAACAGAATCAAATCTGTTGGTTTTTTCTATTCTTCAATAACCTTTTTAACAATAGGAACATCTGCTGGAGCCCAGTCAAGAGTTTCAAGCTCATCAACTGAAAGCCATTTAAAGTCATGGTGAACATTCATTTTAAACTCTTTGCTTTTAGCCTTGCATCTAAATGAATACATGTTCATTGTAAAGTCTGGATATTCATGATAAACATCTAAAAAATGTCCAAGAATTTCAACGTCCATTTCCATTTCTTCACGAAGTTCTCTTTTTAGAGCTTCTTCTTTGGTTTCGCCTTCTTCAATCTTTCCACCAGGAAATTCCCATTTGAAAGAAACATAGTCGTATTTACCTTGGTCTCTTTCCATACATAAAATTTTTCCGTCGTGTTCAATAACACCTGCGACAACTTCAATATGCTTCATAATTTTCTCTCCTTGATTATATTATATCGTGGTCAAAATCAAAAGCACATCAAATCGCTCAGTCCTTTAAAACTTCGTGCGAATCGCACAAGAACCAATAAATCACATCAAAAAACTTGGCAAATAAAAACCACGGATAAACCGTGGTTTCTTTTTGGTAGAGCATAATAGAAGAAAATCGGATTATCCGAGTTATAAACTATACGCTAAACATTAAATTTACTAATTTTTAGTTGCTGGTTCTGGATTCTTTTTTCTTTCTTTGATAAAGAAGAATGTTGACAAACCTGTTCCAACTAATGCGAGTGTTGCGAGAACTGCATCTGTAATAAGAATTGGAAAGACAGCATCATTACCATATCCCACACTTCCATTCTCATCTTCAATACGCATATTAAAACAACTTATCTTTGAACCACTAAGTTTTACAACTGCGTCGTATTCTGCACCTTCAAGCTTTTTGAGTTCTTCGACAGCCTCTTTGTATTGTTCTTCGGTCATATTTTCTACGCTACCGAGTGCAAAAACAATATCACCTTGTCTGTAATACCAATAATCTTTAACAGTTGTTTTCATTTCGCCAGTTGCATCAGTAACCACATCTCTTTTAACCTCATATTTCTTACATGATTTGAAGTGGATGTAATTAGTGTAAGTATAAGTTCCATCTCCACCACCACCAGAATATGAACCAAGATAGAACACTGGAGATAAAAGAATTGCCAGCAATCCACCAACAAAAACAACCAATGCTGTCGCAAATGAAATTAATGTCCACTTTTTACTAAAAAATTTTTTCATAAATACCCCCCCCTTTTTTATTCTAATTATAAAATATTACTTTTTGCAAAATCTTGTCAAATAAAAACAAAATTTTTTATTGAAAACCTTAATCCAACCTTATGCCGAACCATGTCGTCAACCTTCGGTGCAGGGGAGATAACCCCACCTTATTTGCCCTAACAAAAAGCACACTTAAAAGTCGCGGGCAATGTTTCAGGGGCGCGTTCCGACGCCTCCAGAAAGTTTTGGGTCAGAGGTTTGAGTTCAACTCAATTTCTATGAAAACAAAAAACGAACCACCTAAGTGATTCGTTTTTTATTTTGGTAGAGCATAGTCGCACAAAATCGGACAAACTAAACGAAAGTATATTTGTTTTATTGCACCAAAAAATATAAAATGATGCAATAAAAATGTCGCAAATACTTGATTTATTGCATCAAGTATGCTAAAATGATGCAATAAAAGATATAAAATAGGAGAAAAATATGAGACTTTTTAACTATTCACAATATAAAGATGTTACTTGGGATAACGAAATTTTAGGATACATTTCTCAAATACACGAATTCAAGGGCAAGTTGTCTAACATCGAACTTAAAAATAAAGCAAAGATAATCAAACTTGTTGAAATTGCCAAAATCCAAAGCACCGAAGCTTCAAATAAAATTGAGGGCATCGTTACAACATCTACAAGAATTAAACAAATTTGCGAAAATAAAACTATGCCTAAAACTAGAGACGAAAAAGAAATTCTTGGATATAGAAATGTTCTTAATACCATTCACGAGAATTATGAGTTTATTCCTATTAAAAGTTCTTATATCTTGCAACTTCATGGAGACTTATATAAATTTTCTGAAAAATCAATTGGTGGAAAGTTTAAGAATGTTCAAAACTATATTTCAGAAACAAGAGCTGATGGAAGTTCTTTTGTAAGGTTCCAACCATTAGAGCCATACAAAACTCCTGATGCTGTTGATAGACTTTGTGAAGAGTTTAATATTGCAGTTAGCAAAGATGATGTTGATCCATTAATTTTAATTCCTATCTTCATCTTAGACTTCTTATGCATTCACCCATTCAATGATGGAAACGGAAGAATGAGCAGACTTTTAACTTTACTTCTTTTATACAAACAAGAATATAATGTTGGAAAGTTCATCTCTATTGAAAAAATTATTGAAGAAACAAAAGGTAGATATTATGATGCTTTGCAATACAGTTCTACAAATTGGTCAGATAACACAAACAATCCAACTGAATTTATTAAATATATGTTGTCAGTAATTTTAAAAGCATATAGAGACTTTGAAACAAGAGCAAATATTTTACTTGAAAAGAAATCAAAAGCATTGACTCAAGTTCAAGATATCATTAAAACAAAAATTGGCAAATTTACAAAATCAGACATTGTTGCATTGTGTCCTACACTATCAGAAACAACAATAGAAAGATGCTTAAAAGAATTATTAGACCAAAATCTAATTGA
>JAZODG010000034.1:0-7964 GCA_045596905.1 Clostridia bacterium
ATATTTTTTAACAATTTCTGCGATATTTTATTATTGTCTGTAAGATTTTGCGTTTTTTGATATTCATTATAAAGCTTCGCAATACCATAAATGGTTTCACACTCATCTTTAGAAAAACTATTTTCTCTTTGTTCTTTATATTCATCAAGAGAAATCATTTCTTCATCGATTGCACAGCCAAATATCATACCATAAATTTCTTTATATATAACTTGATATGATAAATTCTTTAGTTTATCAAGTCTGTTTTTTAGTTGGTGGTTATTGATATTCTTTAAAAACTCATTCAAGAAAACTGATTCATCACAAACATTAATTTCTTCTTCAAAATTTTGGGTATACAAATCTTCAATCAAATAATAGTCAATATGTGTTTCCAAAAAGTCCACAATTTGATAGAGTTTTTTCAAAATGTTCGAATCATTGTCAACTATCAAATAAATTCCAAGTCTATTTTCAATAGCTTTTTTATGATTTTTATCCAAAAATATTATTCGATTATTTTTGTAATCATTTATGAAGTTTTTTATATTATTTTTAAATATTTCAATTTTGCTTCTAGTGTCAATCAGAAGACCACGTGAAAAAGTGGTGTATAAAATTTTCCCAGTATAGTTTTTGCAAGCAACAAAAATAATTTTGCTCAGGCACACATTTGTCTTTCCACTTCCTGCAACACCTTGAACTAGCAAGTTCTCATTTTCAATCTCAACAAGATGCTGTTGTTTTTCATTGAGCATTGGAATATTTATGAACTCTGAGTTTGAAAGATAATATAGTTTTTTAAAATCACTTTCTTGAACAGTCTCAAAAATTGGTTTAACAATAACATTGAACACTCTATGAGTTTTTAAATAGTTATAAACTCTTTGGTCATTCATCTTTAAATTGTCATAATTATTCATATCTGAATAAAAAACTACATCTTTAGCATCAAGATTTGCGTTTTTTATTTGAAAACCAAGTCTAATGTGGAATGAAAAACTTTTATCAAATGTATCAATTTGAAATGAGTTAATTTCTTCATCTCCATTATAAGTTTCATACATTTCGTCAACAAGTGACAATAGACTTTCAGAAATCTTTAAAACAAAGCTATCCATTGAAGCCAATTTTTTTGTTTGATAAAAGAAACTTTCAGTTTTGTAAATCTTTGTTTCACTTGAAAGAATCTGTTTGTTTGTATTAACTTCAATATTATAGTTTTTCATATTACTCATTTATATCACTAAAAATTGTTTCAAAATTTCCTGTTTCAATTTCTTTGATTTTATATTCTAACTTATTCATTGGCATAATAATTTTATTTTCATCAAAATCAAATATAGCCGTTGCTGTTGTGCCAAAAAGTTTATTTTTTATTATTTTTCTTTGATTTTCTTCGTTATTTTGAATCTTTTTTTGATTAATTTGCGCTATTTTTTCTTTGAGCCTAGCAAGAGCCTTCTCTTTATTTTTTGTTTGAGACCTTTCTTCTTGGCACTCAACGACAATTCCCGTTGGCACATGTGTGATTCTGACGGCACTGTCGGTTTTGTTAATGTGTTGACCACCTGCTCCACTTGATCTGGTTGTTTGAATCATCAAATCATCTTCGTCAACAGAGTCATCACACTCAATGTTTTTTAACACAACAAAATTTGCAAATGACTCTGTTCCAAACTGAACCTTTTTCACCTTACCGGAAAAAACATTTGTAAGCTCAAATATACCCCTTCCTTCAGCTTCAATTTGAACGGATGAAGCATCTTCTTTTTTTATTTCAAATTTTGCATTATTTTTTTCAAAAAATGTTTTTAATAAATCTTTAAGGTATGTTACAAACTCAGCATCTTCTTTTGAGTTAATTTCAACAGAAATGTTTTGCTGTTCGAAAAGTTTGTTTTTTGCAAGACCGTTTTTGGCATCAGCATACAAAGATTCAATTTGTTGTTCAATTTCTTGTATTTGAGATTCCAAAGCAACCTTATCTTCGACTTCAGCGTCATTTAACATTTCTTTGCAAGCTTCAATGTCTTGCTTTAATACTTCAATTTTTTTAAGTGGCAAAGCAACACTTTCAAGTTGCTTAAACTTTTTTAAATAATGATTATAAAGTTTAACATCTGACATAATTTCAATGGAAGAAATAAACTGATTAAGTTCTTCATAATCAGCCAATATCTCTTCAAAAACCTTGTTTTGTTTGTCAGTAATCTTATTCATATGATTATAATATCAAATTTTCATTAACTTTACAATCATATATTTTGTTTAAATGTAATAATTTACATTAATTTTTTATTTATATAATTTTGAAAAATTATTGTTTTGTGTTATCATAGTTAGGTAAGGAGATTAAAATGAAATTTTCAGTATTGGGACCAGGCAGATGGGGAACCTTTATTGCTTGGTATTTAGATAAGCAAAAAAATGACGTTATCTTGTGGGGCAGACCTTCAAGCGAACAAATTGCGAAGTTAAAATTAGACAGAACAAATGATTATGTTACATTGCCTGAATCAATTGAACTCTCAACTGACCTTGAACACGCCGTTAAAGCAAGCGACTATATTATCATTTCAATTAGTGCACAAGGACTTAGAGGTTTAATGGAGCAAATCAAGAAAATTGATGGTCATGAAAACAAAAAATTTATCCTTTGCATGAAAGGTATTGAAAAAAACACCGGAAAACGCCTTTCAACAATATTGATAGACAACAATATCGACAAAAACAATATTGCTGTTTGGGTTGGTCCTGGACATATTCAAGCTTTTGTGGCAGGAGTTCCAAGCGTTATGATTATTGACTCATATAACATAGAACTTTCAAAAGACTTGGTTGTATCACTTAGAAGTGAACTTATTCGCTTTTATCAAGGCGAAGACATTGTTGGAACGGAAATTGGTGCTGCAGCAAAGAACGTTATGGGTATTGCCGCTGGTCTTTTGGACGGTATGGGATATTCAACTTTGAAAGGCGGTCTCATGGCACGTGGAACCCGTGAAGTTTCAAGACTGATAAAAGCATGCCACGGAAATGAAATGTCGGCTTATGGCTTGTGCCATTTGGGTGACTATGAAGCGACATTGTTTTCAGAATATTCACACAACAGAAAATGGGGTGAAACATTTGCCCAAGATAAACCTTTTGAAAAACTTGCAGAAGGCGTTGATACTTCTTCAGCTATGCTCACAATGGCAGAATCTGTTGACGTTGAACTTCCAATCACACAAGTGGTTAATGATGTTATCAATCATAGAATCACAAAGAAAGAAGCTATAGCTGAGCTATTTAAAAGAGACAATATAAAAGAGTTTTAAAAAACGCAAAAAATATATTTTAATTGCAATAAAATATGTAAAAAATAATAAAAACACAGGATATCCTGTGTTTTTATTTTATTCTTAAGCCTTTAAGCATTTCTTTGTCTTCAGCAGAAACTTGAAAACTTTCTCTGCATTTTGAGATTGCTTTGTTGTGCGTAAATTTGTCTAGTTTGTTGTTTTTAAAATATTTTAATGTTTCATTTCTATATTTTATAAAACAGAAACTGAGCATCCATGCTTTTGCCATTTTTACATAATAATCATTGTTTTGCACTTCATCACAAACATAAAATAATTTATTCAAATATTTTTTATCTAAATAATTATTCATTAAAACAGTGATTCCAAATCTTGAAACAAACTCATACTTTGAAAAACATTTTTCATAAAACCAATCAAAATATTCTTCGCTCATTTTGAGTTTTTTGAATGATGATGTAACAGAATCACAGGTTGACCAGTTATCAATCTTAAAAACCCATCTGTCTAAATATTCAAACTGCTCTTTCACGTTCTCAATGTGAGCAATAACAAGACCTTCAATAAGCGTTTCTTCATAAGTTTGTTTTTCTTTCGATTTATTTAGTGACAAATCTAAAAATGACTTATACCCTGCCTTGTATATTAGTTTTGCAAGTTTTCGAATATTAGCCATCGCCACACCAATAACGTCTTGATTGGTGTTTAAAATTGCCTTATGTCTCTTTAAGTCATTAACACTCTCATTTTTTGAAACAGACTTTATTGTTTCAATATAATCTAAGTAGTCTTTTTCAGTTTTTATTTGGTTTATTTCCATTATAAAACCTCATAAACTAAACTTAGAGATGAAAGTTTATTTTTAACTTGTTGAAGTTGGTTTCTATCTTTAACTAACAAACCTATTCTGAGAAGCAACTCTTCTCTTTTGTTTTGACTTGTGTTAAGTGACATAACCTTAACATTAAGTTCACTTAAAGCATTTGCAATTTCAATGTAAACATTGTTTTTGTTTTTTGCCACAACGTCAACACTTGCCATGAATGTTTCGTCTTTAATTTTATCTGTGTTCCAGTCAACTTTTATAAACCTTGACTCAGTTAATTTTGGAATATTTTCACAATCGGTTTTATGAATAATAATACCCCTTCCCCTTGAAACATATCCAACAATATTGTCACCAGGAATAGGATTGCAGCACTTGCAATATTTGGTTAAAGCACCTGCCGCACCAATTATTTCTGATTTATTGTCGATTTTTATCTGATTTTTTTCAATTTCATCAAACAAAGTGCGTTTTTTCTGTTCTTCTCTTTCCTTTATACCAAGAAGTCTGCGAACAACTTTTTCAGCCGTCATTGAGCCATATCCAACAGCTGCATAAAGTTCGTCAACCGAAACAAATGCTTGCTTTTTTAAAATAGGTTCAACATATTCATCAACCATCAGTCTTGAAAGTGGAACATCAAAGGCCTTGGCTGCTTGTTCAATCATAGATTTTCCAAGCTTGATATTTTCAACCTTCATTTGCTTTTTAAAGAAATAGTTAATAGCGTCTTTTGTTGACGACATTTTAACTTTTTTTAGCCAATCTCTTGAAGGCCCTTTTGAGTTTTGAGATGTCAAAATTTCAACAACATCACCGTTTGAAAGAGTTGACGTGAGCGGAACCATGCCACCATTTACTCTTGCACCAACGCAACGATTTCCAATTTCAGTGTGAATCGCATAAGCAAAGTCAATTGGCGTTGAATTTTCAACAAGTTTGATAACCTTACCTTTTGGGGTCTGAACAAAAATTTCACCAAGATAAACGTCAGTCTTGAGTTCTTCTAAGATGTCATTTGAAGTAACGTTGTCTTTATTTTCAAGCATTTTGCGAATCCACAAAAGTTTGTTATCAACGCTGTTGAGTTTATTTTTCTTTTCTTTATACAAAAAGTGTGCTGCAACACCATACTCAGCATATTCATGCATATCATAAGTTCTAATTTGAACTTCAAAAAATTCATCATGATAATAAACTGTTGTGTGCAAACTCTTGTAGCCATTTGGTTTTGGGTTTGCGATATAGTCTTTAAACCTGCCGTCAACTGGCGTAAAGTATGCATGGACGATTCCAAGAACGGCATAACACTCACTAACGCTATTAACCAAGATTCTTGTGGCTGCAATATCGTATATATTTTTGAGTGTTTGAGCCTTGTTTTGAAGTTTGTTGTAGATGCTTGAAATATGTTTGATTCTTCCATAACAAGTGCATTCAATATTATTTTTCACCAAAAGTGCCTTGATGCTAGAAACCATTTTGTTAATCATGTGCGTATTTGCACGGGATTCATGAGCAACATCAAACTTAAGTCTCATATATTCATCTGGTTTATGAAATTCAAACGACAAATCTTGAAGTTCTGATTTGATTTCAGAAAGACCAAGACGCGCTGCAAATGGTGCATAAATATCATCTATCGCTTTATATAGTTCTTGAGCGTCTTTATCGTTAGTTTTTTTCACATTTACTCTTGCCAAAACAAGCATGTGCGCAGACTTAATAATAACAACCCTGATATCTTTTGTGATTGCAAGCAACATTTCCTTAAGCCCTGCAGGGTCTGTGTATTTATTTGAATATTCTTCAACCGACAAAAGACTCTTTAAGATTTTAACAACTTCAGAAAACTCTCCGATGCCGTCTAAGAGGTCTTGCTGGTTGAGTACAAATGGATATGCATAAGCTGCACTTAAACTATCAATATCAAGTTTAAGCCCCAAAACAATCTCAATCATAGCATCTGCCATCAAAAGAGTTTCTTTGTCAGCTTTATATAAAGAAAGAATGATATTTTTGCATTTTAAAAACTTAGATTCAAACTCTTCGCCATATTCTTTCTTTATTAATGATTCTAAACTAGCCATACTCCCTCCATTATCTATTTTTATTATAACTAGTTTTTTTTCGTTTGGCAATTTAATCAAACACTTAATAATTTATTTGTATTAACTTTCAGGAAATGATATTATAGTTTAAGGAAAAAATATATGGAAAATGTAAAGATATCAAAAGTGTGTGGGCTGTGTGCTGGTTGCAAAAATGCAATATCCAAAACAGTTGACGCCACAAAATCACATAAGAAAGTTTGTATATTTAAAGAAATTGTTCACAACCCAAATGTGAATAAATTTTTGTCAGGGCTTGGCGTTGAAATTATTGACACCCTTGACAGTGTTTCATCAGACGATTTTGTTGTTATCAGAGCACACGGCGAACCACCAGAAACATATGAGTATTTAAAAACTCATTTAGTTCCATTTGTTGACTGCACTTGCGTTAATGTTGAAAATATTCATAAAGACGTAAATAAACATAGTTTGTCAGGCCACACCATTATCATTATTGGAAAATATGGCAAATCTTCAGGCAAAGCACACCCTGAAATGGCTGGAACCATTGGCTGGTGCAATACCCCACCTATCTTGATTGAAGACCATGATGACATATCAAAAGTTTCTGAGTCTCAAAGCACAAAGTTTTATTTGGTATGCCAAACAACTTTTAATGAATCAAAAGCAGATAAGTTTATTGAAGAAATCTCACAAATCTGCAAAGATAAAAATGCAGAGCTTGTAATAAACAAGTCAATTTGCAACGCTCAAAAAAGCATTAATAAGTTTTCAGTTGAACTTGCAAAAGAATCTGACCTTATGATTGTTGTTGGTGGAAAAAACTCAAGCAATTCCCTTGAGCTATTCAATAATTTAAAACAATACAAACCTGCTATTTTTATTGAAGATATTTCAACCTGGTTTGAAGAACTTGAGAATATTGGCTACAAATTTACAAAAAACACAAAAGTTGGGTTAACAGCTGGCGCTTCAACACAAAAAGAAGAACTTTTGTTGTTAAAGGAACTAATCGAAAACAAACAAATGGAGTTGTCTCATGAAAATTAATATAAACTCACATAGTTCAATACAAATTGACGATATATATTTTGATCCTTTTCAAATAGACAAGGCAAAAAATAATGCAAAATATATCTTTATCACCCATACCCACTATGACCATTTGAGCCTAGATGATATTGATAAGGTTGTTTCAGATAAAACCGTGTTTATTGCCACACCAGACGCAAAAGAAACTTTAGAAAACAAATATAACAACAAAATTGTTTATGTTTCACCATATGATAATATATTCCTTTCAGACATTGAAGTTGAAGTGTTGCCTTCATATAATATAAATAAGGCTTTTCATAAAAAAGAATTTGGCTGGGTTGGATATAAAATCATTTATAACGGCAAAACATTTGCAGTTCTTGGTGACACCGATAATATCCCTGAACTAAGCACCCTTTCATGCGACTATTTGTTTGTGCCAATCGGTGGAACATACACCATGACAGCAACTGAAGCTGCCCAGCTAGCAAACACCGTAAAACCAAAAATCGTTATTCCTGTTCACTACAACTCAATCGTTGGAAACAAGGAAGATGAAGCCATTTTTATCAAAAGCGTAGACAAGCAGATACAGATAAAAATTATGCTCTAAGTATTGACAAATAGTTATGTTTATGCTACAATATATTCGAGGTTAAGAGAACTATGATTAGAATTAATAATAATAACAATAATGGATTTTTAAACACATAGATATATGGGTTCCTTTTTGTTGTT
>JAZODG010000035.1:0-8247 GCA_045596905.1 Clostridia bacterium
GTCCAACCACTAGCGTCGCCAAGACAATATAAATTAGATATATTAGTATTAAGATTACTATCCATTTTAATACGATTGCTATAGAACTTGATTTCTGGAGCATACAAAAGTGTTTCGTCGCTTGCAAATCCAGGAACAACCTTGTCCATTTGCTCAATAAAATTCAAAATGTTTGTGAGTGTTCTATAAGGAATCGCAGCAGTGATATCACCAGCAACTGCGTCCATAAGAGTTGGTTTCAAGTTTGTTTGAGCAAGTTCTTTTTGCCATGTTCTCTTGCCTGCCTTGATATCGCCAAGTCTTTGAACCAAAATCTTTCCACTGCCAAGCATGTTAACAAGTTCGCCAACTTTTTGTGCGTATGTGATAGGATCATCAAATGGATAAGTAAAGTGGTGTGAACAAAGTATTGCAAGGTTGGTGTTGTCTGACTTCATTTCTTTGTAACTATGACCATTAACAACTGCAAGGTCATTATCATAGTTTTCTTGAGCAACAAAACCACCTGGGTTTTGACAGAATGTTCTAACTTTGTTTCCAAATGGCTTTGGATAACCAATAAGTTTTGATTCATAAAGTGCTCTATTCACCTTTTCCATAACTTCATTTCTAACTTCAATACGAACACCAATGTCAACAACACCAGCTTCTCTGCCAATTCCATGAAGTCTGCACATATCATCAAGCCAGTCTGCACCTTTTCTTCCAGTTGCAACGACAACAACGTCGGCTGCAATCATTTCGCCATTAACAATAGCACCCTTGCAAACGCCATCTTCAATAACGATATCTGAGCAGTTTGTGTTTGCTAAAATCTTAACATCATTTTGAAGCAAATATTTTTCAATATCATAATAAAGTTGATGAGCTTTTTCTGTTCCAAGGTGTCTGATTGGACAATCAACAAGCTTGAGACCTGCGATTGTTGCGCTCTTTCTGATTTCTCTAATTTCTTCAGTTTGTTCAGCGCCTTCAACATGAGTGTCTGCACCAAACTCTAAATAAATTTTGTCTGTATAATCAATAATTTCTTGTGCAAGTTCTTCGCCAACAAGTGATGGAAAATCGCCACCAACTTCACGATTAAGTGAGAGTTTGCCGTCTGAAAACGCACCTGCACCACTGAACCCAGAAGTAATGTTGCAATAAGGCTTGCAGTGAATACACTCTTTTGTTTTTGACTTTGGACAAACTCTGTTTTCAATAAGTCTGCCTTGTTCTAAGATTGTGATTTCGTCTTTTGAACCAAGTTTAAGAAGTTCAAGAGCTGTGAATATTCCAGCAGGGCCTGCTCCAACGATTAAAATTTTTCTCATAATATAGTCTCCTTTTTATAATGCAATATTGCTTGTTGGAACCAATGTTTTTGGGTCAGCAATACTCTTGTTTTCAATATAGTTATAATACCCAGCAGACGCAATCATCGCTGCGTTGTCTGTGCAAAGTTTGATTGGTGGATAGAACACCTTTGCACCAATCTTTGACGCTTCGGCGTCCATCATTTCACGAAGTCTTGCGTTGGCAGAAACACCTCCGGCAAGAACGATTTTGTCATATCCAAACTTTTCAAGTGCAAAAACTGATTTTCTGACAATTTGTTCAACGGCTTCATCTTGGAAAGACGCACAAATTTTTGGAATATCAATTTCATTGCCCCTTTGTTTTTCGTTGTGGATATAATTGATTACAGCTGTTTTTAAACCAGAATATGAAAAATTAAAGTCATTAATCTTTTCCTTTAACATGTTTGTAAATCTGATTTCAGGCTTGCCAAGTGCTGCTTGTTTTTGCACATTTGGGCCACCGGGATACTCAAGCCCACACTCTCTTGCAACCTTGTCAAATGCTTCACCTATAGCATCGTCGGTTGTTGTTCCAATCAATTTTCTATCGGTGTATGTTTTCATCTCAACAAGTGCTGTATGTCCACCAGACACAATCAAACACGCAAATGGTGGTTTCAAATCTTGGTGAGCGATATAGTTTGCCGCAATATGACCTTCAATGTGATTGACAGCCACAAGGGGTTTTCCTGTTGCGTAAGCAAGACCCTTTGCAAAGTTCACACCAACAATAAGCGAACCAAGCAGTCCTGCACCATAAGTAACAGCAATTGCATCAATATCATCAATTGTAACATTTGCTTGAGCAAGGGCTTCTTTGTAAACCGTGTCAATGTTCATGACATGGTTTCTTGAAGCAATTTCAGGAACAACACCACCATAGAGCTTGTGAATATCAATTTGTGTATTTGTGACCATTGACAGCACTTCTCTGCCGTTTTTTACAACAGCGATTGATGTTTCATCACAGCTTGATTCTATGCCTAAAATCAAAGTGTCTTTTTTATTCATTTTTCAGCTGCTCCTCCTTTTCAATAATGTTATCCATTTTATCATTATGGTGTTTACAAATTTTAATCATCTCAAAAACATAATGGAAGATATCAATCATAAGACCAACTCCAAAAAGTCCCCATGTAAAAATATACAAGACCCCCATTTTGATTTTGCCTTCCATGAACTTGTGAAGACCAAGAATCCCACCAAACACAGCAATAATCATAAGCATTCCTATGTTTCTGATTGTCTTTTCTGACTGTGTCACTGTTTCAACATATTCTTTTTGAAGCTTAAACATTTCATCTTCTTTCTTCTTGTTTTCTTCTGATTCTGTTCTATAAACTTCTTCAACTCTGCCACAATACGAACATTTATATGTGTTTTCGTCTAATTTTTCATATTTTTTCGAACCACAATCTTCACATTTGAATCTGTAAACCTTCATATTACTTTTCTCCGTTTGTACCTTTATCATACTTCAATTTTTCAATGATAAATTGTTTAATGTTTCCGTCAAGAACACTGTCTGCATCGCCTTCTTCATAATCTGTTCTATGGTCTTTGACCATTGTGTACGGACAAAGCACGTAAGACCTGATTTGACTGCCCCACTCAATCTTTCTTTGAAGACCAAGTTGTTTGAGTTTTTCTTCTTCTTTTTTCTTTTCTGCTTGTTCAGCAAGTTTTGCATAAAGCATTTTCATTGCAGTTTCTCTGTTTTGTGTTTGACTTCTTTCGTTTTGGCAAGCCACAATGATTCCTGTTGGAATATGTGTGATTCTGACTGCAGATTCGGTTTTATTTATATGCTGTCCACCTGCACCACCTGCTCTATATGTGTCAACCTTGATTTCATCTGGTCGAACTTCAATGGTTGCAGTGTCTTCAATAATAGGTGACACTTCAACACTTGAAAACGAAGTGTGTCTGCGTTTGTTTGCATCAAATGGCGATATTCTCACAAGTCTGTGAACACCCCTTTCACACTTAAAGTTTCCGTATGCGTGTTCACCTTCAACAATAAATGTAACACTCTTGTATCCTGCTCCGTCACCATACAAATAGTCAACAATCTTAAGTGATAATCCATTCTTGTCAGCAAAACCCGTATACATTCGAAGCAACATGTCTGTCCAGTCTTGGGCTTCTTCGCCACCAGCACCGGCATGCAGCACCACAACTGCAGAACAATTGTCATGTTCTTCTGAATAAAGTGTTTCTTCATAAAGACTTTCAACCGACTTTTTAGCAACCTTGAACTCAGTGTCAAAGTCTGCCCATTCACCTTCGCCAGCATTTTCTGCTGAAAGCAAAGAATAAAGGTCTTTCAAATCTTTAATTTGTCTTGTTGTTAAGTCAATTTTAAAAATAACACTGCTAAGTGTTTTCTTTTCAGTTCCAAGCTGTTTGATTTTAGCAAAGTCCGAAAATATATCCGGATTTTGTTCCAGCTGTTCAATTTCTGCAAGTCGTTTTTTTAGTCTGTCAGAGTCAAAGACAGTGCACAGTCAAGCTCTGCATTTCACTCAGCGACTTAAGTTCTTCAAAGTTAAACATATATTCTCCTACAACGATTATTATATTATTAACACGAAAAAAAATCAATAAAAAAATTAAAGACGGAGTCATACCCCGTCTTTAAAACTAAACTTTATAGCCAACAACCTTCTTGCCATTAATATTATAAACAATCTTGTCACCCATATCTTCATATGAATCACAATCGGTTTTTGGATATTCAATATCAACTACACTGAACTTTTCAGATGGTGCATTTTCGTCATCAATCTCTCCACCAAACATTGACTCAGCCATTTGTCTAATGACTCTTGCATCGCTATTTCCAAGACCAACAGCATTTTCAATGAGCCTTAACTTCATACTGATATAAGTTGGGATTCTCTCAGCTTCTGCAATATCTTCAGCCGAAAGGATAAACGAACCACCACTTTTTTCTTTAAGATCATCATAGTTATAGAAATTTCTTAAATAGTTTGACTTCAAGTTCTTTAAACTTTCTGCATTATAAGTTCCACCAAACTCCAAATCTTTCAAGTTCTTTGCATAAGATGTTTGCATAAATTCAATAAGCTTTGATGTTACAAACCTTCTGTCAGTTGCCTTTAAGTATGCAATATTTTCTCTTGAAAGTGCTCTAACATCAACACCAAATGGGTCAATTTCTTCATCATTAAAAACAAACTTCCAGAAGTGATTTTTCTCTGAAATATCTGCAAATTTTTTAATAAAATGTAATCTCACTTGAGCGTTGTAATAAAGCCAATCTTGTTTTTTGATTCGTTCATAAACATCAGCGAACTCTTTTTGATAAGCCCCACCTGGAGAAACAGCATCAATATCAGCAACAATTTCATCAATCTCTTCTTGTTGAGAAATAAACAAATTTTTAACGTCATGAACAACGTTATAAGTCAAAAGTTTATAAGCTCTTGATTTTAATAATACGTCTTTCACATCAAGGTTTTGACCATAGTGTGAGAATAACTCAATAAAATACATTGAATATTCATACTTTTCACACAAAATTCTATTGTATTGGTCTTTAACTGACCTGAGCGATTCATAGTCAGCGTCCATGCCTTTTTTGAAAACTTGTGCTTCATAAGACAAGTCGTTTTCTTCGCTATATTTCTTTTTGCTTAAGAACCTAAACAAATATGACACACTCAAACCAACAACTAGCAATCCGATAGACACGCCCCACAAAAAGCCCTTACTGAAGTCGCCATAAATTGCACACATTGCAGGAAATGCAAGGCTAACAAACGACATAACAAACATAATGATATGTAGAGCATTGAAAAGGTTCCCAACAATATGTTTTTTTGTGTAAACCTTTATCATTTCGTCATGCTGTTTTTTCTTTTTTGCATATGCTGTTTCATCGGTTAACACTTCATCTTTGTGTTGATTGCAATAGTCAATGCTTGCCTTTTGATAATCATAAAATTCTTTTGTTATCTTTTCTTTATCAACGGTTTCACCATCTTCTGAATAGCTTGCAATTGCGTAATATAAAATCTTCAAATATTCAAGTGAAAGCTTGATGGTTTCAAACTTAAATTCAGTTGCATACATTCTCATGAGCAGACACATGCCTTCAAGACAAAGCTCTTTTGTATGCAAGAAACAAAAGTTTGGCAAATATTCTTTGTGCTCACACATTTCATCAAAAGCATTATAAAACGCCAACATGTCCTTATAGAACATGGCGTTTTTTGCAAAGTTTGAGTTTGCTAGCACCTCATAATCTTCTTTTTTAATTAAACGAAACATTTAAAATACCTCACAAACAATATAACACATTTTGAGATATTTTTAAAACTATTTTTGTGGCATTAAATAAATATTTAAAAAATATTTAAAAACAAAAAATAAAACGGTCCAAAAGACCGTCCTTTTCATTCGTATTAAACAAAATTTTGCCTTCTTTTGTGAATAATCTTCTGTGTTTTAGTCTATTTCTCTTTTGTTTAACCACATTATATCACAACTGCATTTCACACTCAATAAACAAGTCAAAACAAGCCATAAAACAACAAATTAAATGGTTTTTCGACACAAAACACCCCTTAAAAATGTTTTTTATATCGCTTGGCAAAACGAAAAAAATATACTAAACTATAATCATGGAAGTTGGAATTGATATTGAACAAAACGAAAGATTTAAAACAGTTTCTCAAAGAGTGATTGAAAAAGCCTTCACCCCATCAGAAATTGAATATGCTGAAAAACACATAAACAAACACGAAATCCTGTGTTCTTTTTGGTGCGTGAAAGAAGCCACCGTAAAGGCTCTTTCAAACCGTGCATTAAATTTTCAGCAAATAAACATAAAGGCAACCCCTGAAGGTCGCCCATATATTGAAAAAAATGAATACGTGAAAAACGAACTGGCAAAACTTGGTATGAGCGAAATCAAAATTTCAATCTCACATGCCAAAGATTATTCAACAGCCATCTGCATCGTTTATTAAAAAGGCTAGGCAATAAAAAAGGGGGGGGGTAAAAATTATGAGTAGTAATATAAATGGTTTTATAAATGAAACTCAACTGGTAGACTATTTAAATAATAAAAAAATATCAGAACTTAATACAAACATGCAAAAATTCATTTTTTCTGTTTTTGAAAATGTTTCTTTAGAACATGTCGTGACTGCTGGAAAAATTGGTGGTCAATTAAAACCCGATTGTTATGTTGAAGTTAATAATAGAAGAAAAAATATCAGTCTTAAAATGGGGTCTGGCAATAGCATACATCAAGAATCTTTGAATGGTTTTTGTAACTTTTTAAAACAAAACAATGTTAGTGACGAATCAATAAACACTGTAAAACTTTTTAATTATGGAGATGGCACAACTGATGGCTCTGGAAGTCACAGATTAAAAGCAAGCCAGTATTATTCACAAAACTCATCAAAAATAGATAAACTTAATATGGAGATTAATTCTAATAAGAATCTTTTAAAAGTCTTGCTAAAAAGATTTATATTCAAAGGGGTTGTTGATAATAATCCATCTGTCGATATAGCTTATCATGGAACAATCAATGATGGCATTTGGGCTACGAAAGATGAAATTATAGATTTTCTTATCAATGAAAATCAGCATCGAAAAGGAATACATTTTTCAAGTTTAACATATCAGGTCTGGAATAGATGTATAAATCGTAATCCAAAAACTGAAAATCGTAGACATATTATGCAAGTCAAATGGTCTTCTATGGTAAAAGATGTTATCAAGATAATTACTAGGAGAAGAAATAACAATGACAACTAATAGAGGAACTTTTGAAGGAGATATTCAAGAAATAGAGTTTGTTAAGGCATTTAATAAAGATAGACAAAATATAAATTTCTCTATTTTTACAAACGATATTAACTATACTTTAGACAATGTGTATATGGTTAGAGTAACAACCAACCAATTTTCAAGCTTAAGTGGCAAAGTTACAAAAACTCGTTCAGATTGTTATGCTATTTATTGTGAAGATGAAAAAATAACAACTATTTTACAAGAAAACGATTATTACCTTAATGAAGGAAATATTCAAGGTCTTAACTATACACTCATTGAAAAATCTGGAATCTCTATAAAAATGTCAGATTCTGATAAATATCAAATATTAAAAATAGGTCCAAACAGTTTTAACTCTTTGTTTGGAAATTATGAGCTAGGTGCTGGTGCAAGTTTATTTTGTATGAAAGATAACGAACTAATAAAAAATAAAGAACTTGTTGTTGGTTGGAACACAACACTTGAAAATATGAAAAATTATTTTGATTGTATAAACGACACAAATGATTTAATTTCAAATAAAGAAATTTGCCAACACATAAAAACTTTCTGTAATAATAAAATCACAGAAATGATTAATAATTCTTTAGAATTGCAACAAAAAATATTTAATGGTTATCCAATATATGATGAACCTTATTCTGCGTGGTATTTATTTTCTCATGGAAAATTAGAGAAATTAACTTATATACCTTTCACAGTAACAACAGGTTCTGGTAGAAGCCATGGAGATTATACAATTGTATTA
This sequence comes from Clostridia bacterium, assembly GCA_045596905.1. Taxonomy (GTDB): domain Bacteria; phylum Bacillota; class Clostridia; order Christensenellales; family UBA1242; genus RGIG1681. The sequence goes on from JAZODG010000035.1 coordinate 7,909, forward strand.
AAACCAAAAAAGGAAGATTAAAGCTAATCTTCCTTTTTTAATATTCTAACAATTTCATTAGCAAGTAATGTTATTATTGGAACAACAACACTATTACCAATTTGCTTATAAGTTTGAGCACCTTTATTTATTTTATATGTTTCTGGATAACCCATAATTCTTAAACATTCTCTTTCTGTTAATCTTCTTTGTTGCTCAATAACAATAGGAACATTATTTCCACCCGTTCCCATTTTTGCAGTTAAACAAGGTGAAATTCCATCATTTTTAAATTGACATCTTGAAGCTCTAACTTCATAAGCCAAAGTATCATTTTTCACATTGATGGATTTTTCTTTT
>JAZODG010000036.1:0-35482 GCA_045596905.1 Clostridia bacterium
ACTTACTTTTCTTATATCATTTTCTGCAACAGGTTTATATAAATTGTAAATAATAGCGCTACCTATTCCAAGTTCTGTAACAGACAATAAATTTAATAATCCCGCTACCGCAGAGTTAACACCCAAATATTCAACACTTAAATAATAAATAAATATTGAACGAAATAAAAATTGCAATAAAATTTTTATACCATTAAAAACAATTGAGCTAAGAACCCCTTTTGCACTATTTACTTTTCTGGAAACAACATTACTCATGGCAAGTTTCCTTATAAATAACCTTTGCAATATTCTCTACACGATAGTCTATCAAATCTTGTGTTGCTTCTTCATAAGATAATGCTTTCCCTTTATTTCTTTTAATAAATTCAATTAATTTATCAATATCGTCTTGTGAATAATCGTTTAAATTAATATTTATTACTAAAGCATACTTTTCTAAAATCGGCAAACACATATCTTCTTTAATAAAATAAAAGTTTATAATAGGCTTACCCATGCCAACATACTCAAGAATTTTGCTTGGCATTTGATGTTTCATTGTATTACCCAAATTCACCAAGAAGTCTGCATTGGCAATTTCCTGTAAACATTGTTCATGGGAAATGTAACCACCTATAAGTAAAGACTCTTTCTGAAAAAGTTCTTTTTTTCTTTCAACAATATCTTCGCAACCACGACTATACACTTTAAATTCACAATCTTTCTGAATTTTAGAAATTATATCAAACATTTTTTCTGGATTTCTAATATCTCTATAAAAACCACCAGTATAAACTAACACTGTTTTGTTATTATCTTTTATACTTTTTGGCATCTCAACTTTTTTTAATGTTGGAATTAAAATTTCAGTGGTTTTGTCATGATAATATGGATTATAATCGTGTTTTAAATTCCATCTCTTGATTCCTTCCACCATAAAAATATGATCTGCATTTTTTAAGATGCGTTGTGCCACCTTCTTTCTATAATCAATTTTATTTTTAAACAAGCAGTCATTATAAACAAACGAATCAAGGAAAACCGGATACCATCTATCGGCAAGACCGTATTTCATTAATTTTTCACCTATAACATTCAATGCAAAAGGCATAGAAAAAGTAAATAAACAATCATAATGATCATTTATTTTTAATATCTTTTTATAAATCTTCTTTGGACTTAATAAGTCCATACTTATGAACTGTGTGGTATTTCTCTTGAATAAAATTTGAAGTTTTCTAACAAATCCATGAAACTTTCTAAAAAACCAAGGGAAATCCATCCAAATCTTTGCGTTGTATTTTTCTCCATACTTTTGCATCATTTTTGTAATGTATGTTCCTTCTTTTATTACATTACTACCATTGTGTACCGAAAAGTCTGCATCCGTTTCATCGTTTTTTATTGCAAAAAAATCCACTTGATGGCCTTGAGTTTTGAAATATTCCATAATATTTTCGCAGCAAACAGTGTTTGCACTTGCATCTGGATAATATTTATCAACTAAACATAAAATTTTCATAAAACACCTATAACTAGATTTTGAAATGCTCAAAATATTGATAATAACATAATACTACATAAATAAACTGAAAATCAAGTTAATTGATTGCAAAGAAAAAACCCTATTTCTAGGGTTTTTCTATTTCTCTTAAGCTTCTCTTGTGATTATTGCTTGTTCTTTTGCTTCTAATCTGGCTTGTTTGTTGAGTTGTTCAACCTTTTCTTTTAAAGTTGCAAGTTTATATTCTCTTGCAATTTTGCCATCTAATGTGAAAGGTTCTGGCAAAATTTTGTAGTCTGCAATTGCTCCACCTTCAAGTGGAATTGCAACAAAAAATTCAGCACCATCAGAAACAGGGAATTTTAAACAACCTGAGTTTTCACCTGTTAACTTTTTCAAAACAAAACCTTTTCCTGAAACAGCTTCTTTTGATTGCTCATCTGAGTTACCCAAAAAGCAATCTCTATGAATATATGAATATTCTAATCCATCTTCTTTAACATCAACTTCACATTCTCCCCAGAACAAGAATCCTGCTGGAAGCATTGCATAGTCATAATCTTTGCTAATAGACTTTGCCTTCTTTACTCTCTTTGCACTTTTTATAACACCAACCATATTGAACCTTCCTTAAAAATTTTTTGCACAAATATTATAGCTCAATATTAATTGATTTTCAAGACCTAATTTTTAAAAACTACTACACTACTTACACATTGTTTTATTTTTCAATATCATATTTCATTCCAGCTCCAATATGTCCATATGGACGACTTTTGAAACCAAATTTTTCGTAAAACCCTTCTTTACCAAATGACGCCCCTAAGTATAAATAAGAATCGTCATCTTCTATGGTTTTATACCATTTAATGATTTCATCCATTAAAATCCTTCCGATACCTTTACCTTGATATTCTTTTCTTGTAACCACATCATAAACTGTATAATAAGCTCCGTCACCCACGATTCTTGCCATACCAACAATTTGTTCTTTATCATAAACACATACCGAAAAATTAGACTTTTCTCTATGGCTGTTTATTTTATCATCATCTCTATTACCCCATCCAACTGAAGCAAATAAGTCATTAAACTCTGTGTTTGTTGGAAATTTGTAAACGATTTTAAACATAAAAACACTTCTCCTACCTTTATTATAACAAAGCCATTGTGCAGCTGACAACAAAAAAGGGTTGGAATCATCCAACCCCTGTTTTTATTTACAAATCTCTTTTGCCATAGCTTTCAAACTTGCTTCGCTTTCTGCGTTTAATGCAGACATGATTTTTACTGTGGCTTCGGTATATTTTAAGTCTTTGCACTTTTCAAGCATTGTTTTCATCACTCTTGTGGCTGTTGGCGCCCAACTTCCATTTTCAATAAAGCCTACTGTTTTATTTTGGAAGTTTCTTTCAACCAAATGATTAATAAACTCTTTCATAAATGGGAAAATATCGCCATTATAGGTTGTCGTTGCAAAAACAATCTTGCCATATCTGAACGCATCTTCAACAGCTTCTGCCATATCGCATCTGGCAAGGTCATTTACAACAACTTTTTGTCCATTTGCTTCAATTATATCGGCAAGTTTAAGTGCTGCTTTTTTTGTGTTACCATAAACTGACGTATACGCAATCACAACACCTTCACTTTCCACGCCATAACTTGACCATGTATTATAAAGGTCAATATAATACCCAAGATTTTCTGTTAAAATTGGTCCATGTAAAGGACAGATTTTTTGAATATCAAACCCTGCGGCTTTCTTTAAAAGTGTTTGAACAGGAAGACCATATTTCCCAACAATACCGATATAATATCTACGTGCTTCACAAGCCCACTCTTCGTCTATGTCTAATGCACCAAACTTTCCAAACGCATCAGCTGAAAACAACACTTTTTCAGATTCTTCATATGACAACACAACTTCAGGCCAGTGAACCATTGGTGCTTCAATAAACGAAAGTGTGTGGCTGCCAAGTTCTAACTTTGAACCTTCAGCAACAACAACTTGCCTATCTGCAAAATCAGTACCAAAAAAGTTTTTCATCATAACAAAAGCTTTTGCTGATGAAACAATTTTTGCATTTGGAAACTTCTCTGCAAAGTGCATGATGCTTCCAGAATGGTCAGGCTCCATATGATGAACAACCAAAAAGTCTGGTTGTCTGTCACCCAAAACCTTACAGATATTTTCTATCCAAGCATCTGCAAATCTTTCGTCAACTGAATCTAAAACAGCAACCTTTTCATCAATTATAACATAAGAATTATAAGCCATTCCATTTGGAACAATATATTGACCTTCAAACAAATCAATTTCTTTATCGTTCACTCCAATGTATTTTATATTTTTGCTAATTTCCATTAGTTTTCTCCTTTATTTGAATCTCTTTTGATTTTAACATAAACCTAAAATTTTGCAAAACAAAAAGGGAGCCAAAATTGGCTTCCTTTGTAAATTATTAAGGCTCCATTACATTCATTTTTATCACAAAATCTTTAGTATCTACAACAGAAGTGAATGTTTTTGTGCCAGCGATTCTCACTCTCACGGTATATTCTCCTAGCGCTGTTGGCTGAGTTGATGTGTAGGTGCTATCTTCTGCTCCCTTAACCTTATATTCAACAGTTACAGTGCCGTCAGAGTTTGTGTCAAAAGATGGTGGAACAAAGAACTCTTCAAATGGATTGTAATACATGTCATCCATAACAAAATTTGTGATAGTTGCCACAGTTTTGTTAACCTTAAATGTTTCCGTTCCTTTTTCGCCACACTCACAAGATTTGTGATATGTTCGTGAAGAGTCATCTTCAGATGCAAAATAAACTTCAGTTGCAACTTCGTAGGTATAGTTGTGTTTATGTTTGTTGAGAGCTATAGGCAAAACAATTGCACAAACTATTCCCGCAACAACCACTGCAGCTATCACTGCTGACCAGAGCTTGTTCTTTAATACCCAAGCCCAAACCTTTTTAAAAAAATTTTTCATATAATCACCCTTGACAAAATAAAATGTTTTTGAATATAAAATTCACGTGCTATTCTGCCAATCTAATACACATACATTTTATCTCTCACTGAAAATTTTTGTCAAGCATATACAAAAACTTGCACGCCTTTTTATGTTTTATTTTGTTGAGAGAAATATTTTCTATTTCAACAACCCTTTTATGTATAGTGACAACCTTGAGTCATCTGCATTTGCTTCAAAAAGCGATTTGAAGTTTTTGCCACTAATTGTATGCATCAAAAACTCTTGGTCAATGTTTTTTATAATCTCAAGCATATCTTGATGTGTGATTTTTTTAACTTCGTCCAATATCTTTTTGTTACGTTGTTCAGGAACAACTCTTTCTTTTGGATATCCATTTCCTGCTTCATGAGCAAAAAGTTCATTAAAACAATATTCAAGATTGAGTTCTGCACCCCAACCAAAACCTTTTGCAAAAGGAAAACTTACGGTGTTGCCGTCATTAATTTGCATAAACATATATGCATCACTAGGGTCAACAATATGCCCACACAAAACGTTTGGAAAAGAGTTTGCTGCAAGCATTGCCCCTTCACCTGTTCCACAGCCAGTAACAACAAAGTCAACTGTTTTTGTGTTTAACAAAATCGCCGTCAAAAGACCGGCTTCAACATATGTAAGCTGTGTTTCATCTTCAGCGTTATAAGTTCCAAAATTTAAAACTTCATGACCATATTTTTCAGCAACCTTTTTTAAGGAATTGTATATCATTTCATTTTTTGAACATTGTGAATTTTCATTAATAAGTGCAATTTTCATAAAACATCTCCTTGTGTTTAATTATACAAAAAGTTTGTCACATATGTCAATTTAACAGCAAACTCAAAGCCAACGAAAAAGAAACAGCAATAGCGCTGTCTCTTTCTCAAGAAAAGAATAAAAAAAATAAAGAAGGGGTAAACAAAAATGAATACCAAACAGGTGGAAAAGAACAAAACCACCCCCCGTAAAAATTTGAATGATTATGTTATCTATTCATCAAAGCCCCGAAAAACGAACCAATAAAGACTATTGCTAAAACAAAAAACATAATTTATTTCTCCTTTTTACAATTATATTATAGCAAATACTAAATACCAAAAAACGGATTTGAATATTAGTTTTAAATTCTATTAAATTTTGAAGCCAAAAATCACGCAAAATAAAAACCGAACCCATTATTATTGTTCGGTTTCATAGCTTTTGGTGAGCACGTGATAACTAAATTTAGTTTCTATCTTTTAATTATTTTAAATTCGTCAGGAAATTCTCTTTCAGCATCTTCGAATCTTTCAAATATATCCCCTAAAACTTTTTTATTATAATCATTTTCTTCTTGATTAAATCCAACAAAAATTATTTCACAAGGTGTTTCAATGTAACCTGAAAGCATATCCCATAAAGCAGGTGGGTTTTTACCAAACCAATCTGGCAAATTCATTTTCTTTTGAATAATGTCATAAAATTCTTCTGCCCATTCAAATTCTTTTCTATTAAATTCATACTTAATCATCATCTTCTCCTTATTCAATTACAACAAATCTTTTGTAATGCATATCAGTTAAAAAGATTAAACCATCATTTGAAAATATTAATCTTAAATTATTTCTATATCCACCTTTATAATTAATATCACATTCATACCAAACTCTACCATTCTTTTGAGGGAGTAATGGTGGGCGTGGTTTAATTTACCCCACATCTCTTTGCCCCATAAAGGGATGCAGAATTACCACTAAATCTTCTACCTCATCACTGATTTTATTATATACATAATTTTATTATTTGTAAATATAAGACTAAAAAGGAAGTCGATATTGACTTCCTTTTAATTTTGGTGAGCACGTGATAACTAAATTGAACACTTATTTGATATACTATTTTTCATCATTAATAAATTCAATTTTGTTGTTTGGAAATTTTTTTGTAATATCTTTAAAAACTTCAAAAATTAACTTCCATTTATAATTTTCATAATTTTTGGCTGTTTCAGCATTCTTTATTGCATCCAAATCAAAATTCTTAAAGATAATATGAAAATTATCTTGGTGACAATACCATAAAAATTCATTTAATTTATCAGCACTATAACCTAAACTATCAAATGTTTCCCAATCGTTCATACCTGCACCATCTAAATCAACATAGATTCTTTCATAAAAATCTTTATAGTCTTTTATTATATTTCTATCGTAAATTAACTTTTTCATATCTTTCTCCTAAATAATTTGATAGGGTTTATCTTTAAAATGGTCTGTGTAAAACATTAAACCATCATTTGAGTAATATAGCCTACTAAAAGTTCTACGATTTACACTTGCATAATCAACATCACACTCATACCAAATTCTACCATTCTTTTGAGGGGGTAATGGTGGGCGTGGTTTAATTTACCCCACATCTCTTTGACCCATAAAGGGGTGCAGAATTACCACTAAATCTTCTACCTCATCACTGATTTTATTATATACATAATTTTATTATTTGTAAATATAAGACTAAAAAAGGAAGTCGATATTGACTTCCTTTTAATTTTGATGGAGCACGTGATAACTAAATTGAACACTTGCAATTTTTTAAAACTTAATTTAATTCTATTTCTTCATCTTTTGTTTTTTCTTTTGACAAAAAAGAACGAACAGTTGAAACAAATTCTCTCGATTTTTCATTATGAATCCCATGTCCACAATCAAAATATTTTATATCCATATCTTTTATTAAACTATCAACTTTTGACAAATCTTCATCTGTTAAAGCACCTTGAACGATTCCATCTTCCGCAATTATGGTGTTTGCTTTCATAAAAAGTGTTGGACAATTTATATTTTGGAGCAATTCTTCATAATCAACACCAAAATTAAATGAATCATCGTAGAAAGACACTCCAAAATGTGGATCATATTCATTTAATCCCCTGAAAACTTCTAAAAACTTTCTTGGCCAAAACGGAACAAACAATGTTTTATCTGGATTTTTCTCTCTATATTTTAAAGCGAATTTTCCTAGTTTATTTCTAATATCTTCTCTCGATTTTTCAGGGAAAAAATCCCAGCAATATTGGTTCATAAAATAATAATATGGAAAATCTTTTATCTCATTTTGATTTATAAAAAAATGACAAACCATTGATAAATCCAAATAGTTATAGGTGTTAAATCTTCTTTCTCCAACACTTGCAAAGAATGGGCCATCTTCAAGTATCAAATTCTCAACCTTATCTGATTTAGATGCAATATAAGAAGCTATCAAAGCCCCTGAAGAATGACCTAAAATATTAACTTTTTCATTAGAATTTGAAAAGGTATTGATAAACTCGATTAAATCTTCACCTTGAGATTTTAAATTATATTTTTCCATATTATGAGAACTTTTTCCATGACCATAACAATCAACTAAAATAATATGGAAATTTTTTGATAATTGTTGAACTTGTTTAAAAAAACTTGAAGAATTTGCACCTTGTGCATGTATCATTAAAAGAATTGAACCTTTATTTTCTGTTTCATAGTAATTGATTAGACTATTATCACTAGTTGTAAATTTCTTATTTATTAATTTCATTCATAATCCCCCTATTATTAAAAATAGAATAAATTTTCAAATTTTTCATCTAATGCTAGGCATAATAATGCTAGTTTTGCAGAAAAATGAATAATTAATAAGTAAATCGACAACCCTCGAAAGTCGAAGATTGTCGATTTTTGATGGTGGAGGTGGTGGGAATTGAACCCACGTCCAAAAAGCGAACAATTACCCCTTCTTCGTGTGCCAGTTTGTTTTTGAGTTTCACAAGGGTTTCTAAACAAACAAAATACATTCTTGCTAGTTGATTTTATCTTGAAAACATATGCATCAACATCACATATTTTCATCCCACATAAGTTAACAACAATTTAAAACCTGTGAGCAATTTTAAACTGCCGTGCGGCTATAATTAAGCTGCGATTGCTGCGTCAGCAGCTGCAAAATTATTATTTGCGTTTATTTTTTTCCAATTTTTTACGTAGTTTGGGCTACGCACACGCTTATAAGTAACAATTCCAGCTCCCTGTCGAAACCAGTACACCCCCATAAGGTTATTGAAAATAATAACTAATCGTTTTTGATTTGACGTTCTGCATATCTTTTAAGGTCTGCTTTCATCAAATCTTTTTTCTTGTCATACAAGTGCTTGCCTTTTGCAAGAGCAATTTCAACTTTGACTTTGTCTTCATTAAAGTACATTTTTGTTGGGACGATTGTCAGGCCCTTTTCTTTGATTTTTCTTTCAAACTTCAAAATTTCACTCTTGTTTAAAAGAAGTTTTCTTGTTCTACGTTCATCTGGTGCAAACATGGTTGACTTTTCAAATTGTGAAATGAATGCGTTGAGCAAAAATGCTTCACCACCACGAATCACAACATAGCTGTCTTTCAAATTGCACTTTCCTGCACGCAAAGACTTAACTTCACTGCCAACAAGAACCAGTCCTGCTTCGGTGAAATCTTCTAGAAAATAATTATGCTTTGCTTCTCTATTTTCAGTTATCATTTTCATAAAGTTATTATATCATTATTTTCAAAATTAATCAAGGGGCTTTAATTCAAAATTCAACCACAAGCATATATTCTCAAATATATTGATTATTTCGGCATATTGTGATATAATAAAGTCATATAAAGGAGGGAGTAATATGAAAAATCCAGATTATGAAATTAGAAAAGGTCGTAGAATCGGAAGTTTAGATGGAAACAAAAGACATGTCGCTGAACTTGCTTTTGGATTGTCAAAAACTAGCGACAATAGTTCTGGGTTGGATATTATGTTGCACGACAAGGTTGATTGGGCTTCTGTAACTGGTTCACCTGTTGACTTGCATTTCTATTTGACAAACAACAGCACAAACCACATCACCCCAGCAAATGGTATTGTTGACTTGCACTTGCCAATTATTCCTGTTATTTGGGACACTGATTCAGACAAGGATCTTGATGACTTTGTTAAAAATGGCAGAGACACTACAAAGAACGCTCAAAAGTTTGAACAAATGGACGAAAAACTTGCAAGACTTCGCATGGAAGAATATACTGCAGAACTTGAAAACTATGTTCTCTTTGAGTTTGGTTTGAGATACGCAAAAGCCATGAAGAACAACGACGTTGCTTCTGCTGAAATCATCAAGAAACTCAAGATGATGGAAGGGTTTGATTTTGATCTTTGCACACAAATTTACAATGACCAAGTTCAAGGCATCACACCTGCACAACTTCCATTTATCAAGTCTTTCAAACAATATTTGACAACAAAAAACAAATTCCAAAAGCTTTCAAAGACAATGGAAAACTATATTTATCATGATGTTGACAGAGCGATTAACGGCGAAAGTTTTGCTGAAATCTATGCTTCACAACCTGAATAAAAAAACAACACAAAAACAGGCGACCAAGGGCTAAGAAAATTGAAACTAGTGAAAAACTCAACGATTATTACGTTGAGTTTTTGTTTGTTAAGATAATTTTTCGTGATAAATCACTTCTTTACCTTTTTTAATGGCATATTTTATCTCATTGTTGGTTGAGTTACCAATATAGCCAGCAATATTAACAACATAAATTGCATCACTAATATCAATCTTTTTCCAATGAGCATTTACGATATTATCTATTTCTTTTTGAGTCGTTGAATCAGGATTTATATCATAAACACATTGAATAACACACCATCCTTTTTCTTTCTCCAATTCACTTGCTATTTTTATCATTTCCTTTGAAAATTTCATACTTCCACAAATTGTAATAACTTTTATTTCCATTTAATACTCCTCTCTGTAATTTATATCTTATTATATCACATAATTGTGCAATTTGAATTACTTTTGAGTAAAATTATTAATAAATTTGGCACTTAGACGTGTGCTTGTCTTATACAAGTGTTCTCGCTTCGCTCGAACAGGCAAGCTCACGCCTATAAACTAAATTAAAGCAGACAAAAAGCGAAAGTGTTGGCAAGGCATAACACACTTTCGCTTATAGCATACAAAAACAATTTATTCCATGGTGTACTTGACAAGAGTCTCTGAAATGAAGTTTTATTTTTCTAATTAAGGGCAGTGAAACAAAAGTAATCATGTTTTCTTGAATTTTGTTTCTCTGCCTTTTTTATATTGTGTTTTCATTTCTTATCTTGTCAAGTACCTTTCACGGCATAAAGTTTCAGATAAAAAGAGTTAGACTTAATATCTAACTCTTTTATTTGGCTAGTTTCTATTTTACTAGACCTTGGTCGCCTGTTTTTATTATCTAAATTTTCTTCTTCTTGATTTTCCTTTAGAGTGTCTTTCTCTATGCTCATTGTGTCTGCCGTCATCACGGTCGCCTTTATGTCCACCGTTTTTATTTTTTCTATAATCTCTTGCGCTGAGCATTTCTTCTTTTTCAGGGTCAACATCTCTGTGAAAATCTGCAAGTTCAAAGTCAACATGTCTCAAAACAACATCTGTTCCAACTACTCTGATTTTTACTCTGTCACCAATTTTATAAGTTTGTCCCATACCAAACAGTGTATATCTGTTTTCATCATATTCATAGTGACCTTCAGGAAGTCTGTTAACACTAACGAAGCCTTCGACAGTATTATCAAGTTCAACAAAGAATCCGTTTGGAGTTGCACCAGAAACAACGCCTTCAAAAACTTCACCGATTTTACCTTGCATGTATTCAGTGCATTTTTGGTCATCAACTGTTCTTTCAGCTTCTTCAGCTTGCTTTTCAGTTGTGCTTGAACGTTCTGCTGCATCTACAACAAAATTCTCATAATATTTTAGTCGTTTTCCGTCTAATTTGCCGGTTATAGACTCACTAATGATTCTGTGAATAATCAAGTCAGGATATCTTCTGATTGGCGATGTAAAGTGGCAATAATCTTTAAGTGCCAAACCAAAGTGACCAAGGTTTTCAACTTCATATCTAGCTTTTGACATGCTACGAAGCATAACCTTTGAAAGTGCTGTTGAATAATCTTGACCTTCTGATAATTTCAAAAGTGTCTGGAAGTCTTTTGGACTTGGTTGGTCACCAGATACATTGAATCTTAAGCCAAGGAAACCTGCAAACGCTCTGAACTTTTTCACTCTTTCAAGTGCAGGAACTTCATGCACACGATAAACAAATGGAAGTTTTAAGTGGTCAAAGTGTCTTGCAACAACTTCGTTTGTGAGAACCATGAACTGCTCAATAACCCTATCTGACAATTCTCTTGGTTTTCTATGAATATCAGCAACAGTTCCGTCTTTATTTAAAATGATTTCTGGTTCTGGAATATCAAAATCAAGTTGGCCAGCATTGTCTCTTCTCTTAATCAAAATTTGAGCAAGCTCTGCCATTAAGAAAAGCATTGGTGCAAGGTCTTTATATTCAGCAGTGAGCTGTTTGTCACCTTGCAAAATCTTTGTAACCTTTTTATATGTCATTCTATATGAAGACCTAATGATACCCTTGTGGATTTCATAATCAAGAATCTTTCCTACTGGGCTAAGCTTCATTTCAACAGCTAATGAAAACCTGTCTTCATCTGGATTAAGTGAACATATTCCGTTTGAAAGAGCCACTGGAAGCATCGGCAAAACATGGTCAGGGAAATAAACAGATGTGCCACGTTTGAAGGCTTCTGCATCGATTTTTGAACCTTCTCTAACATAGTGAGAAACGTCTGCAATATAAACCCCAAGGTTATAGTTTTCGCCGTCTTTCGTAAGTGAAATAGCGTCGTCAAAGTCACGTGCGTCATCACCGTCAATTGTGATAATCAATCGATCACGATAGTCTTTTCTTCCTTCTTGATTATCCTTTTCAATAGGAATAGAAACCTTTTTTGCTTCAAGCTCAACATCTTCAGGGAACTCTTCAAATAAGTTAAATGAACGAATAATTGAAAGTGTTGTAACTCTAACGTCATTTGGGTCACCCAAAATCTCACGAACCACACCCCTAGCCATCTTAATTGGCGATGGATAATCAATAATATCAAGAACAACTTTTGAGTTGTTTGGTGCGCCGTTTATATCTTCTGCTGAAACAAACACAGAGTCAGCAAATCTTCTGTCATCAGGAAGAACCGTTGCAACGCCCCTGTCAGAAATTGACATGATGCCCACAACAACCTTAAAACCACGTTCCAAGATTTCAACAACTCTTCCTTCTCTCTTTCCTTTGGCAACAAGTGGCATGTCTCTTCTATACTTTCTATCCTTTCCAGAAATGCCAACTTCAACCATAACCTTGTCACCATGACAAGCATCGTTCATATTTGCAATAGAAATGAAAATATCATTGTCTTTTTCGCCCGTAATTGGCCTTGCAAAGGCATAATCTTTACTTGTTCCAAGCAATGTGCACTTAATAAGCTGAGTCCTGTTAGCAAGCTCATAATTGCCATTTTTCGCCTTAGCAAGTTTTCCTTCTTTAACAAACCCTTCAAGAGTTTTAATAAGGGTTCTTTTATCAAATCCATATTCAAGACCCGTTGCTTTTGCAACATCATTTACACTGAACACTTTTTTTCTCATTGATAAAATTCGATTGTATACTGTTTCTAAAAAATTCATATTTTCCACCTTTCTGGTTTCATTATATATGATTATCTTTGCATTTTACAAATAAATTAGAATATTTGTGTATTTTAAAAAATATTTTTTATTAAAACATTGACAAAAAATAGTTTTATTTATATAATAATCTTGTTATTTATTTCGGTAGGTAAGGCTACCACAGGGATATGGGTTGCTGCCGATTAAAAAAGGAGACTTTTTTAATATGGTTTGAACAAGTTTTCTCGAAACAAAACAAGGGAAAATTTAATGCAATTTCACTGCCCTGTGAAGCTAACGCTTGAACGGGTAAAAATTTAGAGTTGACTTCTATGTTTCCGTTCATGCGAACGGAAATTTTTTTATAGGAGGAAATCAAAATGGTAAAAACCAAAATTCTAGAGCTCTTTAATTCAGAACAATTTGAAGAGCTTGAAGACTATGTTTCAAAACTAGAAGTTGAAGAACTTGCCAAAGCATTGCAAAAAATTAGCAAAAAAATTATTGTTCAAGTGTTCTCAAAACTTCCCCATGACATAGCAGCAAAAGTTTTCACACTGCTTGCCAGCGAACTTCAAACATTCTTGGTTGACAATATCACCGATATTGATTTCCACGGATTTTCTGAAGAGCTTCTTGATATCGACGAAGTTGAAGACAAAATCAACAAAACCATCTTCAATGAAATCCTTATCAAGTCAAACACCGACGCAAGACATGAAAAACTTCTTGAAATTATTGATAATATCGAAAACAAGAAATTTGCAAGCTTAAAGCCTATTTTGTCTGAAATGGAACCTGTCGACATTGCTGAAATCATCAACGACGTAGACAAGGAAAAAATCGCCGTAATCTTCAGACTTTTGCCAAAAGATTTGGCTAGTGACGTTTTTGTAGAAATGGATAATGACGCACAACAAATCATTATCAAAACATTCACCGAAAGCGAACTTTCAAGAATCATCAACGACCTTTATTCTGATGATACTGCCGACATTATTGAAGAAATGCCATCAAATGTTGCTAGAAAAATTTTAAGGGTTGCCAACGCCGAAATTCGTGCTGATATCAACAAACTTCTTGGTTTCCCAAAGGACAGCGCCGGTTCAATCATGACAACCGAATGCATCACCCTTCGTGCAAACATGACAGTTGATGAAGCTCTCAAAAAAATCCGCAGACAAGCTCTTGATAAAGAGACAATTTATACTTGCTATGTAACTGACGACAATAAAACACTTATGGGCATCGTTTCAGCAAAAGACTTGCTTGTTCATCATCCATATGAAAAAATCAGTTCTTTCATGCAAGAAAACATTATCTTTGCAACAACTTCAACAGACAAAGAAGAAGTTGCAAATCTTCTTTCAAAATACGACCTTTTAGCAGTTCCTATTGTTGATAGCGAAAACAGAATCATCGGTATCGTAACAGTCGACGACGCTATCGACGTCATTCAAGAAGAAGCTGCTGAAGATATCAGCAAAATGGCAGGTATCGTTGCATCAACAACTAAACCATATCTTCAAACAAACGTATTTTCAATCTTTAAAAGCAGAATCCCTTGGCTTGTTTTATTGTTGCTTTCAGCAACATTCACAGGTATTATCATCAACACTTATGAAGGCACTCTCAATGCCTTGAGCCCATTGCTTTTTGCTTGTATCCCAATGCTTATGGGTACTGGTGGTAACTCTGGAAGCCAAGCATCTGTAACCATAATTCAAGCAATAGCCACTGACGAAGTCCATTTTAAAGACATAGTCAAGGTTATATGGAAAGAAATACGTGTTGCCGTTTTAACATCTCTTGCTCTTGCAATTGTCTGCTTTGCAAAATTGCAACTTATTGATAATTTGCTCTTTGGATATGATTATACAGTAAAAATTTCACTTGCTGTTTCAATCTCACTTTTTGTAACAGTTTGTGCAGCTAAAGTAATCGGCGCATGCTTGCCATTACTTGCAAAGAAGTGCAAGCTTGACCCAACCGTGGTTGCAAGCCCATTTATCACAACAATTGTTGACGTATTATCACTTATCATTTTCTGTCAATTATCAATCATGGTTTTAGGTTAAATAAAAAACCATAAGCATTTAGCTTATGGTTTTTATTTTTAAAATCTTATTTTACTTCTGTGCTCCAAAGACCATGCTTGTTGCAATAAGCATAAGCAACACTGCCTGGAACATATGGGAATGTTGCTGTTGGTTCTTCACCTGGTTTGAAAAACTTTTTGCAAACCGAATTATCTGTAACAAGCGCAACCCATTCAATATAATGCACATCTTCCATAACGTGTGGAACAGTCACAACAACATGATTTTCATTAACACTAACAACTGGCAAATGTTTTTCAAATGATGCATCAACAGAATTTGGCTTATCAACCTTCATCTCTTCTCCACAACATTTAATACCACAATTATCACAAGTGCAATCATGTAAAACTTCAACAGTTGCACCACATTTTAAACATCTTTTAATTACTAGTTCCATAATTTATCCCCCTGTTTTTATAGTAGTTTAATTTCAAAAATATGTCAAACTAATTTTCTCTTCCAACCAAATAATCAATTGAAACTCCGAAATAATCAGCAATCGCAATAAGTGATGACAGTGTTGGTTCTCTAAGTCCATTTTCCCACATACTAATCACACCCTTGCTAACACAAATATCATTAGCCAGCTTAACTTGACTAACTCCTTTTTCTAATCTTAATTCTTTCAAGACATTTTTAAATTTATTTTCCATGTCTTTAGTATCTCACAAAAGTAAGCGTTATATTTGACATCTCACTATTGTAAGACTATAATTTGTTTTAGATGGGGTGATTTTATGCAACAAAATAATTGTTTTGAACATGAAAAACTTTTGGAAAACAAAAATGATGCGATGGCAAAGTTTATAGGCACTTTATCAAAATCGCAACTTTGTCTTTTTAAAAAATATCTCCAACAAGATGAAAAACTGAAAAAATATGAAACTAAAAAACTAATAAATTTGGTTTTGCAATCAACAAAAAAACACTGACAGATTTGTCAGTGTTTTATAATTATTTAACCAATTCAGCAATAGCCATTTGAGCATTGTCACCACGACGAATTGTAGTTTTCAAAACTCTTGTGTAACCACCCTTTTGACCTTTTTCTTTGATTCTTTCAGCGTATTTTGGAGCGATATCATCAAAGATTTTTTCAATAAGTGGCATTTCGATGCCTTGAGTTCTAGCTTCGAAATCAACAAGCTTTTCGCCTTTCTTTCTTTGTTCTTGTCTGTCATACAACTTAGAAATGATTGTTCTTCTAGCATTAAGTTTCTTAACGCCGTCTTTAGAAACAGAAACAGTCTTTTCTTTTCCGTTGTTATCAAGAGTTGTTTTTTCAACAGTAACAACATCTTCATATGTATCTACAGCAAGAGTAATAATTTTTTCAGCAAGTCTAGCGGCAGCCTTTGCTCTATCAAAAGTAGTTTCAATTCTGCCATACCACAAAAGGTCTGTTGCAAGGTTTGAAACCAATGCAAGTTTTTGGTCTGTTGGCTTTCCTAATTTTGTATTCATACCCTTTCTCCTTAATCTTCATTTGTCTTAAGACCAAGTCCAAGACTCTCTAATTTGTGAATAACTTCATCAAGTGATTTTCTACCAAGATTTTTAACTTTAAGCATATCATCTTCAGTTTTCTTGATAAGATCTTCAACTGTATTGATTCCAGCACGTTTTAAGCAGTTGTAAGAACGAACAGATAAATCCATATCTTCAACGCTCATAACGAGCAATTTATGCACCTTGTCTTCTTCACGACTAACCAAGATTGATGAATTAGCCATGTTTTCAACGAGTTCAATGAATAAACAGTTATATTCATTCATAAGCTTTGCAGATAAACTAACAACTTCCTTTGCAGAAACTGTTCCGTTTGTTGTTACTTCTAAAGTGAGTTTATCGAAGTCAGTGTTTTGACCAACACGAGTGTTTTCAACAACATAACTTGCTCTCTTTACAGGTGTATAAATGCTATCAATAGCAATATAACCAATTGGAAGACTCATATCTTTGTTCCTATCTGCAGGAACATAACCTCTGCCTTGAGCAACCATGATATCCATATCAAGTTCACCATCTTCTTCAAGTGAGCAGATATACATATTTTTGTTCATAATATGAACTTCATCGTCATCAGCGATATCAGCAGCTGTGACAACACATGGTCCATGTGCTTTGAGTTTTAATGTCTTTTTAAAGTTTTTGTCATCAGAATCAATTTTAACTGCAAGTCCCTTCATGTTTAATACGACTTCAGTTACATCTTCTTTAGCACCTTTAAGTGCCATAAATTCATGATCAACACCAGCTATTCTAATATTAGTAACAGCTGAACCAGGAAGGCTTGAAAGTAAAATTCTACGGAGAGCGTTTCCAATAGTAACGCCAAATCCTTTTTCAAGTGGTTCCATAACAAATTTTGCATAAGAACCGCCTTTTTCTTCTACACATTCAATTCTTGGTTTTTCAATTTCTAACATATAATTCCTCCAATTAATTATTATTTAGAGTAAAGCTCGATAATAAGGTGCTCTGCGATTGTAAGGTCAATATCTTCACGAGCTGGAAGAGCTACAACCTTTCCAGTAAGTGTTGCTGAATCAAATTCAAGCCACTTTGGAACGATTACTCTTGCATTCTTAACAGCTGCAAAGAGTTCGCTTTTTGCACTTGTTTCTTTAACAGAGATAACATCACCAACTTTAACTTGATATGATGGAATGTTAACTTTCTTGCCATTAACCAAGATATGTGTGTGGTTAACAACTTGTCTAGCTTGAGCACGGCTTGCGCCTAAGCCTAATCTATAGCAAACATTGTCAAGTCTTCTTTCAAGAAGGCTGAGCATTGTTTCACCAGTCTTACCCTTCATTCTTTCAGCTTCTTCATAGTAGCCATGGAATTGTTTTTCAAGAAGACCATATGCTCTCTTTACTTTTTGTTTTTCACGAAGTTGCAAAGCATATTGAGATGGTTTCTTTCTTGTTGTTGGGTGCATACCAGGAACGCCTGGTCTTTTATCTAAAGCACACTTTTTAGAAGTACATCTTTCACCTTTAAGGAATAACTTTGTACCTTCTCTTCTACAAAGTCTGCAATCTGCATTAATATATTTTGCCATTTCTTTCTCCTAAGATTAAATTCTTCTTGGTTTTGGTGGACGACAACCATTATGTGGGATTGGAGATACATCTCTAATCATGGTTACTTCCAAATCTGCAGCTGCAAGACTTCTTACAGCAGATTCTCTACCATTACCAGGTCCTTTAACATAAACTTCGACTGATTTAAGACCATATTCTTTTGCAATTTTTGCAGCTTTTTCAGCAGCTTGACCAGCTGCAAATGGTGTGCTTTTTTTGCTACCTTTATAACCAAGAGCACCAGCTGAACATGCAGCAAGTGCATTTCCTTCACTGTCAGTGATTGTCACAATAGTGTTGTTAAAAGAAGATTGAATATAAACTCTACCTTTATCAACATTGGTTGTGATCTTACGCTTTTTAGTTGCAGTTTTCTTACCTTTATTTTCTGCCATTTATTTTCCCTTCCTTTAAAATACTATTTTTTACCAGGCATTTGTTTCTTTGCCTTTGTAGCGATTTTCTTTGGACCTTTTCTTGTTCTAGCATTTGACTTTGTATTTTGTCCACGAACAGGCAACTTAGCTTTATGTCTAAGTCCTCTATAACATTTAATTTCTTCAAGAGTTTTGATGTTCATATTAACAACTCTACGAAGTTCACCTTCTGTTGTTAAGTTCTTATCCATATATTCACGGATTTTACCGATTTGTTCTTCTGACAAATCCTTAACTCTTGTATCTGGATCAATTCCAGTAGCTTTTAATACGATGTTAGAAGTGTGTCTGCCAATACCATAAATGTATGTGAGACCAATTTCTACTCTTTTTTCATTTGGTAAATCTACACCACCAATACGTGCCATTTTATCCTCCACAGATATTTTTTTTATTTACATAAATTTTATATTTCAAAAAAAGATAAAAATCTTTGCCGCTTTTTTGAAATATTATAAACAGTTTTGTATATGAAAGATGATATTTAGACAAGTGGAATGTCTTGTTTTTCCCAAATGTCATCTTCCATAAACAAAACCAAAGAGAAAACTAACCCTGAACTTGTTTATGTTTAGGATTTTTACTACAAATGACTCTAACTTTACCGTTTCTCTTAATAACTTTACAACCATCACACATAGGTTTTACACTAGGTCTAACTTTCATTGTTTTTTCTCCTCGAATTTATTTACTACGCCAGATTATTCTGCCACGAGTTAAATCGTAAGGGCTGATTTCTAATTTTACTGTGTCACCCTCATAAACACGAATAAAATTTTTCCAGAGTTTTCCAGACAAATATGCTGTAACAATATGTCCACCAGCTATTTGAACCTTAAATGTTGCTCCAGGCATAGCCTCAACAACAACTCCTTCTGTTTCAATAACATCATCTTTACTCAAGATTGTTTGCCTCCAATTCTGCAGTTTTTGTGAGTATTTCTACTCCATTTTCTTTTATTAAAACTGTATTCTCATAGTGAGCACTTGGCAGACCATCTGCCGTTCTAACGTCCCAACCATTGATATCAATTTCATATGTTCCCATATTTATCATTGGCTCAATCGCAAGGGTCATTCCAGCTTCAAGTTTTATTCCTGTTCCAGCTCTGCCATACATTGGAATAAATGGATCTTCATGCATATCTTTTCCGATTCCATGACCACCCATACTACGAACAGGCTCAAAACCATGTTTTTCAGCATAGCGTTCAACTTCAAAACCAATATCTCCAAGTCTAGAGCCTGCCTTTAAGTTTTTGATTGCCTTAAAGAAACACTCTTTCGTCACATCAATTAGTTTTTGTTTGTCTTCACTAACTTGTCCTACTGCAAATGTTCTAGCTGCGTCACCACAAAATCCTTGATATTTTGCACCAACGTCAATTCCGATGATTTGACCTTCTTGCAAGATAATGTTTGATTTTGGAATGCCGTGAACAACAACATCATCAATAGATGCACAAATAGAATTTGGAAAACCACTGTAACGCAAAAAAGCAGGTTTTGCCCCTTTATCTATTATAAACTTTTTCGCAATATTGTCAAGTTCTAATGTTGAAATTCCTGGTTTAATATGTTTAGAAATCTCATCGAGAGCACCGGCAGTAATCTGACCGGCAACTCTCATAAGTTCGATTTCTTTTTCTGTTTTTATAGTAATCATACTATCCTTCGATAAACTCTTTAAGGCCAGCGATATCACTTGCCTTAAATGCGTCAATCATATTTTTGTAGCTTTGTTCTGGTTCAGATTCACCATGAACAACAACCACTTTACCTTCACCCTTGAAATAATCAAGAATTGGTAATGTTTCTTTCATATAAACATCATATCTGGTTTTATATGTTTCTTCATTATCATCAGATCTGATGCCCCATTCACCATTACATTTTGGGCAAACTTCATAACCAAGTCCCCAGCTTGTATTGTAAATGTAACCACATTCTTTACAGGTTCTTCTACCAGTTACTCTTTGAAGTAATGTTTCGTAAGGAACTTCCAAATCAACAACAACATCAATGTTGGCAATTTTTTGTTCAACAAAAGCTGTAAGTTGTTCTGGTGTTCTTGGGAAACCATCAAGAATGTATCCGTTCTTAACGTCATCTTGAGAAAGTCTCTCTTTGATAACATCAAGAACGATTTGCATAGGAACCATGATTCCTTTTGCTTGATATTCTTTAACTGTAGGATTGCTTGTATTTCTCAAAAGCTCTCCCATAGAAATTGTTGGCAATTTGTATTCTTCAGCAAGTGCATTTGCCAAAGTACCTTTACCTGCCATAGGTGCGCCAAACATCAAAAAATTCATATATTTCTCCTTAAACTGAAAATTTAAAATTTTGTTATCGGTCTAATTATAAAATATTTTTGTGTCTTTTCATCATGAGTTGAGCTTCAAGTTGATCTCTAACTTCGATAGCAACTGAAACAACAATCAACATACCCGTTGCAGTGAAGCCATTCAAGAGACCTTGTTGGCCAACAGCTACAGCTGAGAATAAAACAGATGGAACAAGAGCAATGAATGCCAAGAAGATTGCACCAAAAAGAGTGATTCTATTTGAAACTTTCTTCAAGTATTCCATTGTTGGCTTGCCTGGACGAATACCAGGAATGAAACCACCATGTTGTTGAATGTTTAAGCTAACATCATGTGGATTAAATTGAATTTGTGCATAGAAATATGCAAAGAACAAAATCAAAATTGCAGTTAAAATACTATATAAAACAGTGTTTGTTCCGAAGTATTTGAACCACCAACCAGCAAATCCACCACTAGTTGTATCTTTTCCAAAGAGTGAAAGAATAAGTGATGGGAATGTAATAATTGCTGACGCAAAGATTATTGGCATAACACCACTTGAGTTCACTTTCATTGGAATATATGATGATTGACCACCATACATTTTGTTACCCTTCACTTGTTTTGTGTATTGAACGGTAATTCTTCTTTCAGCCATATCAACAAATGCGATAAGGAAGAAGATGATAAGAACTAATCCAAGGAAACCAAGGAGTTCCCAAAGATATGTGATATCATAGAAAATGTTTTTAATAGCATTAACAATTGATTGAGCAGCTGTTGCAATAATACCAACAAAGATTATAAGAGATAATCCGTTGCCGATACCTTGTTCTGTGATTTTGTCACCAAGCCACATTGTAAAACATGTTCCCGCCATTAAAATTAAAATTACGACTACACTTGTAAGCCATTTCAAATTTGCACCAAAAATAGGAACAATATAATCACCACCCAAACCAAGCACGATTCCAAGACCTTGAGCAAGGGCAAGAACAAGTGCTGTGATTTTTGTGATAAGATTAATTTTGTTTCTACCTTCATCGCCTTCCTTAGAAAGACGTTCGAGTGCTGGTATTGCCACCGCAAGAAGCTGAACAATAATAGAAGCATTGATGTAAGGTGTTACACCAAGAGCAAATATTGATGCATTTGTCAAAGCACTACCAGTCACAGCATTAAGCAAACCTAAAAGACCTGTGACGTCATCATTTGCAATATTTGAATAAAGCGAACGATCTAAGCCTGGAGTTGGCAAAAAGCAACCCAAACGATAGATGAGTAAGAGAATGAGTGTAATTATCAAACTCTTTCTTAATTCGCGATTTTTAAATGCGCTTCCAAGGGTTTTGAACATTATTTTACCTCAATTGTTCCGCCTGCAGCGGTTATTTTTTTAGCTGCTCCATCAGTAAATTTAGCAGCTTGAACATTTAATGATTTTGTAAGAGTTCCATTACCTAAAACTTTCAAACCATATGGTTCGATTTTAGCAATAATGTTTTTAGATTTCAAAAGTTCAACTGTAACAGTTGTTCCATTTTCGAAAACTTCTAACTCACCAACATTAATTGTAGTATAAACCTTTCTAAAGTTATTTGTAAAGCCAATTTTTGGAAGTTGACGGATTAAAGGCATTTGACCACCTTCAAATCCAAGTCTTACACCACCACCACTTCTAGCGTTTTGACCTTTGTGGCCTTTACCAGAAGTTTTGCCAAGACCAGAACCGATACCACGACCAAGTCTTTTGCCTGACTTAACAGAACCTTCAGCTGGTTTCAATTCATGAATTTTCATGAGCTTATCTCCTTATTATACTTTTTCAACTTTTACCAAATGTTTAACAACAAAGATCATACCACGGATTGCAGCATTATCAGGAACAACATTGAATGAATTGATTTTCTTGAGACCTAAAGCTTCAAGAGTTCTTGTTTGCTTTTCAAGTCTACCAGATGCACTCTTAACAAGAGTAACTTTAATCATGTCGCCTGCTTTCTTTGCAGTTTTCTTTGTTTCAGTTGTTTTAACTGGAGCAACTTCTACAGCTGCTGTTTCAGCTTTAACTTCAACTTTTGTTGAAGCTTTAGCTGTTGTTGTTTTCTTAGCTGCAGTAGCTTTTGGAGCTGCTGCTTTTTTTTCAGAAGACTTAACTGTTTTTGTTTCTGTTGTTTTCTTTGTTTCTGCCATTTATGTCTTCCTCCTATCTAATTTCGTCAACTGATTTGCCACGCATAGCAGCAATTTCTTCAGCGCTTCTCAAAGCCTTAAGGCCTTCAAATGCAGCTTTAACACAGTTAACTGGGTTATTTGAACCATAAAGTTTTGTTGTGATATCTTTGATACCTGCAAGTTCTACAACGTCACGAACAACGCCACCAGCGATAATACCTTTACCTTCTTTAGCAGCCATCATGATAACTTTGGTTGTACCAAACTTACCGATAACGTCATGAGGGATTGTTGTACCATCTGTGCAAACAGTGATCATGTGCTTTTTAGCAACAAGAGTTGCTTTTTCAATTGCTTGAGTAACGTCAAGCGCTTTAGCAAGACCAATACCAACCTTACCATTCTTATCACCTACAACCATAAGTGCGTCATAACGAAGAGTTTTACCACCCTTTGTTACTTTAGAAATAGCATTAAGGTTAACCATTCTCTTTTCGAGACCGTCAGAAACTTTTTCTGGACGACGGTTTCCGTCTCTTCTTGGTTTGCGTCTGCCATTAGCTTCTTTTTTGTTTTCAGCTGATTCAACATTTTCGCTAACTTCAGTAGCTTCAACAGTTTCTTCAACTTTTGTTTCCAATTCTTCTGCCATTGCAACTCCTTAAAATTCGAGACCAGCGCTTCTAGCGCCATCTGCTAAATTTTTAACACGACCTGTGTAAGCGTAACCGCTACGGTCAAATACGACTTTTTTGATTCCAAGTTTAACAGCTCTTTCGCCGATAGCTTTACCAACTTCATAAGCTTGTTCAACTTTTGTTTTACCTTCGATAGCTTTAGCCAAAGCTTTTTCTTGGCTTGAAGCAGCACAAAGAGTTTTGCCTTCCCTATCATTGATAAGTTGAGCAGAAATTTCTTTTAATGAACGATATACATTAAGTCTAGGCATATCAGCAGAACCACGTAAAGTGTGGCGAATACGACTATGCTTAGCTTTTCTAACTTCGTTTTTGTTTTCTTTCTTAAACATATCTTATCTCCTTACTTCTTACCTGATGATGTCTTCTTAATTTCTTTTCTACGAACATGTTCGTTTGTATAATAGATACCATAACCATGATATGGTTCAACTTTCTTAATAGCTTTAACGTCAGCAGCCCATTGACCAACTTGAACTTTGTCAATACCTGAAACCAAGATTTCAGTTGCGCTTGGACATGTAACTGTAAGTCCGTTTGGAATTTCAACGTTTACTGGGTGTGAAAAACCAATATTAAGAACTAATTTGTTGCCTTGAACAGCACATTTGTAACCTACACCATTGATTGTGATAGATTTTGAGAAACCAGCAGAAACGCCAGTAACCAAGTTAGCAATGAGAGCTCTGTACAAACCATGTTTAGCGTTTGTTTCAGTTTGGCTATCATTTGCTTTAACAATAATAACTTTTTTACCTTCTTGTTCTTCCATACATACAGAAATGTTACCTGTAACTTGTTGTGAAAGTGTACCTTTTGGTCCAGTAACTGTAACAAGATTTGTGTCAGAAACTGAAACTGTAACATTTTCAGGAAGAACGATTGGAGCTTTACCTATACGACTCATCTTCTTTCCTCCTTATTACCATACGTAGGCGAGAACTTCGCCACCAATACCAAGTTTTCTAGCTTCTCTATCGGTCATAACACCTTTAGATGTTGAAACAATAACAATACCAAGTCCGTTAAGAACCTTTGGAAGTTCTTCACATGAAGCATAAATTCTACGACCAGGTTTTGAAATACGTTTTAAGCCAGTAATAACTTTTTGATTTTTATTAACATATTTTAATGTGATAACAAGATTTTTGTTCTTGTTGCCATTTTCTACTTCATCGAAAGCAGCGATATAGCCTTCATCAAGCAAAATTTGAGCAATTGATTTCTTCATGATTGAAGTTTCAACTGTTACACTGTCGTGTCTTGCTGTTTGGGCATTTCTGATTCGAGTGAGTAAATCTGCGATTGAATCATTAACCATACTTATCTATCCTCCTATATATTACCAGCTAGATTTTTTAATTCCAGGGATTTGACCTTTATAAGCAAGTTCTCTGAAACAGATACGGCAAATGCCATATTTTCTAAGAACTGAATGTGGTCTTCCACAAATTGAACAACGTGTATATTCACGTGTTTTATATTTTTGTGGAGCCTGTTGTTTATTAACCATTGATTTTTTTGCCATTTTCTTTCTCCTACTTTTCCTTAAATTTCGTTAGGCCTTAAAAGGCATTCCCATAAGTCTGAGAAGTTCTCTTGCTTCATCATCTGTTTTAGATGTTGTAACGAAACTTACGTCAAAACCTCTGATTTTCTCAATCTTATCATAAACGATTTCAGGGAAAATCAATTGTTCTTTAATACCATATGTATAGTTTCCTCTACCATCGAAACCAGTTGTAGCATCAATACCTCTAAAGTCACGAACTTTTGGAAGAGCAATTGCAATAAGTCTATCCATAAATTCATACATTCTCTTACCACGAAGAGTAACTTTAGCACCGATCTTTTGACCAGCTCTTAATTTGAAGTTAGCGATAGATTTCTTAGCTGTTGTAACAACTGGCTTTTGACCAGAAATTACTGCAAGTTCATCAACTGCGATGTTAAAGCTCTTTGAGTTATCCTTAACATCACCAAGTCCCATGTTTAAAACGATTTTGTCAATCTTTGGAACTTCATTAACGTTTTTGTAACCAAACTTTTTAATCATTGCAGGAATAACTTCTGCATTGTATTTATCTTTAAGTCTGATTCCTGTAGTCTTTGTATTTGCCATAGATTACACTCCTCTTTGTGAAGATCTAGCAGTTGTAGGCTTCTTAGCTTCAGCAGTTTTTGTTGCTTTTTCATTAGCAGCTTTGGTTGTTGCAACTTTCGACTTTTTTTCTGTAGCAGTTTTCTTTTCTGCTTTCTTTTCTTCAGCTGATTTTTCAGCTTTCTTTGTTTTTGTTTCTTTAACAAATTTTGTATCAAGGATTGAACCGCAAGAGCAAACTCTTACTTTCTTTCCATCAACAACTGTGTGTTTAACACGTGTTGGTTTGCCACAAGAAGGACATACAACATTAACATTAGAAATGTCAATTGCAGCTTCTTGCTTAACAAGTTCGCTCTTATCTTGAGCTGTTCTTGCTTTTTTAGCTTTTGTTACGATGTTAACGCCTTCAACGAGAACTCTAACACCATTTTTTGTTTTTCTTATAGCTAATACCTTTCCCTTTTTGCCAGAGTCTTTTCCGGAATTAACAAGAACGGTATCGCCAGTTTTAATACTAACTTTCATTATCCTTCCTCCTTATAAAACTTCTGGTGCAAGTGAAATAATTTTCATAAATTTTGGATTAGCACGAAGTTCACGAGCAACAGGTCCAAAGATACGAGTGCCCTTTGGGTTTCCATCATTGTTTATAATAACTGCAGCGTTATCATCGAATTTAATATAACTGCCGTCTTCTCTTCTAACACCCTTTTGTGTTCTAACAATAACAGCTGTGACAACGTCACCTTTCTTAATGTGAGCGCCTGGTGTAGCAGATTTTACAGAAGCTTTAATAATGTCTCCGATATTAGCAGTTTTAACAACAGAACCACCAACAACATGGAAGCACATAATTTCTTTAGCGCCTGAGTTGTCAGCAACTCTGAGTCTTGTTTGTGGTTGAATCATATTTGCTATCTCCTATTCATTATTTTACTTTTTCAACAATTCTAACTAAACGCCATCTCTTATCTTTGCTCAATGGACGAGTTTCAGTAATTTCTACTGTATCGCCGATATCGCAAATGTTTTCTGGATCATCAGCCTTAACTTTTGTTGAATGATTAAGTGTTTTTCCATATACAGGATGCATAACTTTTGTTTTTAAAAGAACAACAATTGTTTTGTCCATTTTGTTGCTTACAACTTCACCAATTCTGGTTTTTCTTTCATTTCTTACAATTTCGTTTGCCATATTTCACCTTAACCTTTAACTTCTGCATCGACTTTTGCAGCTTTTTTTGTAGATTTTTTTACAGCTTCTTTTTCAGGAGCTTGTGCGAGGCCCAATTCTCTTTGACGAATAACAGTCTTAACTCTAGCGATGTTTCTCTTGCAGATTGCAAGTTCACTGCTGTTTGTCAAGCTGCCTGTAGCATGAGTGAATCTCAAGTTGAAAAGTTCTGACTTTAAAGAAGCAAGTTTTTCAACAAGTTCACTGTTTGTGAGTGAATTTAAATCCATATTCTTCATAATTATTTAGCCTCCTTTTCAGCAGCAGCAACTGGAGCTTCCTTTTTGATGATCTTTGTTGCGCATGGAAGTTTGTATTGAGCCTTCTTCAATGCTTTAATCATAAGTTCATCAGATGGACCTTGAACTTCGAAAATTACTCTGCCTGGTTTAACAACAGCAACCCAGTATTCTGGAGAACCTTTACCAGAACCCATACGAGTGTCTGCAGGTTTCTTTGTTACTGGTTTGTCTGGGAATACATCGATCCAAACTTTACCACCTCTTTGGAAGCATCTGTTAATAGCGATACGTCCAGATTCAAGTTGGTTTGATGTGATCCAACATGGTTCTGTTGCAGCAAGACCGTATTCACCGTAAGTAACTTTTGTACCACGTGTAGCTTTACCTGTCATTCTGCCTCTTTGAACCTTTCTTCTTTTAACTCTTTTTGGCATTAACATTAGTTGTTACCTCCTTGCTTTACAAGGTTTACTTTACCAAGGATTTCTCCTTTGTAGATCCAAACTTTAACACCAAGTTTACCATAGATTGTACCTTCAGCGAAGCCATAATCAATGTCTGCACGAAGTGTTTGAAGTGGAATTGAACCGAAGTGAAGTGTTTCACTTCTAGCGATTTCAGCGTTATTGATACGTCCAGATACCATAACTTTGATACCCTTAACGCCAGCTTTTTGACATCTTGCAATAGCTTGTTTCATTGCTCTACGGCAAACAACTCTTTGATCAAGTTGTTGAGCGATAGATTCAGCAACAAGTTGTGCATTCAAATCTGGTTGCTTAACTTCCATAACATTAATGTTAACAGTTTTGCCACCAATGTGTTTTGAAATTGCAGCTTTCATAGCTTCAACTCCAGCACCTTTTTGACCAATTACCATACCAGGTCTAGAAGTGTAGAGTGAAAGTAAAACTGAATTGTCATTGTTTCTTTCAATAGCAACTTTAGCGATGCTACAGTTTTTGTATTTGTTTTCAATGAATTCACGGATTTTGTTATCTTCAAGAATGTATTCTGCAATGTGCTTTTTATCAGCGATCCAATTGCTATCCCAGCTCTTGTTAATACCAACTCTGTATCCATGTGGATTAACTTTTTGTCCCATATTTTCCTCCTCTACCTTTCTTTAAGCCTTTTTCTCATCAAGAATGATTGTGATATGGCTTGTTCTCTTTTTAATTGAGTGAGCTCTACCTTTGCTAACTGGTTGATATCTCTTCAAAACAGCTGCGCCGTCTGCATAGCATTCAGCAACATAAAGGTTAGCTTTGTTCATACCTAAATTATTTTCTGCATTAGCTGCTGCACTTTCCAAAACCTTAACTGCATATTCAGCACCAACGTTTGGCATATTTCTCAAAATTGCATCAGCTTCTAAATAGTCCTTACCACGAATGATGTTAAGAACGATTCTAACCTTTGAAGGAGATACTCTAAGGTTTTTTGCAATAGCTCTTGGACGCTTATCAGCGTTTTGAGCATTTCTTTCAGCTCTTTCTCTTTGTCTTGTAGCCATTATTATTTACCTCCCTTCAAAGCTTTTGCACCAGCATGACCTTTAAATGTTCTTGTAGGTGCAAATTCACCGAGTTTACATGAAACCATTTCAGCTGTTATATAAACAGGAACATGTTTTCTACCATCATAAACAGCGATTGTGTGACCAACCATGTCTGGAACAATAGTAGAAGAACGTGACCAAGTTTTAACAACATGCTTATCGTTAGCTGCATTCATAGTTTCAATTTTCTTCATAAGGCTTTCATCCACGAATGGGCCTTTCTTTACTGATCTACTCATATCTTTGTCTCCTAATTAATACGTTTAACAATAAGTTTGTTTGTTCTATTCTTTTTCTTTCTAGTCTTGTAACCAAGAGCTGGTTTGCCCCATGGTGTCATTGGACCAGCGTGTCCTACAGGTGCTCTACCTTCACCACCACCGTGTGGGTGATCAACAGGGTTCATAGCAGAACCACGAACGGTTGGTCTAACGCCCATATGACGTTTAACACCGGCTTTACCGATTGATGTAATTTCGTGTTCAAAGTTACCAACTTGACCGATTGTTGCACGGCACATTTCAGGAACTTTTCTCATTTCTCCTGATGGCATACGAAGTGTTGCATAGCCATTTTCAAGAGCCATAAATTGAGCAGAAATACCAGCACTTCTTGCGATTTTTCCACCTTTTCCTGGAGTAAATTCAATGTTATGAATGATTGAACCTACAGGAATTTTTGTTAATGGAAGTGTGTTTCCAACTTTGATTTCAGCGTTTTCACCACTTTCAACCATATCACCAACAGCAAGTCCGATTGGAGCTAAGATATATCTCTTTTCACCATCAACATAGTTCAAAAGAGCGATATATGCAGATCTGTTTGGATCGTATTCGATTGAAGCAACTTTTGCTGGAATGTTGTCTTTATTTCTCTTAAAATCGATTACACGATATTTTTGACGATTTCCACCACCAATGTGACGAACAGTAATTCTACCATAAGAGTTACGACCACCAGTCTTTTTCTTTGATTCAAGTAAAGACTTTTCTGGAGTTCTTGTTGTAACTTCATCAAATGATGCAACTGATCTAAATCTTTGTCCATTGGTTGTAGGATTTGATTTTCTAATTGCCATAATTCTTCTCCTCTCCTAATCTTATGACAAGCTATCGAAGAATTCGATTGACTTGCTGTCTGCAGCAAGTTGAACAACTGCTTTTTTGTAGTTGCCAGTTAAGCCTTCGTTTCTGCCTTGTCTTTTAATTTTTCCATAAACATTAAGTGTATTAACACTTTCAACTTTTACTTTGAAGATTTGTTCAACAGCTGCTTTAACTTGAGTTTTAGTAGCTTTTTTAGCAACTTCAAAATAATATTTCTTGTTAGCTATGTCAGCATAGCTCTTTTCAGATAGGATAGGTCTAATAATAATATCTTGTGCTAACATTATTTGTTGCCCTCCTCGATTTTCTTAATAGCATCTTTTGTCATTACAACATAGTCAGAAACAACTAAATCATAAGTGTTTAAGATGTCAGCTGTTGTAACACTTGCAGTTGCAAGGTTTGAAAAAGCACGGATTGCATTTTCGTTAACGTTTTCAGTAACAACTGTTACTCTTCTGTTAGCTTTAAGTGCATCTAAAACTTTAACAGCAGCTTTTGTTTTTGCATCAATTTCCATATTTTCAACAACGATGATAGCTTTTTCTTTCATCATAGCTGACAATGCAGAAACAAATGCACCTTTTTTCATTTGAGCGTTCATTTTCTTTTCAAAGTCTCTTGGCTTTGGAGCAAATACAACGCCACCATGAACCCATTGTGGAGCACGGATAGAACCTTGTCTAGCTCTTCCTGTACCTTTTTGTCTCCAAGGTTTTCTACCACCACCAGCAACTTCGCTTCTGGTTAATGTAGATTTTGTACCTTGTCTTTGATTTGCAAGATAAGTAACAACTGCTTGATGGATAAGGTCTTCATTATATTCAGCCCCAAACACCTTATCATTAAGAGTAACTTTACCAACTTCTTGTCCTTCTAAATTTAAAACTTTTGCTTGCATAATTCACCTCTTACGCTTTAACAGCACTGCAGATTGTAACTACACTGCCTTTAGCTCCTGGAATAGCACCCTTGATCAAAATAAGGTTTCTATCAGCATCGACTTTTGCAACTTCAAGATTTTGGATTGTAACTTTTTCGTCACCCCAGTCACCTGGCATCTTGTGGTTTTTGAATACTCTTGATGGTGTTGAGTTAGCACCAAGTGAACCAACTTCTCTGTGTACAGGACCTGTACCGTGAGTCATTGGGAGTCTGTGTTGATTCCATTTTTGGATAACACCAGAGAAACCGTGACCTTTTGAGTAACCTGAAACGTCAACTTTATCGCCAACGTTAAATACGTTACATTTGATTTCTGAACCAAGTTCTAAACCTTCAGCAGAAATCTTGAATTCTTTTAAATATTTTTTTGCTGTGATGTTAGCCTTCTTAAGGTGTCCAGCAACAGCTTTTGTAAGCCTACTTTCTTTTGCATCCATGAAAGCAAGTTGAACTGCATTATAGCCATCTACAGCTTCAGTCTTGATTTGTGATACATAGCAAGGGCCTGCTTCAACAACAGTCACAGGAATAACTTTTCCTTCGTCAGTGAAGATCTGTGACATGCCGATCTTTTTACCAAGTATTGCATTTTTCATAGTAATTTATCTCCTCCTGCGACCTTATAGTTTAATTTTGATATCAACACCTGCTGGAAGTTCAATCTTCATTAAAGAATCAACTGTTTTTGCAGATGGATTGTAGATATCAATAAGTCTTTTATATGTTCTCATTTCAAATTGTTCACGAGCATCTTTATATTTGTGAACTGCACGAAGTATTGTAATAACTTCTTTTTCTGTTGGCATTGGAATTGGGCCAGAATATTTAGCGCCAGATTTCTTAACGGTCTCAATGATTCTTGCTGCACTTTGGTCAACAAGATTGTGATCGTATGCCTTTAACTTAATTCTCATTTTTTGTACTGCCATATTTTCCTCCAAGTTAGATTTACCGAAATCGCCTTAACCCTGGTTACTATCAGTTTGGCTGGTTAACACGCTCCGTCGCTTGAATCAGTAGTTCAAACTATTGTCGGTCGAAGTTATCTTTCTTGGGCTAATTAAAGTAACCTCCGACTTCACCCCATTTAAGTGGTACAATTCATTATTTTTCTAGAGTTATTAAGAATAATATCTCAACACTTTCCTTCTAAATAGGTCATTGTTAGGTGGATCCAAATGCCCGAAAAAAGGCATAGTGGCCCACGCCCACACAGTAACGGCATTATTATACTATACACCCGGCTTCGTGTCAAGGGGTTTTTTATAAAAATTTTAATTATTTTTTCATAATAAAAACAGGGGTTAAATTCCCCTGTTTTCAGTATATTTAAACTAAAATTTGAGCAAAAAACAAGAACTTTCAATAAAAATTTATTTTATCAAAATTTTCATTATTTTCCTTTAACATTAAGCTTCAATTTGCATGAAACTCCTTTATAAAGTTTAAGTTCAACTTCAAAACTTCCTTCTGTCTTGATAGGTTTGTCAAGATTAACATCTTTTTTATCAACTTTATATCCAAGTTTAGCAAGTTCTTCAGAAATTTCTTTTCCTGTAATTGAACCAAAAGCCTTTCCTCTTTCACCCATTTCAATTTCAAAGTTTAATGTAACATCTTTCAATTTTTCTGCAACAGCTCTAGCACATGCTGTCTCTTCAGCAATACGCTTTGCTTCGTTTTCTTTATTTCTTGTGTTAATATTCACATTTGCTTGGTTTGCTGGAATAGCAAATCCATTTTTAAGCAAGAAATTATTAGCATAACCATCACTGACATTCACAATGTCACCCTTTCTGCCTTGTCCTTTAACATCTTTTGTTAAAATAACTTTCATAAAAACCTCCTTATGCTACATTAATTATAAGATTATACTATAATTTTGTCAACCGTGTTTAATTAAAGAAATATCGCACATAATAAATAAAAGGAGAAATTATGTTTGATATAAAATGCAAAAGAGTTGGTTGTCTATACAACAAAAACCAAAACTGTACAGCAAAAGAAGTGAAAGTAACAAAAGACACATCTTGCAAAACCTATAACCCATCTGATGAAAACGAAGTTGGTGCAGTCGAAAAGGTTGACCAACCACCAATCAGAAAAGATATTGCAGTTGAATGCACTGCAGATTGTTTATTTAATCACGAAAACAAATGCGACGCAAATGGCATAACTGTTCAAACATGTGATAATGTCACTTGTCCAAACTGTTGCACATATCTTCCAAAATAAAAGACGGACATCTGTCCGTCTTTTTATTATTATTTATTATCTGTCTTTGGAACAATTTTAAGTAAGTCTGCTTGCAAATCATCAAAGAATAGATCAATAACTTTTGATACTTTTTCAACTGTTAATTTCATAATACGACCCCCTTAAACCCCTCTTTCAATATCACCAGCAGTTTCTTCTACTGCAATGGCTTCTGTTTGTGCTTCAGTTGGTGTTTTCTTTTTTCTTGGTTTTGCATTTGATTTCTTAACAATCATATCAAAATCAAGAGCTCTATCAACTGAACCAACTGCTTTTCTTTCTTTCTTTTCAATCGAAGCAAGTCTTTCAACTTCTTGAACTGCTACACGTCTCTTATCAATAATAACAGAAGCAATTGCATTAAGTTTTTCTTGGAAATATTTTTCATCAACATCAACAACTGCCATTTGGTCAAGATCTTCAACTCTTGCAAAATCTCCAAGCACAACCCTTGCCTCATCAGCTTCTCTTAAAATCTTTTTCTTGATTTTGCTTTTTTCCACTTCTAGAACTTTAGATAAGAAAGCATCATTCAAAAACGCATTATATGGTAATTGTTCAAGATCAATTTCACCTTTTCTATACAAACCATATGCTCTGAGAATCGCGTATGAAGGAACTTCACTTGCAGGGTAACGTGGATCATCTGGACGGACCATAAATTCTAAAGGCAATACAAGATCATATGAATAACCTTTTGCATGACCACTCATATCTTCATAAATTTCTACAACGCCATCGTCATGATAGTATCTTAATTTTTCTTCTTCAAGACGACCCGTGCTATGCTTAATTCTAATTGATCCATCAGCCATTTTTGCAGCTGCTTTTAATTTTGGACCATATACATATGGCTCTACATAGTGATGCTCTGGGTGATATTCTTTTATAAAACCAATGCCAGAAGGTTTTTCTTTCTTGATTCCTGGAACATAATAGAAGTTTTTACCAACATCTTTTACTAAGATTTCACCATTATCACCAGTCTTTCTTGCATCATCAAAAGGACCGATAAACAAATCCATACCTTCATAATTTTGAACGTAATATTTGCCATTTCTTTCCAAAATAGCAATATCTGTGTTATCGTGAATAACACCACCAAAGTCATATTTATCAACAACAGTGTATTGTTTACCCTTATAAACTCTTGTTTCTACAGATTTCATTAAACTCCCTCCTTCGGTATATTACCATAATTATACAATAATCAATAGAAAAATACAAGGGTAATAATTTAAAACACAAAAAAAAAGAGATGCTTTCGCATCTCTGATTTGAAAAACGGCAACGTTCTATTTTCCCGGCTCGTCTCCAAGCAAGTATTTTCGACCCTGCAAAGCTTAACTTCTGTGTTCGGAATGAGAACAGGTGGACCTTTGCGGTATGATCACCGTTAATGGTATAACAACATTTCTAAACGAAATGGTATTATTGAAGTAACATAATAATTATATCACATAATTATTATGATGTCAATATCATTCACACACTGGCAACTGCATATTATAGAATCAGTTATTAGCAAGCTTGTCACGTACTTCATTGAAGTAGTAATCATACTATTTCACAATTATTGTGATCAAGCCCTCGACCTATTAGTATCAATTAGCTACGAACATTACTGCTCTTCCACACTTGACCTATCAACCTTGTCGTCTACAAGGGGTCTTACTATCTTATGATATGAGATATCTTATCTTGAGGCAAGTTTCACGCTTATATGCTTTCAGCGTTTATCTTTCCCGTTCTCCGCTACCCGGCTATGCCCTTGGCAGGACAACCGGTGCACAGTAGGAACGTCCACTCCGGTCCTTGCGTACTAGGAGCAGATCCTCTCAAATATCTTACGCCCATGATGGATAGGGACCGAACTGTCTCACGACGTTCTGAACCCAGCTCGCGTGCCATTTTAATCGGCGAACAGCCGAACCCTTGGGACCAACTTCAGCCCCAGGATATGACGAGCCGACATCGAGGTGCCAAACCTTATCGTCGCTGTGTACGCTTGGATAAGATCAGCCTGTTATCCCCGAGGTAACTTTTATCCGATAAGCGACGGCAATTCCATTCTCTACCGCCGGATCACTAAGCCCTACTTTCGTATCTGCTTGACTTGTAAGTCTCGCAGTCAAGCTCCCTTATGCCTTTATACTCT
>JAZODG010000037.1:0-58952 GCA_045596905.1 Clostridia bacterium
CAATCAAATCGACACAAAACTTATTGCAGTGCCAACAGGCGACCCAACATATAGCAGCTACACAGAAATCACAGATATGCCACCACATATCATTGAAGAACTTATGCACTTTTTGAGAGTTTATAAAGAACTTGAAGGAAAAGAAACAAAAATCAGTAAGTTCTATGACAGTGAATATGCAAGAAACGCTATCAAAATCTGTATGAACAGATACAACGAAGCACACAAAGACGACAACAAATAAAACTTGGACCCCATCCAAGTTTTTTTATTTGCAAATTTATCATAAAAATATCCAAGTAATTGATATCTTTTTTTGCATATGTTAAACTAATAATAGAAAAATATTTTAAGGGGGAGTTATGATAATTAGAAGTAGAGCGCCACTCCGTATTGGGCTTGCCGGTGGTGGTACTGACCTTTCGTCTTTTAGTGATCAATATGGTGGTTGTGTATTTAACTCAACAATTGGCATGTATGCTTACTGCACAATCATTCCAACAGACGACAACAAAATAAAAATTTACGCTTATGATAATAAAAATAATATGGAAACAGAAAGTGTTCCATATTTACCAATCGATGATGATAACACTCTTATTTTACATAAAGGAGTTTATAATAGAATCGTTAAAGATTACAACGGTGGCAAACCATTATCTTTTATTATGAGTACTAGTAATGACGCCCCTATTGGTTCTGGTCTTGGAACATCATCAACTATGGTTGTTGCCATTTTAGAAGCATTTAACAAATGGTTATCGCTTGGTTTGAATGATTATCAAAAGGCATTTCTTGCTTATGATATTGAAAGAAATGATCTTAAATTAGCCGGGGGTAAACAAGATCAATACGCTGCTGTTTTTGGTGGTTTTAACTACATTGAATTTAAACAAGACAAGACTGTCGTTGTTAACAGTTTAAGAATTGACAAAAGCATTGTCAGTGAACTTGAATGCTCCATAGTTCTTTACTACTTAGGAAAAGATAGAAAGTCTGCAAATATCCAGAAAGAACTCACAAAAAATATTATTAATGAACAGCTTTCTAATACAAAAAACAAAAATACAAAGACGCTAGAAGCGATGGAAAACCTAAAGAAATTCGCAAAAGAAATGAAAGACTGTCTTTTAGTTGGCGATTTTGATGGTTTTTCCAACTGTTTAAATAAAGGCTGGGAAAACAAAAAGAAGACCTCAAAAGTTGTTTCAAACCAAATGATTGAAGATACTATAAACTTTGCATTTGAAAATGGAGCTAAATCAGTCAAAGTTTCAGGTGCCGGTGGTGGTGGTTTCTTATTATTTTACTGCGATCCTATCAATAGGCAAAAACTTATCAATGCACTTCAATCTTTACCTGGAACAATCTACCCAACAAAATTTACTAAACATGGTGCTGAAAGCTGGATAACCGGCTAAAGGAGAATTATGAAAGCTTTAATAATGGCAGGTGGAAAAGGTACAAGATTAACTGAGATAACGAAAAATCTACTTCCAAAACCAATGGTTGAGCTTAATGGTAAAAAACTTCTAGAATATGCTATCGACAATCTCATAGAATATGGTGTTACCGAAATATTTTTATCAATTGGGTTTATGCATGAAGTCATTGAAGAATATTTTAGCAAAAAGGAATATCCTGTAAAAATACACTTTATTGTTGAAGATGAGCCTCTTGGTTCTGGTGGTGCATTATATTTAATCAAAGACCAGCTTGACGATGACTTTGTTGTTTGTAATGGCGATGCTCTTTTTAATATAAATATCAAAAAAATGCTTGATTTCCATAAAGCCAAAAATTCAATTGCAACTCTATTCACCCACCCAAATTATCACCCATATGATAGTGACCTTATCATTTGTGATGATGATTGCAAAATATTAAAAATAGATAAAAAGGACACCGTTAGGGACTATTATTATAAAAATAATGTAAATGCAGGTTTTTTTATTATTAATCCAAAGGCTCTTTATTATTTTGACACACTGAAAAAGGTTTCAATGGAAAATGATTTTATAGCAACCCTTCTTGCAGACGGCAAAAATGTGTTTGCTTATAAATCAACTGAATACATAAAAGACGTAGGAACACCTGAACGATATTTTAATGCAATTAACGACTTAAAAAACAATCTTCCAGAAAAACAGAATCCAAAAAACAAACAAAAAGCTATCTTTTTAGACAGGGATGGCACAATAAATGTTTATAAAGGATTTCTTAAACACTCTGATGATTTTGAACTTATTGAGGGTGTCTCTAACGCCATTAAACTTATAAATAAAAGTGAGTATTTAGCAATAATTATTTCAAATCAACCCGTTATTGCAAGAGGCGAATGCACTTTTGAAGAACAAGAAAATATTTTCAAAAAACTTGAAACTTTACTTGGCAAAGATGGTGCTTATATTGACGGATACTATTATTGCCCACACCACCCACACAGTGGTTATGACGGTGAAGTTAAGGAACTAAAAATCGAATGCGACTGCAGAAAACCTAAAATAGGCATGTTAAAACAAGCAGTAAATGACTTTAATCTGGACCTTCAAAAATGTATATTTGTTGGAGACACTGACACAGATATAAAAACAGGAAAAAATGCTGGCATAACAACTATTAGAGTTCCATCACCTGCAGAAGAATTACATAATGAAAAAGAAGATTTTTACTTTGAAAATCTTTTAGCAGCAATGCAAACAATACTAAAATAAAGGAAAATACTTATGAAACAAACAACATTAGATCTTATTGATAATCTTTTAACAAGAAAACCAGACCTGAGTTATTTAAAAAACGCACTTAT
This sequence comes from Clostridia bacterium, assembly GCA_045596905.1. Classification (GTDB taxonomy): domain Bacteria; phylum Bacillota; class Clostridia; order Christensenellales; family UBA1242; genus RGIG1681. Next base: position 2,807 of record JAZODG010000037.1, read on the forward strand.
TGAAGCAACTCAAATGATTTGTGATGCAAGGGCTTCACAAAATAAAATTTTAGTTTGTGGTAATGGAGGAAGTTACTCAGATGCAGAGCACATTGCTGGAGAGTTTAACAAAAGTTTCTGTTTAAAAAGACCGATAGATGATGAGCTTTATGACAAATTGAAAACAGCATTTCCAGAAGATGCAGACTCTTTTAAAGACAACTTAGAACAAGGTATTCCATGTATTCCATTACCATCAATCGTTGCCTCAAACACTGCTTTCAATAACGACAAAAATGCCGACTTTACTTATGCTCAAATGACATATGCCCTTGGAAAACCAAACGATGTTTTGATTTGTATAAGTACATCAGGAAATAGCAAAAATGTTATTTATCCAGCAAAACTTGCAAAAGCTCTTGGTATTAAAGTTATATCTTTAACTGGCGAAACCGGTGGAAAATTAAAAGATTTGTCAGATATCCTTTTAAATGCTCCTGAAAGAGAAACATACCTTATCCAAGAATATCATTTGTCAATCTACCATACTCTTTGTTTAACTGTTGAAAATGAAATTTTTGGCAAATAAAATTATGAAATTTGATTTTGTTTTCATAACATTAAATTTCTAAAAAGTATTGATTTTTCAGCAAAAATATGATACCCTATAGGTAGAATATAGTTCAAAGGGAGGCTATTATGGTTATTACAGTTGACGGATACGACGGAACAGGAAAATCTACACTTGCAGAAAATATTAAAAAGAGATACGGTTTTGAACACATTGAAAAACCATTTATTAAGATGTGGCAAGACTTATATGGTTATAGTGAAGAAGAAATCGTTGCATTTGAAGGTCAACTTTGGAAAAAAGGTGATAAAAGAGACCTTGTAAGATTTTATCTTGAAGGTATTCTTTGGATGCAAGAATATGGGAAAACACACAACGTTGTTCTTGACAGAGGTGTACTTACAACATATGCCGTTCTTGGAAATGAAGACACTGCAGATGTTTTTGATGAATATATTGCAAAAGGTGCATTCCATGAAGCAAGCATTTACCTTGTTGCTTCTGACCTAGAAAGAAGAAGAAGAATTTTTGAAAATGATCCTCATGATCCAGACCTTAAATATCCAATCGAATGGAGAAAAAATGATTTGATTGAATATGCCGACAGTAGAAAATTAAACTACTATAAGGTAGACACAAACGGAAGGGGTCCAGACCAAGTTTTTGAAGCTGCAATACCTATCCTTGATAAGATTATTTATAAAGGAAAAGGCGCTCCAGAAACTGGACATGATAAACCTGAAGAATAAAACACAAAACAAAAAACCAGCTCTTGCTGGTTTTTTTATTTGCTATTAAACTCATTAATCATTTGAACCGCTTTTTCAATATTTCCCTTATAATAAATTGCTTTAACATTTTTTGTAAATTCTTTTACAAGTTTCATTCTATTTGCTGCAAGTTCTTCTGTGTCAAGTGACATAACTGGATATGTATTTCCAAAAAACATTCTTGACGTACCACGAATCTTCCTACAAGACTCTTCATATAAATGCCATAAAAATTTATCAGAAGTCCAAATATCAAACATGTATTCTTCTTGATTACAAATTAATCCATAGCTGAACAGGCTGATTTCGTATTCAAGATCTTCTGCTGTATTTTCGTGTACAAAGTATTTGCTATTGCCAAGTTTTTTTCTCCAGTAGTCATTTGAAACATATTGGTTTTTTATTCTTCCAACAGTTTTTTTATTAATTAAATCAACTAAAACTTTTTCATCTGAATAAAACATTCCACCTTCTGAAAGTTTTAATGCCAGACTAGTTTTTCCCATGCCTGTTGCTGGTCCCCAGCAAACAATAGCTTTTCCATCTACTATTGCAGAAGCACCATGCACACAAATAATACCTTTTTCCTGTCTTGCTCTTTCAAGAATATATTCTGTTAAAGAAATAGCGTCTTTCGGGTTAAAATCAATATACTCAAGCTCAATGTTTGGATATGTTAATTTAATTTGATTTTTGCTTGATTTTTTAATAGTTATAACCGCATCAAATTTCTCACAGTTGTTTAAAATTAAAGCTGAAGGAATATATGATGAGAAGAAATCATCGTTTGTTATGTCTGAAAGTGTTTTTTCGTCTGAACAAATCTTCACAATCGCACTAGCAGACTTAACATATATTTCTTTAGTCATAGCTAACCTCTTCATAAAGTTTTAGTAATTCTTTTGCCTTGGCAACCCATGTAAATTTCTCCTTTATGGTATTGTATGCATTGTTTGCAATTCTATCAGAAAACTCTTTATCTGTAAGCATTTTATAAATCTTTTCTGTTAAATCATCTGGATCCTCTTGATTAACAAGCAAGGCGTTTTCATCATTTTTAGCAAACTCTTCCATACTAGTTCCCCTTGTTGTGATTGCAGGGGTTTTACAGGCTGCAGCTTCCAAAAGAGTTGACATAATGCCTTCTTTGTCATATGAAGGCAACACTGCTAATTTTGCACTTCTATATGATTTTCTCAAAACTTCGTTTGACACTAAACCTAAAAATTGAACCTGATCAGTTAATCCTAATTTTTCAGTAAGTGCTTCCAATTCTTCTCTATAAGGACCTTTTCCAATAATAGTGAAATTTGGAGTAAAATTCTTTTGCTCTTTTAAGTTTTTAAGAGCTTGAAGAATATGTTGAACACCTTTGATAGGAATAAGTCTTCCAACAAACAACAAATCAATATCTCTTGGTTGTGATGGATCTTCAAAATAAACGCTATCATCGATTGCATTGGTGCTAATCTTAATATCTGGATAAGCTCCAAAATCAATCCATTTGCGTTTTACATTTTCAGAAACGGCAATTAAATTTTTTTCTTTTTCCAAAATAAGTTTGCATATATAATTGATTTCAAATGGCGAACCATGTAAATGCAAAACATGTCTGCAATCAAACGGAACAGCAAGTGAATCAATAACATTATGGACTGTGATTATATCAAACTTATTTTGACTTAAATACTGATAAGCAAGTCTTGAAACCCACAAACTTTCCCTATCCCATCTAGTCCAATCAGCACCAGCAGGAACACTGTAAATATCTTCAAAATGTTTGTCAAGTTTCAGAAATTCAATATGAACATCTTTATTTTCTACCATAAAGTTTTTGAAATAGTCACTAAACTCTAAGTAGTCTGCACTCACGGTTAACACTGTCGCATCGTGACCAAGCTTAGCAAAAAATTTTGCTGTTTGGAGTGGATAAATTTCGCCACCACCTGTGTAATAAGATAGTCTTGGACAATAAATCAGTATTTTCATACTCCCCTCCTAAATTAAATGTTCCAATATTTTCTAGCACATTCAAGTTGTTCACTGAACACAATGCCTTTTGACCATTTAATATAGTTTACTAGGTCATCTAAATCAACAAATTTTCTTTCTGAAATTTCCCACTCTTCGTTCCATGGCAAAATTTCATCAACTTTTGCTGTATAACGCAATTGATAATATGTTTGGCCGTTTTCTACAACTTCAACTGCACCAATATATTTTGCATCTTTTACAGTTAAACAAGCTTCTTCCATAATTTCACGGTCAAGAGTTTGTTTTGGTGTTTCGCCTTCTTCTGGATGGCCACCAGGAACTGTCCATGTTGCACCATTTCTAACAATTAAAATTTGATTTTGCTCATTGAAGATATATCCACTTACTTGTGTGTATAATTCTCCATTCAACTTAAAATCTTCACACCATGCAATTTTTAAATCATCGCCCAATTTTTCATAATTTTTCATAACTCTCTCCTCTTTCTTCTTTTAATAACTCTAAAATGCCCACGCCATGGCTTGGAAACACTTTATCACAATATTTGTTAAACTCTACCTTATCGCCAACACTATATATCTTCACTGCATCACTATGCTCTGGAGTATATGGTTCAGAGTCAGTAACAAGTATTGCACTTTTATCAGCAAACAAATTATCAATAGTTGATATTTTGTTATTGCCTTCTGGTTGAATATAAATTTTCAAACCACTTCTTTGGCTTTTAGTAACAGCCATTGATTCAAAACCACGAATACTTTTTAAGTATCCCATAATTGAATCTATTTCATTTCTCAAAATTTCTGGAAATCTAATGGTTGGCGAATGTATACGATTCTTATTAACAACAACACAATCAGGTTGTTCCAAAATTGTTGAATTTTTTACTTCAATGTCAATATTTTTTGATTGAAGATATTGTTCAACACATGCTCTTACATATTCACTTAATTCAATCTCTGATTCTGCAGGATTCACACATTCAAATTCATTATCTGCTGTTTTAGTATAAACTGTTGCACCACCTTCGGTAATGGCAACATAGTCAAGACCATAATCTCTAGCAATATCGATTGAATCAGCAAGTGGTCTATATGTACACACCCCAAACTTAAACCCTTCAGCTTTCATCACAGAGATTTGTTTTTTTATTGCTTCAAAATTTTTCGGATAACCATTCTCAAATAAGAGAGTGTCGTCTATATCAAATAGAATAATTTTTTCCATTATACTTCCCAGTCCTCATCAAGCATTTGATTATAAACAGCATGGTTCATAGCAGCTTCTTTTGCTTTTTGTTCCATACTTCCACTGCGTGGTGGGTGATCTATATGATAAACACACGAACTCAAAACTGGAATAACAAAACTTCCATTTGAAATTATTGTTGATGCAAAGTATGCATCTTCCATACCCCAGCCACGGAATCTAGTTGAAAATACTGGATATCTTGGAATCATTCTTCTATTAATTGCCATATTATGACCAGTAACAACAGTTGAAAGATCATAAATACCAACTCTTGAACCAAAACCAAGTTGTTTAAAATAATTGGTATCATCAAGAATAGAAATTTTTTCACCGTGGAATGCTTTATCCCAGCCTATATGATATTCTTTACTTCTTGTAATAACACGACTATCATCAAAATCAAAACAACGATCAACACCTTTTAATAATGATGCTTCATTAAGCATTGGATCTGCTTTATCAATATTCTTTCTCATTGCCACAAATATCGCATTTGGAACAATTTGAAGTCTCATATTGATATCGTATAAATAGTTTTTGCTCAAAACAATATCTGAATCTATAAACAATAATAAATCATGTTTTGCAATTGAGAGACCTGCATTTCTAGCATTTGAAAGTCCCATGTTGTTATTGAATGAGATAATATTGAGTTCATAGTCAAGTTTATCTCTAATTGGCTCAACATCTTTTACAACACTGTTTGAACCGTCATCAACAACAATAACTTGAATCTTCTTTTTATCTGCTTTTGAAAGTTTTTGTCCTTGAAGTGCAAGGAGAGTTGCACATACGTTTTGATTATAAACAGGAATAATAATACTCATATTCTTGAATCTATCACCATGCATTGGCAAAGAGTCAAATGATAACAAGTCTCCTTTTGTAAGCATTTTAAAATACTTTTCAATATGTGTATAGTCATTTGAAAGGTTTGAAAGACGAATTCTAATCGACGCACTAGCAGACCTAATATCAAGACCTGTTTTAATTGCATAGTTCTTAATTTTCGAATTAAGATTTCCAATTTCATCAAACAAAGTTTCAGCCTCCGGTAGATTTGCTGGATGATGATCATTAATATTGTTATATGAACTCAAACCAAATTTCTTACAAATACTTTCAGCCAAAGCATCATCTGATGTCGACAAAAAGTTCCCGTGGAATGTTTCAAACAAAACATTGGCATTGGCAAATTTGATAAGCACAATGTCATTAACTAAAAACTTGTTTGTTTTATTTGATTGAACCGTCTTAAACAAATGCTTAAGATTCTTGTTCTTTACATAAACAAACTTGTTTTGGTATGAATCTCTAAAATAAACTTTATTGTTGGCAGCTTCAATCTGAAGACCATCATCCTTTTCAGGATAAATATTAAGTCTCCTTTGAATGCTTGGCAATCCAACTTTTTCAACTAAATAATCTAATACACTTACTAATATTTCAGTGTTCTCTAAAATAATATACTTCATACTTCAAGTATATAACGATATAATAGTCTTGTCAATAATTTTATTTTTAATAAAATTATATAATAATAATCTTTTTCGGGGAATGAGATGGTTTAAGTGATTTGTGTAAAATGCAAATTTGTTTGTTATTTGTTTGAAAAAATATGGATATTTGTTGTAAAATTTTATACAGGAGATGCCTATTATGATAATGAAATACGAAACAAAATTAACACTGTTTTCAAGCTATTTTGATGCAAATGACAACCTTTCAATAAAATCAATTTTGAGTATTTTTCAAGACGTTGCAGCAAACCACGCTGAAGATATCGGCGTTGGATATTTGACAATGTTAAACAAAAATCTTTATTGGGTTCTAAGTCGTGTTAAGTTTGATATTATAAAAATGCCTGAACCAAACCAAACCGTTATTGTTGAAACATGGCCACATAAAAAAGGGCGAATCGACTTTGACCGTGATATGAAAATTTTAAGCGAAGACGGAACGGTTCTTATAACAGCAACTTCAAAATGGTGCGTTATCGACACAGTGAATCGCAGACTTCAAAAAGCCGAAAATGTTAACTATATCGGCGAAATACACCCTGAAATAAATTACACTGAAAAGTTCGATAAAATCACACTTCCAGAATCTGAGCAATTATTTATGTTTTCTCACCGCGTTGGGTTTTGTGACCTTGACCACAACAAACACATGAACAATACCAATTATGCCAATTTGATTTCAAACGCAATCACAAACAAAGCCATAACACATTTTGAAATTAACTTTATAAACGAATGCCTTGAAAATGATGAAATTTCAATTTTCAAAACAATTTCAAATTCTGGCGAATATGTTGTTGGAAAAGTTCAGGATAAAATTGTTTTTAGTTCTTATACAAAATAAAAGACTTGGGATAATCCCAAGTCTTTTTTATTTCCATTCAAAATTTTCTTTCCCAGCTCCAAGTTCAAAATGAAGCTTAACAATTCCCAAATCAATTTTTGCATAAAAACCAATTTTTGATTCTATCAAAACTCTATTCTCATCTCTTTCAATATAGAACTGTTGTTGATTGATTGCTGTTGGCGCAAGCAACGCCATTTCAACACCTTTTTTAAACCATTCAGGAGATTCTGAATCAATATTTGAAACCTTTTCAGGTGTCTTGCTTTTTCTTTCATTGCCTTGAGTTGTTCCGTATCCAAGCGAAATAACACAAACTAACTTTTCATCTTTATCGATTTCTGCTTGCACTGCACCTTTATTATATGTAAGAGCCACCCAGCAGGTATTGAGCCCAAGCTCTTGTGCTTTTAATACAACTCTTTCGCCATAATACCCGATTTTTTCATCTAAGGCTTTATCGGCTTTCTTTCCAACCAAAACAATATAATTTTTAGCATTCTTTATTTTGCCATAGTTTAAGATTGAAGTTTTAAACGCTTTTGGCTCATTTACTGCAAGTTGAATGTGAAGACCACTTTGCTTGTTGCATTCATCAATCTCAGTTTGAAGGGCATCAACCTTTTCTGTTTCAATTTCTTTGTCTTGATAGCTACGCACAGAATGTCTGTTTTTTATAATTTCACAAATATCCATATTCCACCTTTATAAAGCCATTAATGCATCAAAAACAATATTGATAAGTCTTGTTCGAAGTTCGACTTTATCATAAAAACGCCAATCCCAGCCAGTGCCAGAAAGCAAGTCTGTAAAATAGAACAAAGAGCCAAATGTGAGTGCGTTATATTCAGCAACAGCAGCAAGTGACGCACATTCCATTTCAACACCAATTGCACCTTCTTCGATTCTTCTTTTTGTTCTGTTTGGAGTTTCACGATACAGCGCATCAATAGTCCAAGTTCTGCCTGTAACATATTGTTGATGATGCATCACAAGAGCCTCTTCTAGCACTTTGTTAACATTCTTGTTAGTTTCAATATATCTACTTGCAGGAATATAATGATAAGACAAGCCTTCATCACGAATAGCAGATGTTGGAATGAAGAAGTTATTATGAATATCAATACCGTCAACAATACAACCACAAGAGCCACATGCAATAAACTTTGTGATTCCAACATAGCTGAGCTCTTCCATCAAATTTCCTGAAGCAGGACCACCAAGTGGACAGAGTGCAATCAAGCATTTATTGTCATATAAATAAACAGGAGAAATTGTGCTGGCAGATTTAAACTCATAAATTTTTTCACATTTGCCATAAATTTCAGCACACTCATCAAAAGCACGTGGCAAAAAGATTATGCATCTATCAATACCCATTTCAACAACTTTATCAAAAGCACCAAAATTCTTTTTCCCTTGTCTAAAGAAATGAGTCTTTGATTCTTTTGCAGAATCTTCATCAAACTCAAGAATTGGCGCATCATTAACATTACCTAAAATCATATATCTTGCCCCCTTAATCTAGATTTGTAATACAAATTATAACATAAAATTTCCCATGCGTCACATATTTGTAATAAAATATATATACATTTTTGTTATAAATATGATAGATGATTTTTTTATTAAAATCCTAAAATATCGTTCTTTGCTGCGTATTTGTGAATATATCACCCCTTTTTTAATCAAATATCATTGAAAATTGCAGTTTTCTATGCTATAATAAAACCATCAAAGGGGGGAATGTTATGTCAAGAATTAACATTAATGATTTATCTTACAAAAAGGAATTGCTTAAACTTGCTGAAGCTATGCAATATGCTTTTTATGGCGAAGCAACATCTGAATATGAAATCCAAAATAAAAGATACTGGCTTGGTCAAGTTTATGAATGCTCAAAACTTGAAGTTGTAGCTCAAATTAACAAAACTAAAGAAGAACATGCTGAAGCTCTTGCAAACTCACCAGTTTTACGTGGACTTCTTGATATGTATGTTGCTGCAACAAACGCTTCAAATCCACAAGAACTTGAAGCTGTTTATCAAGCATATCAAACACTTCAAAAAGATTGTGACTTTGAAAACCACAAAGACGCTTATGTTGACGCAGGCTGTATTCTCACAACAGGTTACTTGAGTGAAAGAGACGACGAAGTCTTCTTCACATATCCAATTCACTTGTTTGGTGCTTACCAAGAAAAAGAAGGCAGTAGCGATGACCACAGAGGATACTTGTTATTCCCTGTTCAAAAACTTAGCGCAGAAGAACTCAAAGAACTTCATGATTCAAACCCAGAACTCTTTGCTGATAGCTCACCTGCTGTTCGTGCAGCATATGATGCTCTCACAGGTTCTCAACCAGAATAAGCTAAATAAAAAGACTAGGCAGCGCACCTAGTCTTTTTCTATTTCCCTAAATTTTTCTTGTAATAAATATAATTTATTTGCTAATATAATAATATAGTATTATTTAGGAGAATATTTATGACAAAAAGAACCTTCGCCGTTGTCTTGGGCGTTTTATTTGGAATATATCTTATTGCATTTGCTTATTTCAGTTTTGTTATGAGCATAGTTATATCATTAAAGTTTGATATCAACTTATCATTCACAATAATTGCCTTTCCTGTTTTGGGTGTTGCAACCATTGTGGGGGCGTGTCTAGCAAAAAAATGCATCATGTACACTAGGATTATATACACCATATCTGCCTTGTGTTATGTATCATATATCGTTTTATTGTTTGCAGTTCAAGTATTTTCCGAATTCAGTGTAACGATGCTGGTGTTTATTGCTTTTGTTATAATCTCAGTCATAGCAACAATACTTGTATTCTTAACAAAAAAACAACCTGCTATTCTTGAACAAAACCAACAAGCAGAATAAAAAGAGCCAAAACTGGCTCTTTTTTTATTTGTTTTTTATTTACAATCTATAATATTTTTTGAACCTTGAGATTCTTCCCAATCTTTTGCAAAGGTTTCAACTGCATCTTCAATATAGTTTCTTGGTGTTACACAGATTGTTTCTCTAAGCAAATCTGGTTGAAGAGTCACTGCATGAGCCCCTGCCATAAGTGCCTTTATAACTTGTCCACCATGGTGGAAGCTTGCTGCCAAGATTTTTGTATGTTTTCCAAAAGAATCAATGTTTTGTTTAAAACATGCAACTGTTTCAGATGCATCAGAGCCCCTACTTTGAATACGGTTGAAATATGGCGCAATATAATCTACACCTGCAGCAATAGCAACAAGACCTTGCATTTTTGTATAAATTGCAGTTGCAGTAATTTTAAAGCCCCTTGCTTTTAAATTTTTGATTGCTTTTAAACCTTCTTCAGTTACAGGAATCTTAACATAAACGTCTTTATCGATTTTTTCTGTAATAAGTTCAGCTTCTTTGATAATTTCTTCAGCAGTTGTTGAAACAACCTGAATGTGCAACGATCTATCTTTTCCGATAATTTCTCTAATTTTTCTGAAATGTTCAAAAAAGTCTATCTTGCCTTCTTTTTTGATAATTGTTGGGTTTGAAGTAACTCCAACATATGGATAAATTTGTGCAAATTCTTTGATTGTTTCTAAGTTTGCGTTGTCAAACATCAATTCCATAGTGCTTTCTCCTTTAGTTTATTAAGGATAAAAATACCACTATTAAATACCAAAGTCAAATAACAAAATGAATAACCGTTCTTTTTGGCTACTTTGACCCTATTATTTTTTCTTTTTCACTTCTTTTAAAACAACAGCTGTTCGTGCAGGAAGATAAAGCTCAACGTAGTTTTGTCCATTAAATTTTTTAGAGTGATATGTCATATGATAAACTAGCCCGTTGCCACCATACTGAAAATCATCAGAGCAAAGAGCAACTTCATAATCGACATTTTTAAAAATAGGAACAAGCACATTAGTAAGCGACCTATTTGGACTAAAGTTGAACGCAAAAATAAGTCCGTTGCGATAAAACACAATTGTTTGTTCTGGATTTTTAAGAAGTAACAAATCAGCCATTTTTTGCTTAAAAATCTTGCCTTCTTTTGCAACTTTAATCATGTCTTTATCAAACTTTCCAAGCCATTCATATTTCAAATATCCGTTATATCTCAAACTCCATTGACGTCTGCAATAATGAAAGCTCCAGCCATTCCCTTCACGTGGAAAGTCTATCCATTCTGGGTGACCAAATTCATTCCCCATAAAGTTGAGATATGCTTCGCCGCCACCAGCCAATGTAAAGAGTCTTATCATTTTGTGCAGCGCCATTGCCCTGTCAATGATAGGGTTGTGACAAATCTTGTCCATATCAGTATACATTGATGCATCTGCAAGTCTGAAAATGACTGTTTTATCACCAACAAGCGCTTGGTCATGACTTTCAACATATGCCACTGAGTTTTCTCCAGGACGACGCAAACAAAGTTCTCCCCAAAGTTTGCCAATATCCCAATGCTCATCTTGGGTTTCTTTTATTGTCTTTATCCACAAATCAGGAATACCCATTGCAAGACGATAATCAAAACCGATACCACCTTCATGAATAGGCAAGCACATTCCAGGCATGCCCGACATATCTTCAGTGATTGTAACAGCTTTCGGATTAACCATATGCACAAGTTCATTTGCAAGCTGAAGATATGTTATTGCTTCAACGTGAGTGTTTGTTGAGAAATATTTTTTATCATTATCAAACGCTTCGCCCAAGCCATGGTCGTGATATATCATTGATGTTACCCCGTCAAAACGGAACCCATCAAAATGATATTCTTTCATCCAAAACTTAAGGTTTGAAAGCAAGAAGTGTATAACTTCATCTTTGCCATAATTAAAACACTTTGTTCCCCATGCTGGGTGGTCGCCTTTCGCTCCATCGTGAAAGAACTGCCAAACCGTTCCGTCAAACATGTTGATTCCTTCACTAGTGTTTTTGATTGCATGTGAATGCACAATATCCAAAAGCACACGAATACCTAACTCATGCGCTTTATTGACCAAATATTTCAAATCATCAGGAGTTCCAAACCAAGATGATGCAGCATAGAAACTAGACACCTGATAACCAAAACTGCCGTAATATGGGTGTTCCATAATTGCCATTAATTGAATAGTGTTATAACCACTTTCTTTTATATATGGAAGAGTATAGTCTGCAAACTCACGATATGATGCAACGTGTCCGTGTTCTTGAGCCATACCAACATGTGCTTCATAAATAAAAAGCGAATCTTCTGGCTTGAACTTTTTATCAGTCCAATCGAAACCTTTTTTGTCATCAACAACTTCACAGCACCAAGCATATGTGTTTCCGTCTTGAACAACACGTCTTGCATAAAGTGGAATATGCTCAGTTCTTGTCATATTAGCATCAACAATAGTCTTAACCTTACAACCTTCCCAAAGAGCATTGTCTCCATCAAGCTTAAGCTCCCACACACCATTATCAAGCCTTGTCATAGGGTGGTCAAGCCAGTGCCAATTGTTGAAATCGCCAGTCAAATAAAGTTGATAAGCACTTGGTGCCCATTCACGGTATACCCAGCCACCGTCAACGTGATGAAAACCAAAATAATCATGGCCATTAGCAAACTCCGTTAAGGTTTTATCTTCACCAAGCAGTCTCCATTTTGTATGATAATAAAGGTGCATACGATGTTCAATATCACCTGAATAAGGCTTTAGTTGTGGATTATAATCAAAAATTTTATACATCACATTTCCCCCTACTATCCCACATTAAATTTAATAAATACATGATAACTTTTATGAGTTTAAATTGTCAAATAAAACAGCCCCACCAACCCCCAAGAGACAAAATAAAAAGAGAGAACCAAATTTTGGCTCTCTCTTTTTTATGGTGCAACTGAAGGGATTCGTAAGGAGCTTTGCGACGGAATAGTGAGCGTAAAAGTCTTTCAATGTCGACCCGTGTAGCGAACGTCACATGTTTCGAACTGTCACTATTTGTGCACCTTTTGTGGCGAAGTTTTGGAGCAGCAAAAAAGACTTGGTCTCCCAAGTCTTTTTTTGTTGTGACTTTTGCAAGCCACAAATATGGTGCAACTGAAGGGATTCGAACCCCTGACCGCTCGGTTCGTAGCCGAGTACTCTATCCAGCTGAGCTACAGTTGCATTGACAACAAATATATTAACCCTTTTTTGTCCATTTGTCAATAGATTGAGTTTGAAATAAAAAATTATATTCTCAAAACTCCGTTTTAAATATTGACTTATTTTTTATTCGTGCTATCATATATGTATAATCACAAAAGGAAATCATTTTATGAAACTTGTTAAAACATTTGCTTCATATTATTATTACTACATATAAGGCTATATGTGGGTTTTTTGTGAGGTTTAAATTACAATATTCTGTCATATAGCAAAAAAACAGCTTTCTGGCAGGTTAATATAATCAAACTCTGCTAGATAGCAGAGTTTTTTCTTTAATAAAAAGTTTATTTTTTTGAAGAAATGTGCTAAACTTTAACAGTAAACAATTTGATTTCCAAAAATAAAATAACAAGGAACGTGAATTATGGCAAAAACAAATACAAATTTATACAACGAACTCAAAGAGCGTGGACTTCTCTATCAATGCACAGACGAAGAAGCTCTCAAAAAGGCACTTGAAAGTGGTGAGCCTATCACCCTTTATGAAGGAACCGACCCAACTGCAGACAGCTTGCATATCGGTCACTGCGTGCCATATACAATCTTGCGTCGTTTTCAACAAGCAGGCCACAAAGTGCTTGTTTTGATGGGTGGAGCAACTGCTAGCATCGGCGACCCTTCAGGCAAATCTGAAATGAGAAAGATGCTTTCATATGAAGAAGTTCAATCTAACATTGAAAAAATCAAAAACACACTTTCAATCTTCTTGAACTTTGAAGGCGAAAACCCAGCGATTATTGTTAACAATGCAGACTGGTTCAGAAACCTTAACTACATTGATTTTATGCGTGACATTGGCGTGCACTTTAACATTAACAAAATGCTCACAAACGACATTTATTCAAACCGTATTAAAGAAGGTGGTTTGACATTGTTTGAAATGGGCTATATGCCAATGCAAGCATATGACTTTGTGCATCTTCACAAAGAATATGGTTGCACACTTCAATATGGTGGTGCTGACCAATGGGGAAACATTGCTGCTGGAACTGAACTTCAAAGAAAACTTAACTTCGTTAACGGAACAAACTACAACCTTATTGGTGTAACAAACCCATTGCTTTTGACTCCAGAAGGCAAGAAAATGGGTAAAACAGAGCGTGGCGCAATTTGGCTTGATAAAGACAAAATTTCAGCATATGATTTCTATCAAGGAATCTATCAAACACCAGACGCTTGCGTAAGAATGATGTTTGCTCTCTTCACCGACATTCCTATGACCGAAATTGACACACTCATCGCTGAAGACATTGTTAAAGCAAAGAAACGTTTGTGCTTTGAAATCACAAAGTTTGTTCGTGGTGAAGAAGATGCAGTGCTTGCACAAAGCATGAGCGAAAATCTTTTCACTCAAGGTGGAAACGACGCTCCTGAGTTTGAACTTGACAAAGCAGAAGTTCAAAACGGAATCTCTATTCTTGACTTGCTTGTAAAAACAAAACTTTGTCAAAGCAAGGGCGAATCAAGAAAAATGATTGACAATGGTGGCATCTCTGCTAAAAACGAAAAAGTAACAGACTCAAACCTTCAAATCACACTTGCTGATTTTGATGAAGAAAACTCACTTTTGTTAAAGAAAGGAAAGAAAACGTTCATCAAAGTTATCTTGAAATAAGCAAAAGAAAAACACATTGAATCATCAATGTGTTTTTTGTTTTAAACAATAGTTCCTTCAATATGTTTTTTGTTTGCGTCAAGACTTGTTCCAAACTCCTTAAGGTCATGAGCAAGCATTGTTGCAGCTTCTGGTGGCATCAAAGGAATCTCTTCTAGTTTTTCAAGCTCAACAAGTCGTGGTTCATAAAATCCCCTGCTTGCGTCGCCTTGAAACTCTTCACCAACACCTGTTCCAAATTCACCAGACACCCAATCACACAAAACAAAATGTTGATAGGTTTTTTCATCTTCATAAGTATAAACTTCACGGATTGGTTCAACTGTCATGCCAAACTCTTCAATAACTTCTCTGGTCACACATTCGTTTACGGTTTCACCTTCGTCCATTCCACCGCCTGGAAATGTATAATAAACTCTACCATTTTTCTCACGATACATTGTAACCATTTTGTTATCTTTGAAAATAATTGCTCTGCAGCTTTCTCTTTTATCCATTATCAAATCCCCCTGTTTTTATTATATAAAATTTCAAAAATGCTTGTCAAATAAACCCCATAAAAGCAAAGAAAAACACACCTTAAAATAGGTGTGTTTTTTGTTAATTTTCTTCAGTTTCTTCACTTTCTTTTTCATGTCTTTCAACTGACAAGAAAACTGTTTTGATTCTGTCGTCTTCCATTTCTTTGATTTCAAAAGTAAGTTCAGCAATCATTGAAATATAAACATTCTTTTCATTCAAAACATCATCGACAGCAGTAACCTTAATGATTGAACCTTTTTCAGGCAAAATTTCTGATAGTTCATAAAGCATGCCACCAACTGATGGATATTGTGTTTCAGGCAAGTGTTCAATTTCTAAATATTCAAATAGGTCTTCAACTGAAATGTCAGGGTCAACAGCATATTTATCTTCGCCTAGATTGACAATAGCTTCAGCCTTGGTGTCGTCATGTTCGTCATACACTTCACCAACGATTTCTTCTAAAGCATCTTCCATGGTAACAAGACCACTTGTTCCACCAAACTCATCAATAACAATTGCCATGTGTTTTTGAGTTCTTTGCATCGCTTGAATAAGTTCGTCAACCTTCATAGACTTGCCAACCTTGAGTGGCTCTTGCATAAGCTTTTTAAGGTCAAACTTCTTTCCAGCAAAGTCTGCAATAATCATATCTTTGTAGTTAAGAACACCGATAATGTCGTCTTTGTCGTTTTCATAAACAGGCATTCTTGAAAATTGATTTTCAATGAAAACCTTTTTAATTTCATCGATTGTTGCATCAACTGGAATGCAAATCATATCAACTCTAGGTGTGAAAATATCTCTAACTGTTTTTTCTGCAAGGTCTAACGCACCATGAATAATGCTTGCGTTTTCGCTATCAATAATACCCTGGTCTTCCATGGTATCAACAATATTTTCAAGGTCGTCTTCCGTCAACTTTTCTGGCTCTGCTTCGCCTTTCAAGACAAGCTTTTGCAACCAGAAGAAAGGAACTGCAACAACATGAATAATTTTCAAGAACACATAAACAGCGCCACTGATTTTCAAAACAAACTTTTCAGGATTATGCTTTGCATAACTCTTTGGCAAAATTTCACCAAAAATCAAAATCACAATGGTCATGATGACAGTGTTCAAAACATTCGCAAGTGTTGGGTTCACAATAAATTTTGAAAACATATACGCACAAATTGTTGTGTTTGCAATGTTAACTAAGTTGTTACCTACCAAAAAGCCCACAAGCGCCCTATCAAAGTTGTCACAAATATATTGTGCTCTTCTTGCACCTTTCTTTTTTTCTTCTGCATAAGTTTTAATATGCATCACATTAACAGACGAAAATGCTGTTTCTGCTGAAGAAAAGAATGCTGATAAAGCGATTAAAACAACAACTGCAACCAAACTAAAAATGTCAGTTGTACCAAAAACGGCTTTTGATAGTAAAGTGGAATACGGGTCCATATAAAAATAATCTCCTAATAAAATACTACTCTCATTATATACCAAAATATTACATTTGTAAATAGTTTTGGTTGTTATGAAAATTTTGACAAGCACTCCCGAATGAAATTGACAAAAAATTTTTACTATTATACACTAATATTGGAGAATATATATGGATATACAACAACTAAAAAATTCAATTATTTTAAGCTCAAGTTTATGTGGAATATCATCTGACGAAGTTCAGTTTGCAAAAAACTTGGTTGACAACAAAGTAAAAAACACAAACCTGTTTATTTGTGAAGGTCTTTGGGCAGTTGATAAACTTATTGAAAAAAACATTACTGTTACACACTTCTTTTATAACAGCGACAAGTTTAATAACAATATGCTTGATGAATCAACACTTCAAAAAATCGCAAAAATGGCAAATTATTCAAAGAAAACCTACGCAATTTCTGAAAAAGCCTGCAAAAAGATAAGCGACAGAGATGGTTATGATGAATATTTCATTGTGGCAGAAGCAAAAAAATACAGCCTTGATGACCTTCAAAAATTGATTGACGGCAACAACAATGTTTTAGCGATTGTTATGGACGGTCTTGAACAACCTGGCAACATTGGTGCAATCTTGCGTTCATTTGACTGTGCTGGTGGTGACTTTGCAATTGTTACAAACAAACAAGCAAAGCTTGGAAACAGCCGTTTAGTTCGCTCAAGTCTTGGTGCAAGTTTCATGCTCCCAGTTTTAGAAGCAGAAATTGGCGAAGTTCAAAAATGGCTTGTTGACAATGGCTTTAAATGCGTCATCACTGACCTTCAAGCAAAAAAGAGCTACCGTGAAATTGACTATTCTGGCAGAATTGCAATCATCTCAGGAAACGAACACACTGGCATTTCAGATTCATGGCGTCACCTTGACAAAGCACAAAGCATTATTATTCCAATGCTTGGTTCTTGTGAATCTCTCAACGTTGGCTTTGCATCAACCTTAGTTTCTTATGAAGCTGGTCTTCAAAAATTTGGAAATAAAAAACAATAAGGAGTTTTTATGGATATTAATCAAAAATCAATTAGTTATTTAAAAGCACTTGCAGCAGAAACCGTTTCTAACGCAAAGTCTGGTCACACCGGCTCTGCAATCAGTGGTTCGCCTATTCTTTATGCTTTGTTTAATGACCACTTAAGATTCAATCCTGCTGACCCAACATGTTTGAGTCGTGACAGATTTGTTATGTCTGCCGGCCACGTTAGTGCACTTTTATATTCAACACTTCACTTGTTTGGATATAACATTTCAATTGATGACCTTAAAAACTTTAGAAAATGTGGTTCAAAAACTCCAGGTCATCCAGAGTATGACCCAGAGCTTGGCATTGAAACAACCACCGGACCACTTGGTCAAGGCGTTGCAAATGCCGTTGGTATGGCTATTGGTGAAACAATGCTTGCTGCCAGATTCAACACAAAAGACATGTATTTGTTTAACAACTACACCTATTGCTATTGTGGTGATGGTTGTTTGATGGAAGGCGTTGCAGTAGAAGCCTGTTCTTTGGCTGGAACACTCAACCTTAACAAACTCATTCTTCTTTATGAAGACAACAACATAACAATTGACGGAGCAAGAACCATTGCCAACAATGAAGACACTGCAAAAAAGTTTGAAGCAATGGGCTGGAACACAATTTTAGTAAAGAATGGCAATGATTACGCTTCTTGCACAAAAGCAATTGCTTTAGCAAAGAAATCAAACAAACCAACGATTATCATTTTCAAAACAATCATTGGTATTGGCACAAGCAAACAAGGACAAAACAAAATTCATGCTTATCCACTTCCAGCTGAAGAACTTGCAGAGTTTAAAACAAGTCTTGGCATTCAAACAAGCTTTGAAATTACTGATGACGTTTATGCAAATGCCAAACAAACTATTCAAAAAAATATTGATACTTTCTATAACCCATGGAAAGCATTATTAAACAAATATAAACAAGTATACCCTGACAAATATAAAGAGCTTTCTAGTTTCTGGAAACCAAAGAAAGTAAATTATCAAAATATTCTTGACATAATCTCAAAAGAACCACCAATGGCTGGAAGAGATTACTCAAGCCTTGTTCTTAATTTGATAGCAAACACAAACACATCTATTGTTGGTGGAAACGCAGACCTTATTGCATCAACAAAAGCATATATCAAAGACGGTGGGCTTTATTCAAAAGAAAATCGTGGTGGCAGAACAATCTGTTTTGGCATTCGTGAACACTCAATGGGAGCCATTTCAAATGGTCTTGCATTATATCTCAAATCACCTGTATTTGACAGCACTTTCGCAATGTTCTCAAACTACATGCTTCCAGCAATCAGAATGAGAGCGATGATGAATGCCCCTGTTATTTCAGTGTTAACTCATGACTCTATCGATATTGGTCAAGACGGTGCAACCCACCAACCAATCGAAACCTTACCAACACTTCGTGCCATTCCAAGATACACCGTATACAGACCAGCAACTCCAGCTGAAGTTGTTGCAGGATACAAACTCTTTATTGAATCACAAAACCCAACAGCAATGATTTTAACAAAAAGCAAAATTTTAAATGTTGAATCTTCAACAATTGAAAACGCCGAACTTGGTGGTTATGTTATTTTTGAAACAAATTCAAACCCAGACGTTCAAATTTTTGCAACAGGAACAGATGTTCACCTTGCTATTGAAGTTGCAAAATCTCTTGAAAATGTTGGTGTTAGGGTTATATCAATGCCTTGCGAAAGCATCTTTGACAAGCAACCTGCTTCATATAAAAACAAGGTTATTTCAAAGTCAGCTAAAGTTAATGTTTCAATTGAAGCTTCAAATGACAATATTTGGTATAAATATGTTGGAACAAACGGCCTGATTGTTAATGTAACAGATTATCAAACCAGTGGAGACGGCAAAGAGGTTTATAAAAATGCTGGTTTTGATGCAAACAAAATTAAAACTAAAATAGAAAAATTGATAAAAAACACTTAACAGTGTTTTTTATTTTGTCGCTTGTATATTTTGACCAAATTTTGTTTACAATTTTTTAAAAAAGATATACTATTATTATATATAATAATAGGAAAAATAGATATGAGAACAAAAAGCAAAGTTTTATCAATATTATTTTCAATAGCACTGCTCTTTACAGTGCCTATTTTGAGTCCAAAATTGACGGCTCATGCAACCGACCGAACACACACTTACACAATCTCTGCTGACGCAACAAATTATTCGATTGTCCACACCGACAGCAAGGGCACCAATGAACCTGTTACTGGCACGTTCACAACCCTTGAATCTGCCCTTGAAGAGATTGAAGAAATTGCAGACCCATTAAAAGAAACACATGTTGCATTCAACAATATCACACTTAGTAATGACTTGACCGTTTCTTATACTTGGGCAAAGTTCTCTGGTTCAATTATTCTTGGTGAATATTCAATCATTTGCGCACCAACTGAAAATATCACTTTTGCTCTTTCAGATATCACTTTAGAATCAAGTGGAACACAATCACCAGTATTGTTAAACGGAACTTCAGCGATATCACTCACTCTTTCAAATTGCACATTTGCTTCACCAAATGCAGAACATGCAATTAATATAACCAATGAAAGTGTAAACTTAACACTTGAAAACAATGTTATTCACTCTTCTGATTTCATTTATAACTATATTTCATCAACAACCGTTATGATTGATGCTTCACTTAACAGCGAAGAACCAGACACAACCAAAGTGGTTATTCCTATTCCTTATAACGCAGACGGTTTAATGGTTATTAGCAACTGTCAAGCACCAACTTCAAAACTTCAATTTGAAGCACTTGCTTCGTTCTACACTTGCTCAATCAAATCAATTACTGGAAATCAAATCCAAATTGAAACAGCAATCAAAACATCTTTTGACGCAAACGGTGGCACACTTTCAGCAGACTACACAACAACAGCTCTTCCATACAACTCAAGCTCTGCTATCGCCTTTCCAACAGCATCTGACTTAACATATGTAAACCACTCATTCAAAGGTTTCCTTGGAACAATCGTGGTTGATGACACAACATATTATTTTGATAAAACAGCAATCACAAGCTTTGCTGCAACAGATTATGACGAAACTGAAATTGCGAATCACTTTTTCACAGAAATAGCTGATGATGGTGAATATACATACTTCACCCGTTACAAAAACGGAAGCTATCCTGACGCAGCAAGTGTTTCAGCAATCAACTATTTCATTTCAAAAAATCAATCTGCAACATTCATTGCTGACTGGGCTGAAAGACAATATGTTTTATCATTTGAATCAAATGAAGGCTCAAGTGTTGACCCAATTTCGGGGTTAATGGGCACAGCAATCACTCTCCCAACCCCAACAAAAGCAGGTTATACTTTTAATGGTTGGTTTGATCAAACACTTGAAAATCAATACACATTTACAACAATGCCAATCGAAGACTTAACACTCTACGCTAGTTGGACAATCAATAAACACACATTAACCCTTGTGCTCAATAACACACAATCAAACATTGTTGTTAATGATATTGATTATGGAACAACTCTTTCAACAATAACTGCACTTTCAACTGTTCCAACAAAAACTGGTCACACTTTTAATGGTTGGTTTGCAAACGAAGGTTTAACCAACGCTTTCACATTAACAACCATGCCTGATGAAAACGTGACCGTTTATGCAGACTGGAACATTAACATTCACACACTTACAATGCATTACAACAACAGTTTCAAACCACTAGTATTCCATTCACAAGACTACATTTATGGCTATGACATTTCGTCACTTGCATCTGAAATAGCATCTGTTGACGGATTCAGTTTTATGGGCTGGTTCTTAGATGACCAAGGCAGAACACCATTCACAGCGCCAATGACAATGCCAGACGCTGACCTTGATATATACGGATATTGGATTCCACTCACCTATACATTGACATTCTATTTTAACAACACAGTTCATGGAACAAAGAATGGTTTGAATGTTGGAAACGTAATCAACACATATGTTCCTGAAAATCCAACACAATCAGGATTCTCATTTAAGGGCTGGTTTAAGGACCCTGAGTTCACACAACCATTTGACGTAGACACTGAACAAACAATGCCTGCTTCAAACCTTAATCTTTATGCAAAAATGGTCGAAAAGGCAACAGTTATCGTAGAGCTTGCTCAACAAACTTTTGAAAAAACAAAGTTTTCAAAATTCAACTTATTTGCAAACACCGGAAATATTACCGTTGAATATCTTGTTGGTTCTGGCTGGACAACAGAAGCTCCAACAGAAATTGGAACTTATGACATCAAAATCACACGTGCCGAAGACGAAACATATAAAGAATACTCAGCAATTATAAAAGACGGACTTGTTATCACAGCCGATTCTCTTGATGTTTCATGGATATACATTTGTCTTTATGCAATCTTCTTTGTTGAAATCATCACAACCTTGTTTGTTATGGTTTTAAAGAAGAGAAAACAAGCATTAACCCCATTTGCAGTTGCACTTCCATTTGGAGTTATCAGCACAAGCCAATTCGTAAATATCATTATCTCAGCAGTTTTGGCAATCGGTGGATTTGTATTCTTATGCATATCACTTGTTCAGCTTCACAGAGTTAATATCTATGAAGACACAAGAACTGCCGATGAAAAACAAGCTGAAATCAATTCAAGAATCAAAGACGTCAGCACAAATGAAACCGTTTCACAAAATGTTGATGAACTTTTGAAAAAAGAAGGCTTTATTGATGAAGAATAGGTGTTAAATAACACCTATTTTTTTGTGGACAATTTCCTTAAAAAATATTATCATATCCTTATATAAGGAAACTTTTATGAAGAAAAATATTTTCAAAACTATTTTTTGTGGATTTATTGCTATAATAAGAAATATTTTATATTTCACTTTTTACATAATAGCATTTCCTTTTGCTTTCATTTTTTCAAGATGCAAAATCAAAGGCAAAGAAAACTTAGCAAAGTCAGACGAAGCCCGTGTTTTTGTTGTAAACCACTATGAAATATATGGACCATACATTTCATACATGCACTTTCCATACAAGTTCAGACCTTGGATAATTGACAAAATGATTGATCCAAAAACCGTTGAACAACACATGAGCATCGGCATCTATGAACAATTTCCAAAATATCCAAAATGGCTCAAAACCATTGTAATCAAGCTTTTAAAAAGCATAATGGTGTTCTTTATGAAAATCATTGCAAGGGGCATTCCAGTTTCAAGAGACGACTTTAGAAAAAACATAAAAACCATGCAAATCTCAACTGAAACCTTAGAAAATAATGAATCAATACTTATCTTCCCTGAAGAACATTCAGTGAAAGAAGGCGTTGGGCCTTTTATGACCGGGTTTGAACATATCGGCAAATATTATTATCAAAAAACAGGCAAAAAAATAAGCTTTTATCCCGTGTTCATTTCAAAAACAAACAAAACCATGTATATCGGGTCTCCTGTTATTTATAACCCAGATAATGACGCAAGCGAAGAAAAAGAAAGGATCGTAACAACCCTTCGTGATGATATGCTTAATAGCTACATTAAACACGAATGTGGAAAACCTTCAAAAAAAGCAAAAAAATTAAAAATAAAAAGAAGAAAATAAGATTCTTCTTTTTTGTTTTACAAAATCTCAAAAACGCAAAATAATAAACAAAGGCTTAAAAAATGATTAAAAAACTATTAAAAAATAATATTTTATTAAATAAAACCGTTTTAATCACCGGCACGACCAGTGGCATAGGGTTGTCATGCACCAAGCATCTTGCAAGACTTGGCTGCAATATTATTGCGTGCGTCAGAAACACCAACCTAGCAAAAGAGCAGTTTGAAAAATTAAAAATAAAATATCCAAAAATTAATTACAAAATATTCTATTTAGATTTGCAAGACCTTAACTCCATCAATCAGTTAATTAAAGAATTAAAGTCATCACTTTCAAGTGGCATTGACTTTGTTATTAACAACGCTGGAATTTTTGCTAGGCCAAAAAAACAAACAGCCTATGGTTATGAGCAACACTTTTTCACAAACTGTTTGGCGACAATTTATTTTTCAAAAAGTCTCTTGCCACTATTAAACAAAAACTCAAAGCTTGTGTTTGTTAGTAGCTTAAGTATAAAAAACGCAAAAATAAATTTTGAAAATATAGATTTAAATGCAATAAATAATAAAATAAAAATATATTCAAATTCAAAACTTTGGTTAACACTTTATTTGCTTGAATGGAAAAGAAGTCTTGAAAATCAAAAATCAAATTATTCAATTGAAATAGTTCACCCTGGCATTTGCGCCAGCTCACTCATGAGCTCAAAGAACGGCTCTTTTTCAAAACTCATTTCAGGCACAATAAACTTTGGAATGAAACTTTTGTTTCACTCTTCAAAAAAAGCTGCTCTATGTGAGATTGCAGGGCTCACCCACTCAAGCACAGACAGAGAATGGATTGCACCCTGGCTATTTGGCATCTGGGGGCAACCTACAATCAAAAAACTTCACACAAAAAACGCAAATAACCAAATTTCAGAAAAATGCTATAAAACCATTGAAAACATATTAAATAAAGTTTAAAAATGTAAAATATTGACAAACTATCACAAAATTATACAACTTTAATCAAAATTATCAAAATTTGTAAAGTTTTTCTAAACTTGTATTTTTATTATTAAATATTGTAAATTTTTACATTTAAGCTATTTGAAGGCCTTTCTAATAATCAAAATTTAATCTCTTGACAACTTTATAGTCAAAGACTATAATATCTAAACTAGGAGAACAAATGGAAGAAGTTATTCATGTTTTATTTCATGCACTTATAGACACGGCAAAGCTTTTGCCTATCCTTTTTGTTGTCTATTTATTAATAGAGCTGCTTGAATATAAAAACATTTTCAAATTTGAAAAATCAAGAATGCTTCAAGGAAAAGCCAGTCCTGTTATGGGCGCACTGTTTGGTTCAGTTCCACAATGTGGCTTTTCAGTTATCTCTTCTGAGCTTTATGGAAAACGGAAAATTTCTATCGGAGCACTCATTGCAGTCTTCATTGCAACAAGTGACGAAGCTATTCCTTTAATGCTTTCTAACTACAAGGCAATACCTTCACTTTTGCTTTTGCTTGGAGTTAAAATTGTTTTTGCAATTTTGATTGGTTATTTAGCAATTTTGTTATATGGAAAAATATTTAAAAATAAACCAGAAATTACTTTAAAAAATCATGAAGAAAATCATGAACACCATGAAGAACATGATGAGCATGATGATGAGCATGATGATGAACACCCTGTTCACGCTTGTTGCCACCACGACCTTACTGACCACAAGTTTGACTGGAAACACCCACTTGTTCACTGCTTAAAAATTACTCTTTATATTTTGATTTTCAACATAATTTTTGGACTTATTGTTTTGCTGGTTGGCGAAGACAATCTCATATCGTTTTTAGGAACCAACCATTTGCTTCAACCAATACTTGCCGTTTTGATCGGTTTGATTCCAAACTGTGTGTCATCAGTAATTTTGACCGAACTCTATCTTGCAGGAGGCTTAACATTCGGTTCAATCGTTGCAGGCCTTTCAGTTAATGCAGGTCTTGGACTTATTGTTTTATTTAAGGAAAATAAGAACAAAAAAGAAAATTTATTTATTGTTTTATCATTGATAATTCCAAGTTTATTGTTTGGTTATGGGCTTCACTTTTTACCAATAAACTTGATTTAAACACAAAACACTTCACATGAAGTGTTTTTATTTTGCACATAAAGTCTTATTTTTATTTACTTTTCGACGTTTTTGGTATAATATAAAAACATGAAAAGTATTTTTGTATATAATCCAGAAAGTGGAAATGGAAAATTAAAAAAACATAAAGATTATATTCTCCAAAAGCTATCTGAAAAATATGGCGAAGTTGAATGCGTTGAAACAACTCACGCAGGGCATGCTCACGACTTAGCTGCAGAAGCCGTTGGAAAATATGATTATTTTTTCGTCTCAGGTGGAGACGGCACCATAAATGAAGTTGTTAATGGTTTTGGCGCAGCTGAAAACAAACCTATCCTTGGATATATTCCATCAGGCACAGTCAACGACGTTGCTCATTCACTGGGTCTTAGCAAAAACATAAAAAAGGCTGTAAAAACTTTGACTGAAGGAAGAGTTTTTGAACACGATATCTTTAAGGTTAACAATAGATATGGCATCTATGTTTGCTGTGCAGGGCTCTTTACTAAAACCAGCTATGACACAAGCAGAAGTTCAAAAAAGACATTCGGAAAACTTGCTTACTTTTTGAAAATAATAAAAGATATCAATCAAGAAAAACCAACCCATGTGAAACTTGAAGTTGATGGCGAAGTTATTGAAAAAGACTGCGCAATGATTTTGATTTTCAATTCAAAAAGCACTGCCGGTTTTAAAATCAACAGAAAAGCGTCTTTGGATGATGGCGTAGTAGAACTTTTATTGTTCCATTCACATGAAAAAAGTATTTGGTTAGCAGAATTTTTGAGAACTGTGAGATTCTTTTTCTTTGGTGTTAATAGTGTAAAAAACAGCAAGAAAGTAACTTATAGACAATGCTCTAATTTTAAAATGCAACTCAAAGATGGAACAACCATTAATCTTGACGGAGAAAAAAGTGGACACGGAAGCTTTAACTTCTCTGTTATCAACAAAGGCTTATCAATAATCGTGCCAAAAAATAAAAAACTATAGGACTAAAAATGAAACAACCAACAAAAACTCCAAGAAGTTTAAGAAAAATAAAAGAACTTGAAAAGAAACAAATAGGGCTCAACCAGATTTTAAGACCAGCCCTATACCTTTTCTTGTCGATTGCTTTTGAGATTGTTTTGTTTATTGTTTTAGGTTTTAAAACAAGCAGTGGTGGGGCAAAAATTTTGCCGTCATATATTTTCTTTGATATAGGCTTGTGGCTAATTATTGCAGCAATAATGCTGTGCATAACAAAAAACTGGCTTTCAAATATTATTTTCTATTTTGCAATGCTTGTTAAGTTTATTATATTGATTGCAAACGTAACACTCAAAGGTGGCTTTGGTTATTTATTCACATTCGATATGGTTCACCTTATTGTTGAAGCAATTGAATCGATTGACGCAAACTTTATTAACTTTGGTTTAATCATCGCTTCTGTTATTGCCGGAGCGTTCGTTATTGCTATTCCACTTATCTTTGATAAATTCTTAAAAAATATAAAAATAACATTAAAGAGGGCTTCAAAACCAATCTTTTGTTTGCTATGTTTCTTTATAACATCAACACTTGGTCTTGGTTCATACACCATTCAAATTGCAACAATCAAAGCATCTGCAACCAATGTTGAAATCTCAAGCGACAAATATCTCTTTGATAACATGCATATAAAAGACGCAGCCTACAAAAAGTTTGGTTCTGCAGGATTCTATATCAAAAACCTTTATGACTTGTGTTTTGAAAAAGCATCAATTTCTGAAGAAGAAAAAGCTGCAGCACTCAAAGCTTTTGAAGAGAACATTACAACAACAAACTCTAGCGCTGCACTTTATGACAACAACCTTATCATTATCATGATGGAAAGTTTTGAATGGTTCGCAATCGACCCATATAACACACCAACTCTTTGGGCACTCAAAACCGGCGAAAACTATTATGCTCAACACATTCCAGCAAA
The DNA here is from genome assembly GCA_045596905.1 of Clostridia bacterium. Taxonomy (GTDB): domain Bacteria; phylum Bacillota; class Clostridia; order Christensenellales; family UBA1242; genus RGIG1681. The sequence goes on from JAZODG010000037.1 coordinate 30,214, forward strand.
GTCGCTCATGATGAAAAATTATGTTTCAAACAACAAAACAAATGTTTCTGAACAACTCTGTTTGCTTGGATATATGCCAAATGACAGCAAACTCAATTTGGGTGGAACAAACAGCTATTCAGCAAAATATTCTTTACCAAACTTATTCAAACGTGCAGGATACACAACAAACTTCTTCCACAACTGGGAAAAGACATTCTATAACAGAGACACTGTGACACTCAATCTTGGTTTTGACAAGTTTTATAGTCTTGATGATTTCTCATCACCAACAAAGAGCACTGCCTTTAACTACTATAACCTTGAAGTTGATTTCACAAATCAATTTATAAATCAAATTGCACCAACTGACAAGAAGTTTATGTCGTTCTACACAACCGTGTCAACTCATGGAAACTATATGGTTAACAATGAAAAATTTGCTAACTATTATAAAAAATACGACGAAAATCTTGAAACTTTTAAAATTTGGCTTGGAAAAGAAGGTTATGCATACCCTGCAGATGAAACCGACCAACAAATTTTGAGACATTATAAAAGTGCAGCTATTGACACCGACGTAATGGTTGAAACATTGTTTAAACATTTAAACAGCACGGGTCTTATTGAAAACACTAGTGTCTTGTTATATTCAGACCATAACGCATATTATCATGACCTTGCATATAAAATGAGAGGAACTGTTTTAACTGAATACGAAAAGGTTCAATCTTTCACTGTTCCTTGCATGCTATACAGCAAAAAGTTAACAGGAAAAACTATTGAAACATTCTGTTCTCCTTATGACCTTTATCCAACACTCACAAGTTTGTTTGGCTTGCCATACAACTTAATGTGCGTTCAAGGAAAAGATATTATGACAAACCCACTCAACAAGTCTTTGTATGTGTCACACTTAACAGGTTTTTATGATGCGCACTTCTATTCAAAAGATATGGACTACATTGTAAAAACAAGCACAACTGGTGACAGCGTATTCTTGGAAGAATTTAAAACCAAGGTTTGCGAATTTTATAAGAAACAAAAAACTCTTGAGATTATTTATAAATTAAAATTATCATATTAAAGGAAAAATTATGGCAGTTTATTTTATTGGAAAAACCTGGCGTGATATTGAAAACATTAATATCTTTGCAGGAAGCGAAACAATTTATGGAACGAATGAAAATGAAAACTATGCAATGTTTTCTTTGCTTGATGAAGATAAACATAAGAGTGTTCCTGCAAACAAAAAACAACTTGCTCTTGATAGTTTGAGATTTGGAATGGAAAAGTTTAAACTATTAGACAGTGAAGCAGTTTTTGTTTTTAATGATAAAACACTATATGAAGAAGTTATGGCTCAAACCAAAGAAGAAATGGTTGTTACTGAAGCCGACACAAAACTTATTGAAAACCTTGCAGAATTTAATGGTAAAACAAATTAATTTTAAGCAAAAGAAAAACAGGTCAAATCGACCTGTTTTTTTGTTTATTTATTTTTAATATATTCATCAATAGCTTGACCAGCAACCTTGCCTGCACCCATTGCTGAAATAACTGTTGCAGCGCCTGTTACAGCGTCACCACCAGCATAAACACCATCAAGTGAAGTTTTGTTTGTTGTTTCTTCAACAATAATACCACCCCACTTGTTAATCTCAAGACCAACTGTTGTTGATTTGATGAGTGGATTTGGAGATGTTCCAATGCTCATAATAACAGCGTCAACATCTAAAACAAATTCACTATTAGGAACTTCAACCGGTCTTCTACGGCCACTTTCATCTGGTTCGCTCAATTCCATTCTAATGCATTTCATTGCCTTTACAAAGCCGTTTTTAGGGTCTCTTCTATCATCTGGATTATTGTATCCCAAAATCTCAACTGGGTTGTTAAGAAGCATAAATTCAATGCCTTCTTCAATTGCATGTTCAACTTCTTCTTTTCTTGCTGGAAGTTCTTCCATGCTTCTTCTATAAACAATATAAACCTTTTCTGCACCAAGTCTAAGAGCTGTTCTGGCAGCGTCCATAGCAACGTTTCCACCACCAACAACTGCAACCTTTCCACCTTTCATAACAGGTGTGAATGAATCATCTTTATATGCACCCATAAGGTTGTTTCTTGTTAAAAATTCGTTTGCTGAATAAACACCGTTAAGTGATTCACCAGGGATTCCCATAAATCTTGGAAGACCTGCACCTGAGCCGATGAACACAGCTTCATAGCCTTCTTTGAAGAGTTCTTCAATTGTTAAAGTTTTTCCGATAACAACGTTTGTTTGGAACTCAACATTCATTGATTTGAGTTTATCAACTTCTTTTTGAACAATCTTCTTTGGAAGTCTAAACTCAGGAATACCATAAACCAAAACACCACCAGTTTTGTGAAGTGCTTCAAACACAGTAACGGCATAACCTTTTCTTGCAAGTTCACCTGCACAAGTGAGTCCTGAAGGACCAGAACCAACGATAGCAACTCTGTGACCGTTTGGTTTTTCACAAACTTCTTTTGCGTCGCTGTGAGCATTGTGCCAGTCAGCAACAAATCTTTCAAGTCTGCCAATACCAACAGGTTCACCCTTTATTCCCCTAACACATTTTGATTCGCATTGTGATTCTTGTGGACAAACTCTTCCACAAACTGCAGGCAAGCTTGAAGACTCTGCAATAATTTGATAAGCTCCTTCAAAGTCGCCTTCTTTTATTTTTGCAATAAATTCAGGAATGTGAATCTTTACTGGGCAACCACCAACACATGGCATGGTTTTGCAGTTTAAACATCTTTTTGCTTCATCAATTGCAACTTCTTCACTATAGCCAAGAGCAACTTCTTCAAAGTTGTGTGCGCGTACCTTTGGGTCTTGCATTGGCATTTCATTTTTGTTTGGTTTCATATTTGGTAATTCTGCCATTTATTTAACCTCCTTGTTCAAAAGATTGCAAGTTTCATCATATGCGTGTTTTTCAAAATCTGCATACATTCTGTTTCTAGCCATAAGTTCATCAAAATCAACCTTATAACCATCAAAGTCAGGACCATCAACACAAGCAAATTTCATTTTGCCGTCAACGGTAAGTCTGCAACCACCACACATACCAGTTCCATCAATCATGATAGGGTTCATTGAAACAACGCATGGAACATTATATTTCTTTGCTGTTTCGCAAACAAACTTCATCATGATGATTGGTCCGATAGCAATGATTTTATCAAACTTCTTTCCAGCTGCAAGCATTCTTTCAAGTGGAACACAAACGTTGCCTTGTTCGCCATGGCTTCCGTCATCTGTCATGCAATAAAACTCATTTGAAGCTTTATTGAACTCATCTTCCAAAATAACAAGGTCTTTGTTTCTAAAACCAATAATGCTTGTTACATTCGCTTTCATTTCAGCAAGCTTTGCAGCAACAGGATATGCAATCGCACAGCCAACACCACCACCAACAATACAAACATTTTCAAGGCCGTCAAGTTCTGTTTCGTTTCCAAGTGGACCAACAAAATCAGGGATTGTGTCACCAACTTCTTTCACGCTCAAAAGTTTTGTTGTTGCACCAACGATTTGGAAAATAATCTTAACAGTTCCTTTTTTTCTGTCGTATCCTGCAACAGTAAGTGGGATTCTTTCACCGTCTTCGTCAACACGAAGAATAATGAACTGGCCTGGCTCTGCTTTTTTTGCTACAAGTGGAGCTAAGATATCCATTTCACAAACTGTTGGGTTTAAAAATCTTTTTGTTTTAATTTCAAACATAATTTCTCTCCCAATTTCTTAATATCTTTTTAAGACAATTTTATTATACTCTATTTATTCACCAATCTCCAAATATTATTCGGTGGCATAATTGTCAAAATATCCAGTAATAAGCACTACAGGGGTTCCTTTGTCACCACTTCCTGAAGTAAGGTCTGAAAGTGAGCCTAAAAGGTCAGTGTATCTTCTTGGAGTTGTTCCTAGAGTTGCGTTTGTTCCTTTGAGATTATCAGCTTTGTTTTTAATCTGTTCTTTCATCGCATTTGAAAGTTCTTCTCCTTTTAATGAAGAAAGGTCGTTATCTGCAATGTATTTAAGTTTAAGTTCATTTGGAGTGCCTTCAAGCCCACTGGTGTATGCTGGGCTAACAACTGGATCAGCAAGTTCCCAAATACCAGCAACTGGGTCTTTGAATGCGCCGTCACCATAAACCATAACTTCAATATGCTTTCCTGTTTTTTCAAGGAGCGCCTTTTGAACAGCTGAAACAATTTTATCTCCGTGTTCTGGGAAGAGTTTAACAGTTTCTTCAGTTGCTTTATTTGAACCTAGCAAACCATATTTTGAGTTATAACCACTTCCATCAACACTCTCTCTAAGAATTTCATCTGTTTTATAAACAATCTGTGCACCTGCGTCTTGCAAAATCTTTTTTGTTCTTTCACGTTTGTGAATATTTGCAACAATAACATTCTTTGTATAATCAAGAATAGCAGTTGCTTTATTTGCAAATATAAGTTCAGCTTCTGCACCTTCATTTTCAATAATTTCTCTAAAATATTTCACATAGTTAACACCAGTGAAAATATGCAGTTCTTTTCCAAAATATTTATTATATTCTTCTTCTGATAACACGTCGTCCCAAGGATTAATGTTATATTTATAAAGAAGTTCTTCATCAAAAAGGTCATTTCCAACTTCATCTTCTGGATATGCCATCAAAATGGTAACCTTTTTTGCCCCCTTTGCAATACCCTTCAAGATAAGTGAAAACCTATTTCTTGAAACCGGTGTTGGAAATACAATACCAATATGCTTCTTTCCACCAAATTTATTTTCAACATCTTTTCCAATTTGTGCCACTGATGCATAGTTCTTTTGAGCAATACCCACAACAGCTTCTGTTATCGCAACAATATCTCTGTCTCTAAGTTCAACATTCCTTTGCTCTGCAGCCTTCAAAACTGAATCAACAACAATGCTAGCCAAATCATCTCCTGCCTTAATAACTGGAGTTCTAACTCCATAAACGCAAGTTCCGTAATTTCTCATAAATAACCCCCCTTTTTGAAAAATACATATAAATTTTATAACTTTTAATAAATTGTCGTCAAACAATTAAAAGCCAAAACAAAAAATCACCCAAATTTTGAGTGATTTTTTATTATTGTTATCTATTGTTGATAGCATCAATTGGTCTCTTCTTAGAAATCTTAGAAGTTGGAATAAAGCTTCCAAGGAATGCTGAAAGAACTGAAACTCCAGCAATAAGAATCAATTGTCTAATACCAACGTTCAAAAGAACAACGTCAACAGGCATTGCTTCAAGAACAATTCCATTGAGAACTCCACAAACAACAAATGTTGCAATAGTTGAAAGCACAAAGTTGATTGTAGCAATAATCAAGCTTTCATTGAAGAAGATTCCAAATACGTCACTTCCCCTTGCACCAAGTGCACGAAGCACACCAATTTCTCTCTTTTTGTATGAAATTGAAGTTGAAATAAAGTTCATGAGCATAAGTGATGCAAACACTGCAAATCCAAGAGCTACCCAAACAAATATACTTGTCATCATAAGAAGAATTTCTTCAAGCATGTCAAGCATTGGTGTTGAAGAGTTTTGAATTGAATATTTAACACCTGCATCATTGAAAAGTTCAAGTCTTTCAACAAAAGCCTTGTCAAGTGACTCATCTCCTGTAAGCGCTGAAACAGCAAATGGACAACCAGCAAACAATGGCTTAAGTTCTTCAGCAAGAGCTTCTGAAACATACATGTTGTATTCACAGATACCAACAACCTTAAATTCTCTGATAACTTCTTTGCCTTGATAGTCTGCAGTAAGTTTAACAGTTAAACCAGCATCAAGAGCTGCTTGATAATCAGCAATTTCTCCATCAACCATCCATTCTTGAATAATGATTTCGTCTTTTCCAAGGTTGAAGATATCAGCACCAGTCTTCACTGCATGGAACTCTTTGTCTTCATAGAACATTTCTTTTGTGTATGCAACAAAACCTTCTGCATCTGGATTTGGAACAGTTTCGTTTTCAACAGGATCCCATTTTGTCCAACCTTCATATTGATAATAATATTGCATTGCTGCTTCTTCAAAGTCTTCTACATCAAGGAAGTTTCTAAATGAACCACTTGAGAATGATGGAGTGTTTTCAACGCCGTCCATCTTCAAATAATAATAAATGTCTGTATAAGAGTTTTCAAGAATTGCTTTATATCTTCCTTCAGTTGTATAAATAAGTCTTGTCCAGCCATACTTTAAAACATTGTCAATGCTAATCATCTTGTCTTCAAGTTTCAAGATTTCTTCATCTGTCATGTTCTTATATTGATCAATGTTTGTTTTATCATTAACAACACCAACAATCTTTACATCTGAAGTATAAGCTGTGTCATAAACATTAATGCTTGAGATTGAAGCCATAAGTGGAGTTGCTCCATCTGGATCATAGTTAGCCATAAAATCAGCATTAATTTTCTTTGTAGGATCAGTTTCAGATTCGGTTCTCTTTACCATTGTATCCCAAAGGTGTTGAGAAATTGCAACTTCATTTTCTGCAACAGGAAGTCGTCCTTTTAGTTCAAAACCAAGTTTTTTAAGTTCATTAAATTCTGCTTCGGTTACATGAACGCTTCCAGCAACTGAAATATCCCAAAGTGGGTTATTGTTTCTTGCAAATGAGATTCCACTAATTGTGATATCACCATCTGAAGAACCCCATTCTGAACCAGCAACGCCTTTTATAATGTGGCTTGGAAATTCTTTTTGAAGAGCCGCAACTTCACCAGCTGGTATAGCTTGGTCTCTTAAATATGTTCCACCGTCAACATATTTTCTCATTGCAATATTTGTTTCATTTTGCATTGTCATTGCTTGATAAACTGAGCTTGCTCTGTTCCATTGTCCAAGAGCATCAACAATACCAAACACTGTGAATGCAAAGAATGAAAGAATAATTGTGAAGATAAGTTTTCCCACTTTGTTTTTAAGTGCACTAGCACCCATTTTAAATGAGTCACTAAACTTAAGTCTTGACTTAATAAGTTTCAAGCTATTTGGATTATACTTTTTAACTTCAACATCTTCTGGCGCAGTATCAACAAATTTTTCTTTGTTGCCTTCGTCGTTAATTTTTGCACCTTCCTTAAGCTTTTCATTTGCTGCAGGGTCAAGTGAAATAAATGTGTCACCTTTTTCGGTGTTTGCATTAATAATTTTTGCAATAGCCTTCATTTCATTATCAGAAACTTGTTTGCCTTTCTTGATATAAAGAACGCTATTATCAATAATCTTAATACCGTCTGAAGCTTCTTGTGCTTCAACTTCTTTTTTTGTTACGTCTGACAAAATCTTTCCGTCTTTAAGTTCAATGATTCTGTCACCATAGATTTCAGCAAATTCACGGTCGTGTGAAACAACGATAACAAGCTTTGTTTTTGAAAGCTCTTTAAGAGTATCCATAACTTGTTTACCGGTGTTACTATCAAGCGCACCTGTTGGTTCGTCGGCCATGATGATTTCTGGATTTTTAATAAGAGCACGCGCAATTGCAACTCTTTGTTTTTGACCACCAGAAAGTTCATTTGGCTTACGCTTTGCGTATTGATCCATTTCAACTTGACGAAGGAGTCTCATAACTTCTTCATTGTCAGCCTTTTTGCCTTGAAGTTCAAGAGCTAAGGCAAGGTTTTTGGCAACCGAAAAGTTTTCCAAAATGTTATATTCTTGGAAAATGAAACCAATAAATGTGTTTCTATAGCTATCAAAGTCTGCTTGAGAGAAATCTTTTGATGATTTGCCTTTAATGATAATTTCACCACTATCAAACTTATCAAGTCCACCAATACTGTTTAAAAGTGTTGACTTACCACTACCAGACTTACCAAGCAAAAACACAAAACCTGTTTCAGGAAAGTCAATTGAAACATTGTTAAGTGCAGTAACACTTTCAGCTTTCTTTGACTTATAGATTTTTACTAAATTTTTAACTTGTAGCATATTTTTCTCCTTTTATTATTTTTCGCAAGGTGAAACAAACCTTGCATTTTGTCACCATTTCTAGTTTAACAAAATTTATGCTCAAATCAAACCAATTTGAACTAATAAAGCTATTTTCTGCTATTTTTCTACAAGAAAAAACCCTTGAATGATATTCAAGGGTTTATCTGGAGCTACTGGCGGGGATCGAACCCGCGACCACCACCTTACCAAGGTGGTGCTCTACCACTGAGCCACAGTAGCAAATCTATTAAATTTAACTCCTAAATTATATAAACAATTTGTTTATTTGTCAAGAACATTATATATTTTAACCCACACAAATTATCGCAAGTGTCTACAATCTCCCATAATTTCCGACACTTTATGCATTATAAACAACAATACAAACGAAAAACAATTGCTTTTTTTTTAATATACATTTATAATTTAAGAGTCTATGAGTAAATTTAAAGGTAAGAAAGTTTTGATTTTATCAACAACTGACAATATGATTTGGCAGTTTTTGATTCCACATATTAAATATATGGAAAAAAACGGAGCAATCGTTGAATGTGCCTGCGCAAAGACAGGCTTCTGGTTTGATGAACTTGCAAACGAAGGTTTTGTTATGCACAAAATCCCAATTAGCAGAAACCCTTTAAGTTTCAAAAACCTTAAATCTTTAAAATTACTCAAACAACTACAAAAAGAAAAACAATACGATATTATTTATTGTCAACAACCAAACAGTGGCATTCTTGGCAGAACCTTAGCTCACAAGTTTAAGTTACCTTGTATTTATGTTGCTCATGGATTTCACTTTTTAAAAGGCAACAATCCTTTCAAAAACCTATTGTTTAAATCTATTGAAAAATGTTTTGCTAGAAAAACAACTGCCCTTATCACTATTAACGAAGAAGATTATACAGCAAGCAAAGACTGGAAAGCAAAACATGTTTATAAAATAAATGGTATCGGCATTGATATTTCAAAATACCAGCCAAACGAAAAGCTTGACAAAGATGAATTTAAAAAATCTCTTGGTTTTGAAAAAGACGACTTTATCGTTACTTCAATTGGTGAACTTAATAAAAATAAAAACACCTACCAAATTTTGGATGTTATCAAAAACATTGATAATGAAAAAATCAAATACTTGATTGTTGGTCAAGGACCACTTGAAAAACAAATGCAAGCCTTTATCAAGAAACACAATCTTGAAAACAGAATCAAACTTGTTGGGTTTAGAAGAGATGTTCAAGATATTTTAACCGTTAGTGATGTTTATATTATGCCATCACACAGAGAAGGTTTAAGCCGTTCTATGATGGAAGCCATGAGTTTTGGACTCCCTGTTATCGCATCAAGCATTCGTGGAAACACCGAACTTGTTGGAAACAATGAAGGAGGTATTCTTTGTCCAAAATGCGATAAAGAAGCTTATAAACAAGCAATTTTGAAAATATATGAATCAAAGGACTTACAAAAACAATTTAAAGAAAGAAATGTTGAATTCATTAAAAAATATGACATTAAAATTGTTGTAAAACAACTTGAAGAAATATATAACGAAGCATTATAAAAAGACTCAATCGTGATGATTGAGCCTTTTTTATGTTTCAATTTTTTCTTTTTCTGGTTGTTTTTCTTTTGATGTGTTAATCATATAGAATAGGTCAACAGCAACAAACATAACAAGATTGAAAATTGCATAGCCAAGCATATTCGAACTTCTAAACATGCAAAGCATAACAACACCAACACCTTCAAACAAACTTACAACAATTTTTGAAACCATATCATACTTATTTTTCTTTAACACAAAGAACCAGATCAAAAACAGAACAACAAATAAACCACTTATTCCAATAAACACCCAATGAACTGGGAATGTCTCAATTGGTGGTTCATCAACAACAAACGCAATTTCAGAGAATTTATCAAGCTCAATGGAAATATAGCCTGCTGTTTCAGATTGAGTGTATGCTATTTTGACAATTTCTTTTGAGCCATCTGCATTTGTGTGAATATGGAAAATATCATATGTCTTTGCCTTTAACACTTCAGGGATCTTAACATTCAAAACAACTTTTCCATTTGGCTGTGTAGCAATGCCTTCAATTTTCAATGTTAAGTTAACACCGTAATAAACTTTTTGTGTTGCTGATAATTTTCCATTATTTTTAAGCACATTCTCTAAAACGTTAAGCGAACTTATATCATTACTCTTAATAAGTTCAACTTCAAACACTGCATTAGGGTGAATGCCACCAGCAGCGCTTTTAATTTCAACTTCGCTAACCCCATTCCCAAGTTTGTCTTTTGCACCAATCATAGTTGCTCTATTGATAACAAACTCAAAGCTTAAGTCTCCAATAGTTGAATCGGTCCATTCATAGTTTGTTTTATCTATAAGTGAAACTTTAACATCATAAACTCCAGCGTCTGTGCGATTGTTTCCTGCAACTTGATAATAATCACTATTTGCGATTTGATATGTTTGTTCTTCGCCGTTATAAATATACTTAGTTGTGTCTGCAACTGGTTTTTGAACCTTTGCTTTTGCAATAGTATATGATTTTGTAGTTTCAGCTGGAAGTTTATAGTTGTTATCAGCTTCTGCAAATGAAGCTGTTGCAATATATGAGCCAGCGTTTTTGAACACTTGATTGACACTAACGCTCAAGGTAACATCTGTGTTTGCAACGTCTTTATATTTTGCAGTAATGGTTTGAACATTTCCATTATAAACAAACTCATTTTCTTGCCAAATAATTTCGATTGTCTTTGGAGCAATTGTCACAGTAATAAATTCTTCAGCAGAGTCAGCATGATTTGCATCACCAAAAAACTTATAATAAACTTTATACTCACCTGCATTAGTTGCAGTTGGAATATTAGTTGAATATTCGCCTGATTCAAGCTTATATTTCAACACTCCACCACCAGAAACACTTCCAGCATTAATAAGAGCTTGCGCTTCTCCATTAAATGTTAAGTTTAGTGTTGTAGGAGCTGTAACGCTTACACTATCTTCTTCAATTTTAAAAGTTTTTATAACTTGATGTATCATGCCACCAAAGTTTACAGCCACTGTAACTTGATAGTCTCCAACGTTTGTTGGAGCAACTGAAGATTCTTCATATTCAGTTGAAAGTATACCAACATACTTAATTTCTAATGTTTTGTTTAAAACACTTTCAAATGTTTCTTTATTTGTAACCAAAACAGCATTTGCTGTGCCGTCATATGTTTTGTTTTCAATAGAAACTTCAAGTTCTACCTTTTTATTTTCAAGTTCACAAGATTCGTTTTGACATGTAGCAATAATTTTGTTTCCGTCAACGGTAATTTCAAAATTGTGAAACTTTACAAACACATATGCTTCTCCATCATACTCTTCAGCTTCAGCTGAACTTGCTTTTGTTTCACCTGTTTTGAGTGTTGCAAAATTTTCAAATGTGATTTGAGTTGCGCTAAGTGCAGCTGTTCCAGTAGCTGTCATTTCAAGTTCGCCACCTGAAATAACAATGTTTCCACCAGAGCTTTTGATACAATTTGAATCAACACCAGAAGAAAGTTTAACGCTGCCACCATTCACTATAACATTTCCAGTAGATAAAACTGCTGCTTGCCATTGACTTTCTGCGACAAACTTTCCTTTATTAATTTCCATTGAGCCAACAGTTATTGGAGTTTCATTAATACATACAACATTAAGCTCTGCACCACTAAGTGTAAGTTTGCCAGAGATATCAACTGCGTTTTGTGAAACAATTTTTCCACCAACAAAATTCACATTTCCACTTGAAATAATTGCTTTTGTGCCTGATAGATTTAAAATTCCCGTTCCTGAAGAACCAAGTTTAACTTCAAGGTCAGCACATGAAATAGCATTCTTTTGAGCTGAAACATTGTTTTCAGAATCTGATGCAATAACCAATTTTGCACCGTCTGGCAAAATAATACCATTTTCATTTGCGTTGTTATTTGCTATGTTTAGCCCTGAAATAGTTAACGTTTTTGTGTCACTATTCCACTCATAACCATGAGACGCTGTTTTATCTATTGAAGAAGCTGAAGTTAAGTCAAGCTCTTGAGTTATCACAACTTTATTTGCAACTTTCCAAACTGCATAATAATTAACACCTGTGGCAAAATCACCTGCATCATATATAGATGCATTTTCGCCACTGGTTTTATCAATTAAATTTGAAGCAGTTATGTCATCAATCACTTTAGACCAACCAGCAAATTCAAAACCTGCCTTTTCAGGATTATATGAAAACCCATTTGCGTTTGATTCAACAAGACCATTACCATCTCTAAGGTCAAAATATGTTTTGACTGGCGCCACATTTGTAATTGTTAGTTTTTGACCAGCTGTGATTTCTGGAACCTGTGAAACTTCAACCCCTGTTGCTTTGTTATAAACTGGTGCATTATTCCACAATGTTTTAGCTTCTGTAAACAAACATTCACTATCGCTTCCAAGGGTAATTTCAGACAATGCTGAGCAATCATCAAAAATAAGATTTGTTTTTGATGAATCAACAATAACATCTGACATGTCAATTTCTTTTAAACTAGAACAGCCAGCAAACATGCTCTCAACATTACTGTTTTCTGCAAACATAAAACCTGATAGGTCAATTGTTTCAACTTTTTGAAGTGAATTAAACATAAAAGACACGTCTACCGGCAACATAATAATCATGCTTGCTACGTCATCACCAGCATAATAATATATTGTTGTGTTGGCTAACCAAACATACATAGTCTGGTCATCAATAGCAACTGTTGAAGGTTCTTCAGCCAAAACAAACTCATCTGTGGTTGCATATTTTATTGACGTTGCGTTTTCACCTAGCACCATAAACTCACCGTTGATATCAAACCCCGTCACTTCTGATGATGCAACTGCCGTTTTGTTTGTTAACTTAAACCCAACACCAAATACAGACATTATTAAACTAATAACGCCGACAAGCGTTAAAAATAAAACTCTCTTAACTTTCATCTTATGTATTTCTCCTTTGTATAGCCTGCAAACTATTTTGTTAGCAAGTTATCTTTTATCTTTTGTTCATCATCACTGCTTAAAGCAATATTTTCATTCACAAACCCAACAAGTGGTCTTATGCCGTCATCTCTATGAAAATCGGACCCGATTGTTGCAAACATATTAAACTTGTTTGCTATCGCCTTCCATCTATCATATTCATAATGTCTGTTGTTTAATTTGTCATAACAAACATAATTTGCTTCAATGCCGTCTGGTTTAATCTCATTTATAACATTAACAATATCTTCTTCTGAAAAGTTCTTTTCATAAATATAAACAACCGGGTGTGCCAAAACAACCTTGCCGCCAGCCCTTCTTATCATCTCAGCAGCTTCGGCTGGAGTGATATGGTCTTTTTTAACATGCGCTGGGCAACCCTTGTTCATATAAGTTTGAATGAATTCCCCTTTGCCTGGGATATGCCCAAACTTATTTATCAATGCTTCTTTGTTTTCTGGGTTATCAATAACATTTTCGGCAATTGAACCTTTTGCAATCGACTCAAGTTTCTTAAGCTCTTCAGTGTCAACCTTGAACCCTAGCTCACCAAGTTTTCTTGCTGACTCACTCAAAATTGCCATTCTATTTTCTTTGAGTCTTTTGATGCCTTGTTTTAAAAACTCATTATTAACGTCAATATTATAACCCAAGATATGAAATCCACCACGTGCATTTTCAGATGAGATTTCAATACCTGTAAGCAGCACAATACCTTTTTCTTCTGCATAGTCATGAACTTGTTTTGTGTGCGCAGCAACAGTGTCATGGTCAGTTATTGCAATAACCTTCACACCATGCTTTGCAGCCATATCAATAATTTCTTTTGGCGAAAGTTTTCCGTCAGATTTATTTGAATGAATATGCAGATCAAAATTTGTCATAGTGCCCCCTGACAATATTATATTTTAAAACCCCGTTTCTTATCAAGCAAATATTTCATCTATTAAATAATTCTTGATTTGAAAAAGGTTTTAGTTTAAAATAACAATATAAAATCTAAGTAAGGAAAAATCATGAAACTAAAAATCAACAATGCTAGTTTTGGGTATAATGGAGACAATATTCTTGAAGACTTCACATTTGAAGTTAACAATAATGACAAGATTGCAATTATTGGCAAGAACGGAAGTGGAAAAACAACTATTCTCAAAATTTTAACTGGTGAGATTGAACTTCATCAACCAGACAACACCCCTGCTGTTTTTGAAAAGATTGGTAACCCATCTATTATGACACTCAAACAAATGACTTTTGACGACGAATCAATTTCTCTTGAACAAGAAATCTTGAAGTGTTATCAAAAGGTTATTGATATTGAAAATAAATTAGCTGAACTTCAAAAAGAACTTGAAGAAAGTTATTCAGATAAGCTTGTTGACCGTTTTTCAAAACTCAATGACGAATTTGAAAGACTTGACGGTTATGGATATAGAAGCGAAGTTGCATCAATTTTAGCCTCATTTGGTTTTTCAGAAACCGACAAAAAGAAAAAACTTTCAGAGTTTTCAGGTGGTCAAAAAACAAAAATTGCATTTATTAAACTTGTATTATCAAAACCTGACGTATTGCTTTTGGACGAACCAACAAACCACCTTGACATAAAAGCCGTTAACTGGCTTGAAGAATATATTTCTTCATATAAAAAAGCTGTCGTTATTGTTTCGCACGACCGTGCGTTTCTTGACAACACAATCAATATTGTTTATGAAATTGAATATAAAAAACTAACAAAATATATTGGCAACTATTCAAGATTCTTGCGAACTAAAGAAGAGACTTATGAATCAAAATTAAAGCACTATGAAGCCCAACAACGTGAGATTGCCGACATTCAAGCGTTTATCGACAGGTTCAGATATAAGGCAACAAAAGCAAATGCCGTTCAATCACGAATCAAACAGCTTGAAAAAATGGAAATCATTCCAATGCCACAAAAAACTGACAATAGAGCATTCCGTTCAAAAATAAAACCTGAAATTGAAAGTGGAAGCAATGTTTTAACCTGCACTAATCTCAAAATTGGCTATGACAAACAACCACTTGCAACTATCAACTTGAGTGTTGAACGTGGCGACCGACTTGGAGTTATTGGTGAAAACGGAATCGGAAAATCAACGCTTCTTCAAACAATCACTGAAAAGATTCCTTTAATCTCAGGGCACTTCAAACTTGGATATAACGTTCAGTATGGCTATTTTGAACAGCTTGCAAGCAAACACAGCAGCTCAAAAACAATCTATTCACACTTCAGCGAACTCTTCCCTGACCTTGACGACAGAGAAGTTCGCTCAAGCCTTGGAGCATTTCTATTTTCGGGAAATGAAGTCAACAAAAAGCTTTCTGAACTTTCAGGTGGAGAGCTTGTTAGACTTGAACTCTGCAAGATTTTTGAAAGAAAACCAAATCTTTTGATTCTTGACGAACCTACAAACCATATGGACATAACCAGCAAAGAAACTCTTGAAAATTTGCTTTTGTCTTACACTGGCACTGTTATTTTTGTTTCGCACGACAGATATTTTACAAACAAGATTGCAACAAAATTATTGGTTTTCGAATCAAACGAACCAACAATCTTTAACGGAACATATAATGAATATATCCACCCAAACACAAAGATTGTTGAAAAGGTTACAAAAGAAATTGAAAAGAAACCAAAGCCTGAAAAAATTGAATATCCTATTGATTATGACGACCCAAAACCAGATGACCCACTCTTGAATCTTTCTTATTATGAAGCAAGCAAAGAAAAGAGCAGAACTGAAAATCTACTCAAAAAAATAGAAAACAAATCTGCAGAAGCTGAAGAAAAACTAAAACAACTAAACAACGATTTTGTTAATCCAGAAATCGCATCAGATTTTGTGAAGCTCATGGAGATTCAAGCTGAAGTTGAAACCACCCAAGCTCTCATTGACAAACTTGCAAATGACTGGATGGAGCAATCTGATAAGCTTTCCGTTTTAAATGCAATTATAGAAGAAAAACAAAACACAAAAAAAACTAATGAATAACTCATTAGTTTTTTCTTTTTTATTCAACTGTAACACTCTTTGCAAGGTTTCTTGGTTGGTCTGGGTTAATGCCTTTTTTAACACTAACTTCATATGCCAAATATTGCATTGGAGCAATTTCAAGCATTGGCATCAAAAGTTCATTTTCAACATCAATAACAATCAAGTTATCAAATCCAAGTGAACCATCATTTGTGATAGTGATTTGGAAAGCACCCCTTGAAACAGCTTCATGAGCAGCGTTAAGAGTTTTAACTCTAACTTTTTCTTCTGTCGCAAAAACAATAAGTGGAGTATTATCTTCAATAAGAGCCAAGAAGCCGTGTTTAAGTTCTCCAGATGGATAGTTTGTTGCGTTAACATATGCAACTTCTTTAAGCTTAAGTGACGCTTCACAGGCTGCAATATAGTCTAAGTCTTTACCAATAAAGATTGGGTTCATTTCATCTTTAATGCTGTCTGCAATATGACTGATTGATTCTTGGTCAAAATCTAAAATCTTTTTTGAAACAAGCTCAATGTCTTTGAGATAATCATATTGAACATCATTGATTTGATTGTTTAAGTGTTTTGCAAACATATAAAGTGCTGAAAGCTGACAAACATAAGCTTTTGTTGAAGCAACAGCGATTTCAGGACCAGCACAAACAGGCAACACCATATCTGCTTGTTTTGCGATGGTTGAATAAAGCACGTTTGTAAGAGCAATACATGTTGCACCATGTTGTTTTGCAATATTCATCGCCATCAATGTGTCTGCTGTTTCACCACTTTGGCTAACAAACACAAACAATGTTTTTTCATTAGCAAAAACTGGTTCTTTGTAAATAAATTCACTAGCAATTTGTGCACCTGAGCGAACACCTACAAGTTTTTCAATATATCTTGCACCAACCATTGATGCGTGATATGCAGTTCCACAACCAATAAATTCAATATAGTCATATTTTTCAATAAACTTCTTATCAAACTTTGCAAGAACATTTGTGTCTCTGTATGTTTTAACTTGTCTTTTCAAAGCTTCTGGTTGTTCCATGATTTCTTTAAGCATAAAGTGTTCATAATCAAACTTTTGTGTTTCTTCAAAACAATCATCAAGCTCAACAAGGTCTTTTTTGATTTCGTTCATATTAAGGTCATAAAACTTAATTTTTTGTCCTGAAATATGACCAAATTCATAGTTGTTAAATGAATAATATTTCTTAGCAAAACCAACAAAACAAATTGGATCTGAAGCAACCAAAAATTCACCTTCGTTTTCAGCAACATAAAGTGGACTTCTATTTTTTGCAATAAAGAGCTCATCAAGTTTTTCAGAGTTCATTGCAACAATAGCATAGCTACCTTCAACTTCTTTGAATGTTTCAACAAAGTCACCAATGGTTCTGGCATTGTTTTCTTCCAAAAGCTGAGCAACTGTTGAAGTGTCTGTGTCGCTGTCTGTTGGAGTTTTTAAACCATCTTTAATTTCTTGATAGTTTTCAATAATACCATTATGAACAATGCTCCAAGAACCTGTTTGTGAAGAGTGTGGGTGACAGTTCTTCACACTTGGTTTGCCGTGAGTTGCCCATCTTGTGTGAGCAATTGCACATTGAACATTATTTTCATCTACAATCAAATTTTCAAGGTTTGAAATATTTCCAACAGCTTTGATGCTGTCAATTTTATCTTTATTATTAAAGGCGATACCCGATGAGTCATATCCCCTATATTCAAGTTTTTTGAGTCTGCTAACAACAAATTGTCTAGAGCGACCCTTTCCTAAATAACCAACTATTCCGCACATATATAATCTTCCTTATTAAGTTCTTTAATTAATTCTTCGAAAAGCTTTGCAACTTCTGTTGATTTCTTTTCGTCTTTTGTTTCAACCATAACTCTAATATATGGTTCAGTGCCTGACACACGAAGCATGATTCTTCCTGTATCGCCAAGCAATTTTTCTTGTTCATCTCTCATGTTTGTGAGTTCTGCACTGTTGATGATTCTCATCTTGTCATTAACTCTAACATTAATGTTGCATTGTTTATAAAGTTCAAAATCAACATATTCTGAGAGTTTCTTGTTTCCTGATGCAACAATCTCAGCCAAGTGCAAAGCATTAAGAACACCGTCACCGGTTCCAAGTTTATCTCTAACAATAATGTGACCTGATTGTTCACCACCAATAAGCAAATCTTTTTCGATAAGCGCAGCAGAAACATATTTGTCACCAATATCTGTTCTAATGAGATTGATTCCCTTATCTTTAAGCGCTTGCTCAACACCCATGTTTGTGTGTCTTGTTCCAACAACACTGTGTTTGTTAAGTTTTCCTTTTGCTAAATAATCCATAGCAAAAATATAAACAAGCTTGTCGCCGTCTAAAACATTACCCTTTTCATCAATAGCAATAAGTCTGTCGCTATCGCCGTCAAATGCAAAGCCCATATCTGCGTTATATTTCAAAACATATTTTTTAAGTCTTTCAATATGAAGCGCACCACAATCTTTGTTAATGTTCAAACCATCGGGCTTGCAGAATGTTGCAATGATTTTTGCTTTGTTGTCTCTAAACACTGCTGGAGCAATTTTAAAGCTTGCACCGTTTGCGCAGTCAAGCACAATTGTCTTGCCTTCAAGTGAAGTGCTGATGCTTTTGCTTAAAAACTCTTCGTACTTAAGCACCAATCTTGGGTTATATTCATATGTTCCGATTTGGTCATAAGGAACAATAAATTCTCTTAAAAACAACTTTTCAAGTTCTTCTTCTTTTTTGTCTCCAAGTTTTTTGCCTTGATTATCAACAATTTTGATTCCATTAAATTCAGCTGGGTTATGTGAAGCACTAATGATAACACCAAAATCGAAACCAAGTTCTTTTGTTAAATAGCTAATACCTGCTGTTGGACAAACACCAACATCAACAACACTAGCCCCTGCATTCATTGCACCTGTTGCAAATGACAAACCGATAAATGAACCAGAAAGTCTTGTGTCTCTGCCAATCAAAACTTTTGCACCCCTATTTTTTCCACCAAGTGCGTTTCCGCACTTATAAGCTGTTGCTTGTGACAAATCATCATTAACTTGTCCCCTGATTCCGTCTGTTCCAAAAAACAATCCCATTATTTCATCTCCTTTAAGTAGTTATGAGCTCTATTCTTTTTTATTGTTTCTCTGCATCTGCCAATCACAAAATCATCAACTTCAGTGTCAACGGTTTGTGTTGTTCCTGCACAAATATAACTGTTGTCAGCAATCTTAACTGGTGCAATAACATTGCAGTTGCTGCCAATAAAACAATTGTTTCCAACAGTTGTTCTATTTTTTGATTTGCCGTTATAATTAACAAAAATAACGCCACAACCAATATTGCAATCTTCGCCAATATCTGCATCACCAACATATGCCAAATGCGAAGCTTTTGTTCCTTTGCCAAGTGTTGCATTTTTGATTTCTACAAAGTTTCCAACCTTGCATTCATCTTCAACCACAGACTTTGGTCTAAGGTGAGCGAACGGCCCAATTTGAACATTGTTTTTAACAACAGATTCTTCAATAAAACTGCTCTTTATAACACAGTTTTCTCCGATAACAGAATTTTCAATTGTAGTGTTTGGATAGATAACTGTTCCATCACCAATTTTTGTGTTTCCAAGTATATAAACATTAGGATAAATCGTAACATTCTCACCAATTTCAGCTGTTTCTTCAATAAAAACGCCAAAAGTGGTGGCATTTTTTTCATTTTTTACACCCATTTTTTCACATTCCCCTTTATTGTTTCCATTAGCTATTTTATGCTAAAATGACGATAATTTCAAGCATTTTACAAATTTTAATGTTTTTTCAATCTTTTATAAACCCCAAAAATCGACCAAAAACAGGGTGTGATTTTTCGAAATTTTGCCACCACTTTTTTGGTTTTTTCTTAAAATTTTATCTCTTTTGACTGGTTTTTAACAAAAACAACGGTCAAAAATCAAAAAACAAGCACCACTTTATTATTATTTTTCGCAAAAAAACAGCTTTATCTTTTTGTGCAATTTGACCATATATTTCTTAACGCTCTCAAAATACTTTTTATGTCGCAGTGTATAAAGTTTGTATATATTTACTAATGCAAAATTTGACTCAAGTCCGTCTGGTTTATTACAATATTATTAGTGAAAATTTAGGGGGTGTGTTTATGAAACAAAACGAATCAGGCGCTATCATTTTAAGCGAAACAAAACAGGGAGAAAGAATTGTTTCTTGTGGTGGAAGAATCTCAACCAGACCAGGAACAGCAATTGAGCTTTATAGAAAAGCTACCGACAAAGCAAAGAATCTCAATCTAGTGTCAAAGGTTGTGTCATCTGGCCACAAAACAGTTCTTGAACATCATTATTTTAACCTTGCATTCAACAACGTTTCAATTTTTGTTGAACAATATTTAATAGAGTTCAGAATGGCATCATTCACAATCAAATCAGGAAGATATGTCAACTTCTCAAACTCTGGATTCAACCTTCCAGAGTCTTTCAGTGATGAACAAAAGAAGATGCTCAAAACACACTACAAGAAAATGTTTAAAATGTATGACAGATTCGTTGCAGCAGGAATCCCTGTTGAAGACGCAAGATTCATTTTGCCATACGGTTTAAAAACAAATATCTATATGAGCGTTAACGCAAGAGAGCTTATTCATATTATATGCTCAATGATATATGGCAGGGGTTCAAAATATGAAGAAATCTACAAACTTGGCTTGAGTCTTAAAGCACAGTTTGATGAAAGATATCCAAACTTGATTGAAGGCAGCAAAAACCTTTATACAGCTGAACTTGATGAAGTTATCGTAAATAACTTATCCCCAGCAAACAAACCAGAATATGTTTCGCACAGTGCAAAACTACTCTCTTATCCAACCGAAGCATATGAATCAATCAATGAGTTTGCAAAAGCAACCGGTTATGAAAAGTTTGACTTAAAAACAGCATTGAAAGACGACAAACAAGCAAAACTTTTAGAACACTTCAACTTCACTTTCAAAGTTGAAAACTTCTCTCTCATTGTTCTAAAACACTACACAAGACACAGAATGCAATCACTTGCCACAGCAACCCTTGCAAAAATGGCAACTTCAAATAAATTTATTATCCCTGAAACAATTCTTGCAAATGCAGAACTCAAAGCAGACTTTGAAAAATGCATAAGAGAAAACAGAAAGATATACAACAAACTTGTTGCTCAAAACATTGACCCACACTTGCTTGTTTATGTTGCTCCACATGCAACAGCAATTGATTTTGTAACAACCGTAAACGCACGTGAAATGTTGCATCTTTGCAACCTTAGAACCTGCACAAGAGCACAATGGCAAATCCGTTATCTTGTAACCGATATGCTTTCTCTTGTGAAAAAAACAAACCCTGAGTTCTTTAAGGGCTTTGGGCCAAGCTGCTACACTTTTGGCGTATGCCCTGAAGGCAGAATGTGCTGTGGCAAACAAGCAGAAATGAAACAAAAATTTGATAATTTGGAGTAACCTATGGAAGCAAAAGTTTTAGATGGAAAATCAACATCAAAAGAAATTGTTGATGAATTAAAAGCAAAGTTTGAAAAAAATCCAACCAACAAAAAACTTGCAATCGTTTCTGTTGGCGATGACTATGGCTCAGCAGTTTATTGCAATATGAAAAAGAAAAAAGCCGAATATATAGGAATTGGCTGTGAAGTATTCCATTTTGAAGAAGGCGTTTCTCAAGAAGAAGTTGAAAACAAAGTTAAAGAGCTTGCTGTCGACAATTCTTTCGCAGGAATCATGATTCAGCACCCACTTCCAAAATATATTGATGAACAAAAATGTTTCAATCTCATTCCACCAGAAAAAGACGTTGACGGGCTTTCAGCAACTTCATTTGGACTCATTGCCCAAAGCAGACAATTGTTTGCGCCAGCAACAGCCCTTGGAATAATGAAACTTTTTGAAAAATATAACATCAATCTTGTTGGCGAAGAAGTTTTGATGATTGGAAAGAGCCAAATCGTTGGTTTGCCACTTTCAGTAATGCTTATGAAAGCTGGTGCAACTGTTACCGTTGCACACTCAAGAACAAAAAACCTTGCAGGAATGATTAAGAACTATAAAATCGTTATCGTAGCTATTGGCAAAGCAGAATTTGTCAAAGCTGAATGGTTTGGAGAAAATCAAATCATTGTTGACGCAGGTTATAACGAAGGCAATGTTGGCGATGTTGACCACCATGCTTATGAAAAATCTGAGTATTATACCCCTGTGCCTGGCGGAGTTGGCCCAATGACCATTGCATCACTCATGACACAAACGGCTCAGGCAATCGACTTAATGAAATAAAATAAATGAGACACATTTGCTGTCTCATTTTCTTTTAATAAATTTCGTTTATGGCTATTGACAGAATCATTATTTTAATTTATAATAATTTTATTGTCATTATACGGAGAAAAACATGCAATTTTCAAATATAAATTATAATCTATACAAAAGTTTCTTGGTTGTTTATGAAACCAAAAACATATCACGTGCAGCTGAGATTTTATACATTTCACAACCAGCCGTGAGCCACAACATAAAGGAACTTGAAAAACAATTAAACATTCAATTATTTTATAAAAAATCAAACGGAATGAGCGCAACAAGCGAAGCCGAAATTTTGTATAAATACATTTCAAGTGCTTTCAACTCAATCTGGAAAGGAGAACTCACCATTTCTGACATGGCAGGGCTCAAAACCGGTGTTGTTAAGGTGGGCATTCCTTCATATCTTGCAGTTTTGTATCTTTCAGAAATTATCACTGAATTTAGAGCAAAATATCCAAACATTAAAATTGAAATTGTGAGCAAACCGGTTCCAGACCTTATCAATATGCTTCAAACACAAAACATTGATATCGTGATTGACAGCCAACCAATTTCAACCGACAAATCAAAACTTGAAATCAAATACTTAAAATCATTTTCACATTGTTTCTTCACAACTGATAAATATTACACAGAAAAGCCATTGGGAATTGACAATATCAATAACCTTCCACTCATCATATCTTCTCAAGGCGCTGAAGAAATCAAACTTTTGAAAAACACAGTTATTGGTTTAAAGATTAATCCTATCATTGAATCGTGGACACCTGAATCAATGCTTAAACTTGTTCGTGAAGGCAACGGCGTAGGTTTCTGTCAAGAAGAATATATCAAAGAAGAGCTTGCAAACGGAAGCCTTAAAAAACTTAATGTTTTGTTCACTCTTCCAAAACTTGATATTTATTCTGGATATATTGTTGACACACTTGCTTTTGCTCCTAAAAAATTTGTTGAATTTTTATCTACAAAGAACTAATTTTCATTAGTTCTTTTTTTTGTTTTCTGCTATCATTATGCTAGGAGAACACAATGAACAACTATTATTATTGTATTGATGTTGGTGGAACCGATATAAAAGCAGGAATCGTTGATGAATCATACAATATACTCTGCACAACAAAAACACCAACAAATATTTATTTCAAATCAAAATCACTAGCAGACACACTGATTCAAGTTATAAAAGAACTTGAAAGAGAATCTGGCTTAGACTTTCAAAAAGCAAAAGGACTTGGTATTGGACTTCCTGGACTGGTTGACGACAGTGCCGGAATTGTAAAGTTTATAAACTGCCTAGAGCTTTCTAACTATAATATTAGAAAAGAGTTTAAATCATTCACAGATGTTCCGTTGCATATTGCAAACGACGCTGAATGTGCAACAATGGCAGAATATAAAATTGGTGCTGGACAAGGCTATAAAAACATTGCCATGTTAACTCTTGGAACCGGCATTGGAAGTGGACTTATTATTAATGGCACACCACTTCGTTCATATATGCCATTTGCTTGTGAACTTGGGCACATAAAAATCACTGCAAGTGATGACGAATCATTTGAAAAACTTGCCAGCACAAAAGCACTGGTTAACCAAACCCGTCAAGCAATGGAGTTTAATCTCAATTCGAAAATGTGGACAAAATATAACCTTGAAACCGTTTGTGGAAAAACTGTTTTTGAGTTTAAAGACTCTGACGAAACAGCTGCTGCTGTTTTCAAGAACTACATTTCACACCTTGGAACAGGCATCACAAATATATACAACATTTTCACACCTGAAATAATCATTATCGGTGGTGGCGTTTCAAAACAAGGCAAAGCATTGATTGCCCCACTCACTGAATATATAAACGAAAGAATCTTTACAAGAAACATTAACAATAAAGTCAAGATTGTTCCTGCAAAACACCTAAACGACGCAGGAATTTTGGGCGCAAGATGTCTATTTAATTAAAAGGAGAATAATATGAAATTAAATTTAGAAAACATTACCTTAAAACAAAATGAATTGTATGCAAAGGATTACAGAAAAAAAATCGTTGAAGTTCACAAAAAACTTCAAAACCCAGACCACTCTGCTGGAACAACTTGGGTTCACTATCCAGAACAATATGACCAAAAAGAATTTGCAAAACTTCAAAAGTTAGCAAAAGAAATTCGCTCAAAAGCAGATGCTCTTTTGGTTGTTGGCATTGGTGGTTCTTATCTTGGTGCAAAAGCTGGTATTGATATGTTAACACCAAAAAAGAACGGTGTTGAAATTATCTTCTCTGGCATCACATTTGACTATAATGACCTTGCAAAAAAACTTGAGTATTTGAAAAACAAAGACGTTTATGTAAACATTGTTTCAAAGTCAGGAACAACCGTTGAAATTCTTTCAACACTCAACCTTGTTGAAAAGTTCATGAAAAATAAATATAAAAATGACTACAAGTCAAGAATGATTTTCACAACTGACAAAAATAAAGGTTATCTTCGTCAAAGAGCAAATGCTGAAGGCATTGAAACACTCACCGTTCCAGATGACATGGGTGGAAGATATTCAGTTTTGTCTTCTGTTGGCATGTTGCCATTCATGTGTGCAGGTGTTGATATTAAGCAAATTATGGCTGGTGCATTTGATGCATACACACTTTTGAAAAATGAAGAGATTGAAAACAACCCTGCATATCAATACGCTATCTACAGACACCTTCTTAACAAAAAACTTGGCAAAAAAGTTGAAATCTTTGCAACATTCAACTCTAACCTTTCTTCATTTGGTGCATGGCTTCAACAATTGTTTGCAGAAAGCGAAGGTAAAGACGGCAAAGGTTTGTTTGTAACTCCATTAACATTCTCAACTGACCTTCACTCTGTTGGTCAATTCATTCAACAAGGAACTCCAATTGTTGCTGAAACATTCCTTGATGTGGAAACTCCACTCAAAGACACAAATCTTTCAAGCATTGCTCTTGATTGTCCAATCAAATTCCTTGACGGAAAGAGCATGAATGAAATCAATCGTGCAGCATTCAATGGAACCCTTCAAGCACACAAAGACGCAAACGTTCCAATCGCAATTATGACTATTGACGAAATCAACGAATATAACTTTGGATATCTTGTTTATTTCTTTGAATATGCATGTGGCGCAAGTGGTTATCTTTTGGGCGTTAACCCATTCAACCAACCAGGCGTTGAACAATATAAAAGTTACATGAAAGAACTTTTGAAAAATTAATTTTAAGCAATAAAAAAATGAACCATTTCTGGTTCATTTTTATTTTGGCTAAAATTATTTAACAATGCCAACAAATTGATCCCAAACGCCTGGATAGAACATGAAGATCACGATAAGAGCAATTGCTGCATAGAACAAAATTCTAATAACAAGGCTCTTGTCAGCAACAAATTCCCAACCAACAACACCAACAACAATAAGTGGAGCCCATGTTTTGATTGCAAGCAATACTTTATAAATAAAGTTTGCAGAATCTAAAAATGGCCAAGCTGAGTTGATGCATAAAAGAAGATATGTGAGAATTGTTACAATAGCTGCGATGCAACCGATGCAATCCAAGATTTGTTTTCTAACTTCCTTTGAATTATCTACCATAATTTTTTTCTCCTTTGATACTTTAACTATACAAAAATAAAAAAAGTTTGTCAAACTCAAAAACACATAAATTTTAAATTTATAACTTTAACATTATTTTTACCCTTGCATAATATATAATAGACTTGGTTAGTCAAGTCTAAACATAATCTACCTTTACTTCTCTTTAATTTATTATTTCTCTTTCAGATTCAAAAAAAGCAGAGCAATATTGCCCTGCTTTTTGCATAATAAATTTTCTTCTTCAAAAACTAAGTTTATGAAATCACAATGTTATGATAATCTTTATGGTTCCAGCACAAAAAACATTCACAAGAACCTGAACGCTTTTGTTGCTGAAAAGAAAAAGTCATCTTCAACTAACAAGCACTTTCATTAAGTTCTTTCAAAAGCGCTTGTTCATAGTCTTTTGTCATGAAAAGTTCTGCAAGTGGTTCATCAACATAACCATTAAGTGTTTTGTTGTATGCTCTAATCACTTCAGCAATTCTTTCAATATCATCAGACCAAACAAACCATTTTTGAATGTACTCTTCAGCCTTTTTCACATTTCCATCAATTTGAAGTCTAACAACTTCTGCAAGCATGGTTTTTGTTAATTTTTTGATTTTTTCAAAATCAAAATGCATTTTTGTTTCGGCGTCCAAAACAATAGCACCTTCTGAGAGCATTCTGTTGCAAATCATAAGAGCTCTTGTTTTATGTGCTTGCTCAAGTGTTGGCTTGCCTTTCATAAATCCACGAAATAGCCCCGTCACCATAATTTGCTTTGCATCAAACTCTGAAAAATATCCTTCTTGAACAAACTCATCAAGGAATGCATACATACCCATGTCTGCCTTATACTCTTCTAATATTGAGCTATACTTTCCAAGAGTTTTTGAAGCTGGTCCAAGTGAATGGGTGTTTTCATGACAAATAACAGCCCAGTGGTCAGCTTCTGGATTATAAAATTGACATTGCTCATCGCATATAAGCTTTTTATAATTTTTCTTTTTACCTGGTTTTCTAACTTGTCTGTGATAAACATTTCTGTTTCCACCACCAATAGTGAATGCCAACTTGTCACTATTTGGCAAGTTTTGAGCAGTAACAAAGCTTGCTTTATATGCACCTTCATCACCTGTAACAGTGATAAGGTCAACGTCAACAGCAATTTGCTTTACATCTTCTGCTTTCTTTTTATTTTCATATTCATCTTGATATGGCATATATTTTGCTGAAACATTAACAAGGTCTTTAAGTTTCTTTAACAGCCTTGTTCCTTTTTTGTTTACAATACCAACTCTTGCACCCAAGCTATCTTTTGCGTAAACAGTAATGCCTGCATCAGAAAGTCTTTTTGAAAGCTCTTCATTATCAAAAATAGTCTTTGTTAAGTTTTCTTGATAACACTCTCTTGTGATTGTGAACTCATACTTACATCTTTCAAGCTCTGCCCAAACCTTGTCTGCTCTTGCATCAAGCATTGGATCAGCTTTCAAGAGAGCTTTGATTTGAAGTTCAAGATATTTGTTAAACTTTTTGTCAGTAGAATATTTTTTAGCTTCTTCAAGTTCTTTTGCAACTTCTTTAAACTCTGGGAATGCATCAACAAAATCAGTTGCTTTGAGTTTGTCACCGTCACGTCTCACTATAGTTCTTTGGTTTAAGATTTGCTTAAGTTCTTGAATGTCGCCGTCATCAAGCATCTTATTTAATATGTTATGAAACTCTTCAACAGAAAGGTCTTCAGGAAAATAGTTTTGACCAAGTGGTCTTTTCACATCTTTCACAAGAACGGTTTGATTGCCTAGTGTGTCTGGCGAAAAAATAGATTTTTGCGACAAAAACATTCTCTTTGTTCTTTCAGCTTTTTCACTGCCACTTTCAATCTCTTTATTCAAAAACTCTAAAAGCTCTAGGTTATGAGCATTTTCAAGTTGAAGCTGAATCTTATCAATAATCTTTGCTGCTCTTGTTAAATGCAACAGCACTAGCTTGTCTGCTGCTGACAATTTTTTAACTTCTCTGCTATCTGGCTTCAAAAGCTCCAATTTTCTATAATGTGTTCTTGAAGTTCTTTTGCGAAGCTCAGCCAAACTCATATTATACTTAAATTCCATAAACATCTCCTTGAACCTATTTTATTATAATTTTATTCAAAACACAAAGATATTTTTCACAAAAAAAAGAAATACAATCGCTTATATTTCCTTTCTATCAGATAAAGCCTTTGATAAGGTCACTTCATCAGCATACTCAAGTTCACTTCCCATAGAAACACCTTGAGCGATTCTTGAAACCTTGATATCAAATGGTTTTAATAATTTTGATATATACATTGCAGTTGCTTCGCCTTCAACGTCTGGATTTGTTGCAATAATCACTTCACTTGTGTCTCCATCGCCAACTCTTGATAAAAGCTCTTTTATTCTAATATCATTTGGACCAACACCAGCAAGTGGATTGATTGTTCCGTGCAAAACATGATATTGTCCTTTAAATGCACCTGTTTTTTCAATTGCCATTGCATCTTTTGGATCCTTTACTACACAAATAACCTTGCTGCTTCTGGTTTTACAAATCTTGCAAGGAGTTTGTTCAGTATAGTTTCCACACACTTCGCAAAATTTAATTTTTGCCTTAACCCCAAGCAAACTTTCAACAAAGCCTTGAACTTGTTCATCACTTGCCTTGATTATTGAATAAGCATATCTTTCAGCAGTTTTTCTGCCCACACTTGGAAG
>JAZODG010000038.1:0-1713 GCA_045596905.1 Clostridia bacterium
CTTCAGAATAGTTAACAGGTTTTGCATTTTCAGCCAACATTGTGTCAAGTGTTAATTGCTTAACGTTCTTTGTTAAACCGAGAGTTGCATCAAAAACAACTGCGTCACCATTTGTATAGAAAGGAATTGCTGTTAAATCTAAAGCATAAACACCATCCCACCAAGCAGCGTCTTTACCTTCATACCTAACGTCTGTTTTGTTAAAGTAAACGCCAGCTTCATAGGTTACAAATGTTTCATCAGTATTGAATCTGATTTTTTGAGCCACAGAAGAACTTGTTGTTCCTATAAGTGAATCAAACACCCATGCATTACCTGTAGAACCATCAGAAATATCATCAAGTTCTTCAAACGTTGTAATGCTTGCAAGAGCTGTTTTTGGACCAATAGCTATACCAAATTTTACGTTTTGGTCAGCGATTGTGTCATAAAAAGTTTTTGTTATTTTTGCTTGAAACATTAAAGCAAAATCATCAATACCATTTTTTGTGCTAAATTGAACATAAGCGCCAGTCATGCTTAGTCCTGGGTCTTCTTCAGCCTTAACTGATTCTGTTTTGAAAACAGGGAATACAGCGATACAAATGCTGAGGATTGCCATCATTGCTAATAAATAAATTGTTTTAATTTTTTTACTAATGCTCTTCATTGTTAACCTCCATTAACTCCACCACTCAGTTGGGAATGGGAAAGTATTATCTCTTCCTGCCCATGAGCTGGCCATTACATCTTCTGTAATGTAATCATAGATTTCAACAATTGGTGATATGTACTTGTTTTTCAATTAAGTACCCTCCTTCATAGATTTTCAACTGTTTACTTGTTTTAAAACCAAACCTTTTCCGTCTTTCACACTTTTAACTTGTTTTAACATAAAAGTATAGCAACAAAGTTATGCAGTCTCATATAATTTAGTTTTATAAATTTTATATCTCTAAAATTTTATATCGCAATTGAACTGGTTATTGCGTTTTGGTTTGGAAATACTTTTTTTTGCCATAAATTAATATGATGTTTCGTGCAAAAATAAGCCACCTAGCCATATATAAAATTTTAAAAATACTAATCTACATATATTATACTAGATAAATTATTAAATGTCAACACTGATACAAAAAAATATAGCAAAATTTGACAAAAATTTTAAAATAAAATTAAGAAAACAGCATAAATCTATGCTGTTTTTCTTTTGTTGTCATGAAATAAAAAATCAACTGTTATTTTAGAACATTTTAATTTAATATTTCAACAATTTCTTAACTAAGGCAATTTCTTGCCTTAGTTAAGCTTTTGTTTAATTTGTTATTAAGCTAATGAAAAAGATTTTGCTGTTCCATCTGCTAATGTAACTCTTACGTTGTATGTTAAGCCTTCACCGAAGTTTG
Organism: Clostridia bacterium; assembly: GCA_045596905.1. Classification (GTDB taxonomy): domain Bacteria; phylum Bacillota; class Clostridia; order Christensenellales; family UBA1242; genus RGIG1681. The sequence continues at coordinate 1,386 of JAZODG010000038.1, forward strand.
CTGACCAACCATAGAAATCTTCAAATGTTGGAACTAAAGGTTCTGGCATGAGGAAACCTTTTGATTGAGGAATAACTTCATATGTTGTTCCTTCAATAACTTCTTCAGCCCAAATGAGTGAACCATCTTTTTCTTTCCATAAACCAGTTGCAATAAGTTCTGCCTTATCTGCTGCACCATCACCATCTAAGTATGCTTGGAAATCAGCTTCTGTTGCAAATTTCTTTGTTGCTGGTTCAAGAACAAACTTAATCTTTGCTTTTGTTAAACCTGTGTCTGCATCAATGATGTTTTCGTTTCTTAACCACTTATACATATCGTAAATCAT
>JAZODG010000039.1:0-8189 GCA_045596905.1 Clostridia bacterium
GCTCTATAAAGTCTTGCTAAACTTTCACCAATAAGTGGCGAACGCAAGTGACCAATATGAAGTTCTTTTGCAACGTTTGCACCACCATAGTCCATAACAACCTTGAGTGGTTTGTCTGTTTTTTCAAGACACATTCTTTCATCTGACAACGCTTCGTTTAAATATTTTGAAAGAGCTTCATTTTTGATTTTAAAGTTAATAAATCCAGGTCTAGCAAAAGACACTTCAGCAATATCTTGCTCAAGTGATGCAATAATATTATTTGCAACTTCTTCAGGGTTTTTGTGATTCTTTTTTGCAATAGCAAAAACTGAGTTGCATTGATAATCTGCTTCAGGTCTGTTTGAAAAAGTTAAGGTTATATCTGATGAATCATAACCCAATTTTTCAAAACTATTTTTAAGCGCATTATAAAGTGTCTTTGTAATATTCATATCTTTTATCCTTATTTATTTTTTAGCATTGCACGAAGTGCATTTAGCACTGCAATCAAACTTACTCCCACGTCGGCAAACACAGCAAGCCACATTCCAGCAAGATTGAATCCCACAAGGGCAAGAACAATCGCCTTGATTGAAATTGCTCCAACAATGTTTTGTGTTGCAATCTTGTGAATACTCTTTGCCTTTTTGATTGCCACAGGAACCTTGCTTGGTTCATCGGTCATGATAACAACATCAGATGCTTCAATAGCAACGTCGCTACCAAACCCACCCATTGAGATTCCAACGTCTGCTTTTGCAAGTGATGGTGCATCATTTATGCCATCACCAACAAATGCAACTGTCTTCTTTTTTTGAATTTCATTCTCTATTATAGCCACTTTGTCTTCAGGTAGCAAGTCAGAATGGAAATTATTTAAACCAATTTTTGCAGAAATCGCCTTTGCAACGTTCTTTTCATCACCAGTTGAAAGTGCAATATTCTTTATTTTAAGATTTTTAAGTCCAACAACAGCCTTCTCTGAATCAGGCTTTATGGTGTCTTCAATAACAACATATCCAATAAATTCTTCATTTGTTGCAACATACAAAACGGTTCCTGGTTTGTTTACTTCAACAAAACGAATCTCACTTTCTTTTAACAATTTTGCATTTCCAACAAGTGCAGGTTGCATAAAAATGTTTGCCTTAACGCCCTTGCCTGCAATTTCTTCATAGTCTGAAATCCATGCAAGGTTCACAGGCTTGTCAGGGTTCTTACTCTTATAATATCTTTTAACTGACCTTGCAATTTTGTGATTCGAAAAGTTTTCAGCATATGCCACAAGTTCAAGAACTTCTTCTTCGGTGTGGTCCCCTGCAGCAAAAATTTCAGTAACGTCAAAGTCGCCTTTTGTGAGTGTTCCAGTCTTATCAAAGATAACAGAGTCAACTTTTGCAAGTGTTTCAATATGGTTTGCACCCTTAACCAAAACACCCATTCTTGAAAGAGCCCCAATGCCGGCAAAATATGTGAGTGGAACTGATATAACAAGCGCACATGGACATGACACAACCAAGAAACAAAGTGCTCTATAAGCAAAGTTTAAGAAGTTTGAATATCCACTAAATATCGGTGGAATAAACGCAATAAAAAGTGCAAGTCCCAAAACAGTTGGAGTATAAATTTTTGAAAACTTTGAAATAAACTTTTCAGATTTTGCCTTGGTTTCAGTTGCATTCTGCACCATGTCAATAATCTTTGAAACCGTGCTATACTTTGCAAGTTTTGTAACTTTAATTTTCAAAACACTTGAACCATTGATTGAGCCAGACAAAACCTTGTCACCGGCTTTTACAATTTTTTCTTTAGTTTCTCCTGTTAACGCCGAAACATCAAGGTGCGATGTTCCTTCAATAACCACACCATCAAGTGGAATTTTTTCACCAGGCTTCACAATAATAATTGCTCCAACACCAACGTTATTTATATCCACTTGCATTGTGTTTTCGCCATCATACACGTTTGCATATGGTTGTCTTATATCCAAAATTGCTTTGATTCTGTGTTTTGAACGGTCAACTGCAAGACCTTCAAGAATCTCACCAACACCAAACAAAATCATAACAAAAACAGCTTCAGAAAACTCCCCAATAACAAACGCACCAAGCGACGCAATAGTCATTAAGAGTTTTTCATCAAAAATGTTTTTATTTTTAACATTGAGCACAGCTCCCCACAAAACGTCATAGGCAGAAAGCAGATATGCAACAGCACAAAACAAAATTTTAACCCAAGTAACTTTTAAAATAAAACCAACAATCAAAAGCAAAACTGAAATTGAAAATCTTGAAATATTCACAAGTCTTTCAAATTTTTCTCTTTGGATTTCTTTTTCATCTTCTTCATCTTCCAAAAGTTCAATTGAATGGTCAAACTTTGCAATAGCAATTTTCACTTCTGTGAGTTTTTCTGCTGGGTTTTCTGTATCAATTTTTATTTTGATTCCCTTGGTAACAAAATTGATTTGAGCAGAAACTCCTTCAATTGCGTTGATATTTTCTTCAAGTGCCAAAGCACAGCCGGCACAATGAATCTTTGATAACTTAAACTTATAATCCATGATTGTACCTTCTATTTGTGATATGGCAGCCCATCAATAATTGTGAACGCCCTATAAATTTGTTCAGCCAAAACAACTCTAAAAAGCTGATGTGGAAAAGTGATTTTTCCAAATGACAACAAAAGGTCTGCTTTATTTTTAACAGCCTTTGATAATCCATTTGAACCACCGATAATAAATGAAATTACGCTGTGACCAGAAACCTTTTTATCTTCAATATAGTTTGCAATTTCAGAGCTTGAAAGCATTTTCCCTGAGCCATCAAGTGCAACAATCACACCTGCTGCTTTTGATAAAAGCAATTCTCCTTCAGTCTCAGACTTTTGGTCAAGGTTTGTAAATTTTGTTGCTTCAGGAACTTCAATAATATTGAGCGTGCAAAACCTAGAGAGTCTTTTTTCATACTCCCCAATCGCATCTGTAAAGAACTTTTCTTTAATTTTTCCAACGCATACAATATTTACTTTCATATGTTTATAATATAATACAATACTAGGTTTTTTGCAAACATTTTCTTTTTTTGATAAAAAATACACAGCCCATTATTCTGGGACTGTGCACTTTTTTTATTTTGACATATATTTTGTTGCAAGCTCAACAAATTTTGTTGGGTCTTCAATAGGAAGTCCTTCAATAAGTTTTGCTTCATCTAAAAGCACGCTTGAAACTTCTTTGAGTTCGTCTTGATTGTTTGCATACAAATCTTTGATTTTGTCATAGATTTTATGGTCTTTGTTAATCTGCAAAACCTTCTTAGCACGAATGTCTTGATTTGCGTTTGTTGAAGGCATGTTTCTAAACACCTTTTCCATTTCAATTGAAACTTCACCTTGAGCCAACAAGCACACTGGGTGTGAACCCAAGTTCTTTGAGAACTTAACTTCCAAAACTTCGCCGTTTAAAGCTTCTTTCATAAACTCCAAGATTGGCTTTTCATCATCTGAAATAGCTTCTTCTTCAGCGTCAATACCATTGTCGCCGTCGGTTACGTTCTTAAATTCTTTGCCGTCATAGTTCATGATATATTTGATAGCAAATTCATCAACATTGTCGGTCATACACAAAACGTCATATCCACTAGCAAGAACTTTTTCAACTTGTGGCATTTTCTTAACGCCAAGAATAGAACTTCCAGTACCATAATAAATATACTTTTGGTCTTCTGGCATTGCTGCAACATATTCTTTAAATGAAACAAGCTTGTCTTGTTTTACTGAATAATACAAGATAAAGTCTTGGAGTTTGTCTTTATCCATACCCCAGTTGTTATAGATTCCAACTTTAAGTTGCAAACCAAAGTTGTTGTAGAATGTTTCATATTTCTTTCTATCTTCTTCCATCAAATTTGCAAGTTCTTTTCTGATTTGTTTTTCAATGTTAGAAGCAATTTTTTGAAGAGCTCTGTCATGTTGAACTGACTCACGTGAAATGTTAAGTGAAAGTTCACAGTCAACCAAACCTTGAACAAATCCAAAATACTCAGGAATAAGGTCTTTGCATTTGTCCATAATCAAAACGCCGTTTGAGTAAAGCTTTAAGCCCCTTTCAAAATATTTTGAGAAGAACGCTTCAGGGCATTTTTTTGGAAGGTACAACAGCGCCTTATAGTCAACCACACCTTCAACTGAATAATGCAAGTGCATAAATGGGTCTTCGAAATCATAGAACATGTCTTTATAGAACTGGTTATAGTCAGCTTCTGTGAGCTCAGACTTTGATTTTTTCCACATTGGAACCATTGAGTTAATGACTTCCCATTCCATCTTTGTTCCAATCTTTTTGCTTTCATCACTTTCATTTTCATCAGCATATGGAACTTCATTTTCAAGCTTGATTGGATATCTAATGTAGTCAGAATATCTCTTAATAAGTTCTCTAAGCTTATAGTATTCAAGATACTCTGAAAGTCTTTCGTCATCGGTGTCAGGCTTTAAATAAATCTTAATATCTGTTCCGTGAGTTTCCTTTTCTGCTGGAGAAATTTCATAGCCTTCAGCACCTGAGCTAACCCAAAGATTAGCTTCCTTTTCGCCGTAAGCCTTAGACAAAACTTCAACCTTTTCACCAATCATGAACACTGAATAAAATCCAACACCAAATTGACCGATGATGTCAATGTCTTCTTTCTTTTCATTGTCCTTTTTAAACGCTAAAGAACCACTCTTTGCAATGGTTCCAAGGTTGGTTTCAAGCTCACTTGCAGTCATACCAATACCATTGTCTGAAATGGTCAAGATTCTGTTTTCCTTGTCAGCTTTAATCTTAATATCAAAGTCGCCACGATTAAGCCCAATGTTTTCTGACAAACTTTTATAATAAAGCTTATCGATAGCGTCTGAACAGTTTGAAATAAGCTCTCTTAAAAAGATTTCTTTATGTGTATAAATTGAATTAATCATTAAATCTAAAACACGTTTTGATTCGGTTTTAAAACTTTTCATATTATTCCCCTTTAAGTTAATTTTTAGCAATAAAGTTAGCACTCTTGATGTGCAACTGCTAATAATATAGTCTTAAAAAAAAATATTGTCAACAACAAAGTGACAATATTTGTATCATTTTCATTTTTTTATAATAATTTTTGTCTAAAATTGTTGCAAATCTTTTAAGTTAAGGTTTTTTCCAACGGCAACAATATTAAACATTTTTTCTTCTGCAATGCGTTTTGCAAAATTGTTAACGTCTTCAACGGTGACGGCATCAATGCCCTTTATTCTTTCATTTTCATCAAAAATTTTGTTATAAAGATGCATGTGCACACCATTCACGTCTGAAAGATTGCTGTTTGTTTCCATACCAAACGCCATGCATGATTTCTTCCAGTTTTTGGTTCTAACAAGTTCTTCTTCAGTAATTCCATTTTCAGCAAAATCAACAATAACCTTCTTGATTTCTGCCATTGCCTTTTTCACATTTTTAGGTCTTGTTCCAAACACAATCAAAAGCTCACCTGATCTCACACCAACTTCGTTATAACCATAGATTGTATAAACCAAACCAAGCTTTTCACGAATAATTTTAAAAAGCCTTGAGTTTTGTGAGTTACCCAAAATGCTAGCGTATATGTTTGAAACATATTTTAAATCATCGTTGCTAGCAACCGACTTTATGTGAATGCAAACATTTGCTTGGTTGTCATCACGTTCAATAATGTCGTATTTTTTCAAAATATCAATTTCGAATGGCTCAAAATTAATTTTATGACAATCTGCTTTGTGGCTAAATTTTGAAGCGAAATATTCAGTCACAATCTTGTCAAGTGTATCAAACTCAATGTTTCCAGCAACTGAAATAACACAGTTTTCAGGCTTATAGAACCTATTTTTAAAATCCAAAAGTTGTTCTCTTGAAACATTTTCAATAAGTTCTTCTCTACCAAGTTCGTCATGAGCAAAAGAAAGACCATTAAAATAGTTTTCCATCGTTCTGCGATAAAGCACATCAAGTGGCTCATCTTCGCATCTTTTCATTTCTTCAACAACAACCTGTCTTTCTCTATTAAGTTCTTCTTCTTTAAATTCAGGGTTCAAAATCATATCTGAATAAATCTTAAAGCATTCTTTAAAGTTTTCTGACAAACATTTAAAAACATATTTTGTTGTTGTTTTTGATGTAAACGCATTGAAGTCAGCTCCATAAAATGTGAGTTTGTCCATAATGTCTTCTGCTGACATGTCTTTTGTGCCCTTAAACATCATGTGCTCAATAAAGTGCGCAAAACCTTGTTCATCATAGTTTTCATCTTGCGAACCAACTGCAAACAAAATTGAAACAGCAACCACATCTTTATTGTTTTTTTCTAAGACAAGTTGCAACCCATTTTCATAAACTTTAGCTTTTTTTTCCATAAACTCTCCTGCACTTATTCTTTTTCAACTTGAACTTCGCTTTCATAACTAGCAAGGTCAATAAACATTTGCATAAACAAACGCTCAATTTCAGGCACTCTGCTTCCAGAATTGCAAAAACAAATCTGGCATTTTCTTGTTATTAACGGCAAGTTATGTGAAAAGTTCTTTGCAAATTTGATTTCAAATTCATTTTCTTTCATTTCAATTTGAAGCATATTCGCATCGTCTTCGTGATAGTCTTCACTGATAAACGAAAACACATTTCCTTCCACGCTCTTTTTATAATATATGTCGTGCTTTTTTATGTCTTCAAAAAGTTTTTCAAAAACACCATACAAAAACTCATCGCTTTTATCTATATAAAAGTTCATACATTTTCTATGGTCATCAACAAGCCAATACAAATCAAGATTTCCACCAAAAATCAACGCAAAATCATTTCCGTTTTTATCAATAATTTTCAAATCAAACTTATCTTTAGTATCTGGCCTTCTAGTTTTCAAAATCATATTTTTCACTCCACGCCAAACTATACCATAAAATAAAACTCCTTGCAATAGTAATGCAAAGAGTTATTCATAAAAATCAAGGGCTTTGTCCCAGAATGGGTTTGCCATAAAGGTCCCATTTTCAACCATTTGCTTGATTGTTTCTTTGTCTGCCCACATGGCGTCATTCACTTCTTCAACCTGAATCTTCACGCTTTCAAGTGGTGTGTTATCTTTGAAAATATACACCCTCAAAAGGTCTGGGCAACCCTTATAATATCTGCGTTCCATTCCTAAAAACTTAGCAGATGATATGTCAATATCAATACCAACTTCTTCTTTTATTTCCCTAACACAGGCATCAATATCACTTTCACCAGCAACTGCTGAACCCCCAGTGCACTCCCACATAAGAGCATGTGGCTTATCTTTGCATCTTTGAGTTATCAAAAACTGATTTTTATCATTCACAATCCAAGCATTAACAACCAAGTGATGCTCATCATCTGAAAGCTTATCTCCACGTACAGCCGTTTTTGATAGTTTGTTAAAATTTATATCAAATAAATCCCATTTTTCCATAGATTCATTATAACAAATCTAAAATAAATATATCAACTAACATTATTACGTTAGCCAAGCTTTTTAATAAAATATTGCCGATATCGGCAATATTGTCATATTTTTTAAATTCATTTTTGCCGATAAAACAATAGCAATAAAAAAACGCCGTTTCCGGCATTTTTAGTGGAGCTGATGATGGGACTTGAACCCATGACCTATTGATTACGAATTTTGCTTCAGTTTCAAAAACAACCTTCGCCCTATCAAATATCTTTCAATACCTTGTGATAAGTTACCCAAATTCAGCAATTTCCTGCTCCAATCCTAGTTAAATTTTAACAACTTTTGTCTCCTAAGACAAGATTTTTTACACTTGTTTTACACTTTTATATGAACTTACAGAACCATTTTAGACTTATACTAAACAAAAAGCAGTGAATCACTTCACTGCTTTTTGTTTTAATTATATCCATTCACTCTTGTATTAAATACATTCATTAAGTAATATTCTCTTTCCAAAATTTTATTGTTGGTTCTGCAAACAGATTTGCACATGCGGTTTCCCTTGCAGTAGCCGACAGCCCCGTTGTTATTCAAAATTATAATCCCTTGGTTATATACGGTCCTTCGGGTGTTGGTAAAAGACATTTGATGTTGGCTATAAGAAACCATATAAAGAAAAAGTTCCCTTATAAAAAGATTGAGTATATAAGAAGCGAAGAATTTACAAACGAATTGATT
>JAZODG010000040.1:0-29121 GCA_045596905.1 Clostridia bacterium
GGTCGACTTAAAGGTCGTAATATTACCACCTTAAAGGCGTGGGAGGATAGTCTTAAGGAGGCTGTTATATTATCAGTAGTAAAATATCCGGGAGGATATTTAAAGGTTAAAGAAATTATGAATGCCTTTAAAACATATTTAGATGTTTCTGATTTTAGTAATAATACGTATCGCTCACTTGCAGGAAACGATTATTCAACTAAGGAAGCTTTAAAGAAAGCTATCCAAAATGGTGTCTTAAAAGATACAACCGGAAGTGAAACGACCAACTCTAAAATTATGAGTGAACTATTGTTATCATTCTTGGAGATTGATTCATCTAATGAAAATTCCGATAATGAAGTTAATAAGGCAATTGTTTCAAGTAATGAAATTAGAGACCTTGTAAATGCTTCACAAACACAAGAAAAGAAGTTTGAATATTCTGGTGAAACAGAAGAAGAAAAGAAACAAGACTCTAAGCAAATGATGGAAAACATTGCATCTTCAAAAGTTATCATGAATGCAATTGCTAAAGATGATTCAGAAATTGCAAAATCAATAGATGGTCTTGTTATTGATCAAGAGATAACAGAACAAGGAATTGAAAGTGCAAATATTTCAGATGAAGACAAAGAAACCTTAAGAAAATTCTTTAACTTAGATTAAAAATAATGGTTAAAGTGTGGAAAAATAATATTTTCCACACTTTTTTAATATAAATAACTATACAAAAATTGAAAATATATGTTATATTATTTTATATGAGAGGTAAATATGAGTTTAAAAAGTAATGAAAAAATACCACTCATCATTAATTGTGATACTGGTATTGATGATGCAATTGCGTTAATGATGGCTGTTAAAAGCGAAAAATTTGATATAAGATTAATAACAACAGATGTCGGAAATGTTGGTCCAAAACAATCTGCAATTAACTGCAATAATATTTTAGAGCTTATTGGTGGTCCAGAGATTCCTATATGTGCAGGGGATGGAAAGTGTCTAACAAGAGAAAGAACACATGTTTCTGTGCATGGCAAAACAGGACTTGGAACTTATGTATTTCCTGAAAACTCAAGAAAAATTTTAAAAGAAGATGTTTTAGATGTGTTAAATAAAACCATTATGGAGTGTGAAAAAAAGATAACTATTCTTTGTATGTCTCCAACAACAAATCTAGCAAAACTTTTTAAAAAATATCCTGAGTGTGTAAAAAATATTGAAAAGATTGTTATCATGGCAGGTTCCATTGAACCAACTCCAAAAGGGGAAGCTCCATATCCTGAATTTAATGTTTCATGCGACCCTGAAGCTGCTGAAATAGTTTTTGGTGCAGGCATTCCTATTGAAATTGTTCCAATGGAAATGGGACATACAGCATACCTTGATTGGCAAGAAGTTTTTAAAACTAAAAACACAAACTTTGTTGGTTCTGTTTTTGAAATTATGTTTAGAGCATATAAAGACAGACATGTTAAAAACGGTATTGCAATGCATGACGGAACAACAGTTGCGTATATGACAAACCCTGAACTTTTTAAAATTGAACCAGTTCACACAGAAATTGAATATTTCGAATCTGTTGATACGGGCATTATTACAATGGATTTTAAAAAGAAACCAAATGCAATTACTTGTACTGAAATTAATATCAAAAAATTTAAGAAATTGTATTTCGATTTATTGAAAAAATGTAAATAAAGGAAAAAATAAAACATGGTTAAAAGTCGTTTTTTAGAGTTTGTTCATGACTATATTTTAAAGATGTTCACGGGATCAGAAATTGTTGGGGAAGAAGAATCTACTTCAAGAGACAATATTGTTGCCCAAGGGGAATCTGGTGGTGTAAAAATTAAATTTAGTCGTGACGACAACTATAGAATATTAATCAAACGTGCACAGCCGTTTAAAAGTTTAGAAATCAGTCTTATCAAATCAATCATTGAAGAACTTAATAAAATTAACGATTTGAGAATGACTGAAGACTATAAAAAAGGTTTGAAAAGTTTGATTATTGAAAAAGCTATTTGTAAGTCGTTATCAAACTCATCTTCTAAAACCTTAAGTTTAATATTGTCAGAAATGGCTTATTGGAGCCAACGTACTTATGAAGGCAATAAGACTATGCTTGGATTTATTGTTACCGGAAAAAAACTTGGCAGTAAAACAAACCAAAATTTGCATGTTTCAAAATTATTAGAAAAAGACTTCATTGCACTCTTGTCTGATGGAAAGAATTCATTTATGGAAGTTTCAGCAGATGGTTACATTTGTGAGAATTTGAGCTATTCAAAAACAGTTGATTATTCTCTTTATGCTCCATATGAAAATCTTGAGATTGCAAATCTTGCAACGGGTCAAAAGATTGGTATTACTCTTAACGCTGAAGGTGAAGTGTTAATCTTTAAAAACAAAAGTCTTTTGTTTGCAAAAAAAGGTGGTGTTTGGGTCTGTTTCTCTCACGAAGAAATTGTTGGAAAACTTGCCGAACATGCCGGAGAGTATGAAGATGTTAGAAAAGCGATTTATCTTTCAGCTCTTGACACAAGCTTTAACAGAAGTGGTGGTTGTATTGTTCACGTTAACTCTGGAGATTCATTTAATGTTTTAAAACACATTAGTGCGACAGACGTGTTATTTAAGGAAGGTTATGACTTTTTACAACAAGAAAAAATCAATCAATCATTCTTTACAAAAATTGAGGATAGTCAAACGGAAGTTCCAACTTTTGAAGAGTTTTTGCTTGAAGAAAAATGTGCAAAGTCTTCTGCGTTAATAAAACTCATCAGGGGCAGAAAGTTTCATGAACTTGATAGAAAGTTTAGACAAGAACTTATTGCGATTGATGGTGCAACTATTATTGATTATGATGGTAAAATTTTAGCTGTTGGTGCAATTATTAAAATCGAAGCAGGAAGCACCGGTGGTGGTCGTCTTGCTGCAGCCAAAACTTTATCAAATTACGGAATTTCAATTAAAATTTCTAATGATGGCTCTATGGAAGGATTTAAGATGGATAAAAACAAATTAAGGTCAAAAGCCATCTTTGTTATCGGTTAAAAGGAGATATTATGGTCACTTTATGTATATTGGACGGATTTGGTGTTACAGACAAAACACTTGGAAATGCTGTGTTTGAAGCAAAAACACCATACTTAGATAAATTAAGAAAAGAATATCCAAACACTCTTATTGAAGCTAGTGGAGAAGAAGTTGGTCTTCCAGCTGGTCAAATGGGAAACAGTGAAGTTGGACACTTAACTATTGGTGCTGGAAGAATCATTGAACAAGATCTTTTGCATATTGACAATGAAATCAAAAGGGGAGATTTTTTTAAGAACCCTGCACTTGTTAAAGCACTTGAATATGCTGAACAAAATGGAACAAATCTTCACTTGATGGGTCTTTGTTCTGACGGTGGTATTCACTCAAAACTTTCACATATGTATGCTATTTTAGATGCAGCAAAAGAATATAAAATTAAAAACATTTACATTCACGTTATTACTGACGGAAGAGATAGACCAATCACAAGTGGAAAAGATTTTATTGCTGAGATTGAAGAAAAGATTGCTGGAACAAATGCTAAGATTGCTGATATTTGTGGTCGTGTTTATGAAATGGATAGAGAAAAAAGATATGACCGTGTAGAAAAAGCATATAGACTCATAGTTCATGGCGAAGGCGAAAAATTTGAAACAGCAAAAGAAGCAATAGAAACAAGTTATTCTAGAGATATTACTGATGAGTTTGTTGAACCTGCTGTTATTGATGAGAATGGAACAATTAAAAATGGTGATTCAGTTATCTTCTTTAATTATAGAAGTGATAGAGCCAGAGAAATTACTTTTGCATTAACAGACCCAGAATTTAATGAGTTTGAAACAGAAAATCTCAATGAAATATTGATGACTCCAATGCAAGAATATGCTGATGAACTTTCACATTTAAACACAATGTATCCACCAAAGATTGTTGAAGATAATCTTTCTGCAATAATCTCAGCTGCAGGGTTAAAACAATATCACATCTCAGAAACAACAAAATACGCTCACGTTACATTCTTCTTTAATGGTGGCATTGAAGAAGAGTATGAAGGTGAAACAAGACAACTTATTGATAGTTATAACGACAAAAACTTTGCTGCTCATCCACAAATGAGAGCCCCAGAAATTACTGAAAAGTTATTAGATGCAATATCAAGTAAGGAATATGATTTTCTTCTTGTAAACTTCTCAAACCCAGACATGATTGGTCATACAGGTGATTTTGAAGCATCAAAAGAAGCTGTAAAGATTTGTGATGAATGTGCATATAAGGTTGCTATGGAAACTATTAACAATGGTGGCGAATGTATTATTATTGCAGACCATGGAAACATTGAAGAAATGTTTGATGAAGAAGGAACTATTTTAACAAAACACACAACCAACCCTGTACCATTTATTTTGGTTAGTGAGAAAAATAAAAATGCCAAACTTCGCGAAGGTGGAAGTTTAGCAAATGTTGCACCAACCGTGATTGAGTTGATGGAGTTAGAAAAACCAGAAACAATGGTTGATTCAATGATTGAATAAAATAAACAAAATAAAAATGCAACAAATTTTGTTGCATTTTTTATTTGTTATTCAAATGTTTTTGAACCACAAGCAGGGCAGCTTACTGCATCATCAGGAACAGTGCTTCCACAGAATGCACAAACTCTGTTCTTTTTATCTGCTTCTTTTTGAGCTGATTCAGCTTTTGCAATAGCTTCGTCAACTTCAGCTTGTTGTTTTTGTGAATAAGCTTCTTCATCTTGTTTAACAAGAAGTTTATATTTCTTAAGTTTTTTGATATATAAGAATACAAACAAAGCAATAAGTAAAACTTCTACAACAATAAATATGATAACTCTTCCTGCAAGTTGTTTGTTTGATTCAACAAGAGCAAGTTCATATTTATATTCAGCACAGTTTTCAAGATTATATCCTGTATTAATTGAAACACATTGACCATCAACAAAGGTGTAGGCAATTTCAAGTGCGTCATCGCTACCTTTGTAGCTTTGAGCTTGTGTTGGTGAGAACTGTGAATATGTTGTACCTTTTTGTGTGTGGCCATTATAATCTTCAAAAGAGTAAACAATGAATGAATATTCAATACTGTTTAATGTAAAGTCTTTATAAACACCAGACATTGTTGGGTTTGAAGAATAACTTGAGAAAACATGATTTCCAACTGAAGCTTTTGTGATAAAGTGTGTTTTGTTAGGATCTGAATCAGGAAGTGATGCTTGAGCTTGGGCTTTTGCTATAATATCGTTATATTCTATAGCGTCAGTTTTCATTATTTGAACATAGTCATTATGTGTTTCTGAACTATGAGCAAACCCATTTCTGATAGAAAAAGTAAAGAATGTTACAAACGCCATGATAATAGCTAAAACCAAGAATGCAGTTGGGCGTCTTCTTGATGGGGTTGCAGGTTCATCTGCTGGACCATCTCCATCATAATGATTACGTGCTCTACGACGTGCTCCAGCTGTTAACATTCCACCGATCATTCCACCTACAACTGAACCAAGGAATGAACCACCTGAACGGCCACCAGATGAGCGACCACCAGACGAACGACTTCCACCTGAAAAGCCACCTCTTGAACCATGTGAAGGACCTATTGGCATAAAAAATACCTCCAAAAATTATTATTTATAAATTGAGTATAACATATAAATATTTTAAAATCTACAAATTTTGACAGTGGTTGAGAAATTTAAAGGAAACTTTCTACCAAGCTTATCAAAATTAAAACGAATATTGGCAAGAATGATTTTGATTGTCTTTGAGTTTTTGAACCAAGTGCTTTGTAATAAGAATAGAATAAGAATCCAAGTAAAACAACACCAACCAAACCCATTCTATATACAATATGAATTGGAAGGCTATGTGGTCCAATTGCGATGAGTCGTTTATTGAAGAAACCAACACCGAATAATAGTTTTGGAATACTTGAAATAATGGCTTCTTTGTATTTCATCCAAATATCATATCTTCCAGTTGTGATGTTGTTTAGCCATGTGTCATGGAGATAAACAATGGAGAATCTATCATAGGTTGTTAAAAGAAAATCTCTAAATATAAAACAGATAATTCCTAAAACTAGAGAGATTACAAAAATAATTTTAATAGAGCTTAATTTATATTTTTTTATTAAGAATATAAACAAGTATAAGATAATTACGATACATACAAGCAGGAAGGTTTTTGACATGGTTGAGAAACCAAACATGATTGAGAATATAGCAAATATAATGTTTTTAATGAGATTGCCTTTTTTGTTTAATATAGCATATACAAAGTATGATAATGACAATGAACAGTATATAGCCAGAGAGTTTTCGTTTTTTGTTAAAAGTTTTAATCTAGTGAATGATGAGCTAATTGGTGAAGTAACGGCGCTTTCAAAGAATAAAGAAATAGCTGATAGAGCAGCTGATACTAAGATGCCGTACATTAAATATTCAAACCATTTTTGAAAATTAAGGGTTTTTCTGTAAGTGAATGCAAAATAGATAAAATAAAGTGCAGTGATAAGTGAAAAACCTTGGTATACACCAGAAGCGTTAATTTCGTAATGGAAAGATGAATAGAAAATACAGATTGCTGTTGTTACTAAAAATGGTACAACGTAAAATCTTTCGGTTTTTCTAATCAAGCCAATTATATATTTTAAAAGGATAATTGCAACTGATGCGAAGATTGCAACTTGTGAGAAATATCCAAAAGTTGAGAACATTTGGAAGAATAAAACATACGCAATCATTTCTCCAAATGTGCTAAATAAAAGCATTACAACACAAATAACAGCAGACACAATCCAAAGGTCATACCAAAAGCATGCCAAAAACTGCATGACGCAGATAATTGGCATACAAATAGAAACCTTATGTTTTTTGAAAAAATCTAATATATTTGTTAAGTTCATTTTATATCTTTATTTGTTAAATTTGTGATAATTTCACCTTATTACCGTACTTATAATATAATAAAGTGCGTTTTTTGTCAATAATTATTGACTTAAGGCAAGGTGTTAAGTTGCTTTTTAAGAGATTTTTGTTTATACTACTATGTGGAGACGCTTATGAAGAAAAAAGAACTATACAAACAACTTGGAATAAAGTATTCATTTTATACAGTATTTCTTAAGAGATTTTTAGATATATTGATTTCTCTTATAGCATTAATTATACTAGCACCTTTTATGATTTTGTTTGCACTCTTGACATTGATTTTCAATGGTTACCCAATTTTTTACACACAAACAAGACCGGGTGTTAATCACAAAGTGTTCAGAATTTATAAGTTTAGATCAATGAACAATAAAAAAGATAAGGAAGGAAACCTTTTGCCAGACAGTCAAAGAATCACTGTTTGGGGCAAGATTATGAGAAAACTCTCAATTGATGAGCTTCCACAACTTATCAATATTTTAAAAGGTGATATGTCAATCATTGGTCATAGGCCAAAACTTGTTAAAGACGTTATTTTTTATGAAGAAGACGTGTTTAATCAATATGTTACCAGACCAGGTTTAACAGGTTACTGTCAAGCATATGGCAGAAATAAAAATACTTGGGAAGCAACATTTGAAAAAGATAAGTATTATTTTGAACATATGAGTTTGTGGCTTGATATAAAAATCTTCTTTATGACATTTGTTTCAGTGTTTACAAATAAAGGTGAATCACACTCAAATAGTGAAGAAGATAAAAAGTATGAAAAAGAGCAAGAATATTATTATGCAGATTATCTTCTTCGTACAGAAAAAATTACAAAAGAACAATACGACCTTGGTTTAGAGATTTCAAATCAAATCATTAAAAACAAAGAAGTTATGACTTTCCATCCAGAACTTCAATATCAAGAAGTTAAAGAAGAAGTTGCAGAAGAGAAAGAAGTTAAAGAAAAGAAATCAGAGAAAAAGAAACCTGCTTCAAAATCAAAAACCGCAAAAAAGGCAACTGTAAAAAAGAACTCTGATAAAAAATAAAACATAAACTGAACAAATTTTTGTTCAGTTTTTTATTTGCTATTGAAATGGGAAAATTGGTGTGTTATAATTTTTGTGTAAATAATTTAATTTGGAGTGGCTTATGGAAAATATGCAAAAAAGCGAATTTGGTGAAGCTATTGAAAATGCAGAAGGTATTGATATTTTAGAATGTTCAGAACATGATATTTTTAATGTTATGCAAGAAGCCCTTTTGAAGGCTTTTGACAGAGAAACAACTTTTGATATGAGAATGCCACAGCAAATGATGCTTATGGAAAAAGACTGCTCAGTTGGTGTTATGAATGAAAAAGATCACAAGCTTTATCCATTTGTTAAACTTGTTATTGGTATTAGAGACGGTTATTATGACGACGTTGAAAAGGTTTTTAAAATGTATAAAAAGAGAGACGCTGAGTTTGAAGTTTTATTTACTCCATTCACTTGCGCATTAGAAAAACATGGTCAAAAAACTGGTGGAATCTATAGTGGTTCAGATAAGAATTTAACTGCTGCTTGGAGAAAAATTATGATGGGTGTTTTTCCTAAGTGGGAAGAAAAATTTAGGGTTTATTTGCAAACCATTAAAGAATCAAAAATTAGTGAAATAACAAACAGTTCTGAAAATGAGATAAAAAGACTTCAAAGAGAAATAAGATTTGGTTGTCATAAAGCTGAAGAAGAATATAGTGAAGAACTCAAATCTGTTGGATTAGAAAAATAAAAAGGAGCTAACTTTAGCTCCTTTTTATTGTGTTTGTTATTCAGGTTGTGGACCTTCGCCGTCATTTTTTTCTGCTTGATTGTTTAAGTGATAAAGAGCAGCTCCAGTAACAGTTTGCGCAGCATCGCCATTTGCAATACCCATACCCATCGTTGCAATTGATGCAGCTTTGCCTATAGTTCTTAAAACACCTGAGTCAAGACCAGAACCTGACTTATCAAGAGCAGCTACTTCATCAGCAGCATAGCGTTTAGAGTTGCGTAATAAAGTTTCAACAGTTTTTGAATCTGCTGCTGCAATTTTTGTTACAAGGTCAATGTTATAATCATTTGTTTTTCCTTCAAAGAATGCTTGAAGACCAGAAAGAGCATTGTTTGCTGCTTGAAGTCTGCCATAAGCCATTGAAATCATAACAGATTCTGCTCTCCAATCTGCAAGTAAATCATCATAATATTCTTGTGAGTAATGTGCTAAGATGTCGTCGCCGGTTTCCAAGAAATCTTCAACGTCTTTGTCAGCTTTTTCTTTTGCAAGTTTAATTTCTTCTTCAAGACGTGGAAAGTTTTCAGTGAGTTTTTGTGCTCTTGAAGCGAAGTATGCTTTGTCTTCAGGTTTTGTAACTTCAACAGCGTGAGATAAAAGTTTAACTTCATCTTCATATGCTACACAAATTTTTGCAACTTCTTCAGCTGTCAAAATTTTCTTTTTTGATTTCTTTGATAATTTATTTTTAATAGATTGTAAGATACCCATATTTAAACTCCTTTATGTGATTTTATTATATCAAACAGTATTAATAAAAGCAATAATATTAAAATTAATTGTTTTTTATGTGGTTCTGGAACGCAATTTGCGTTTTTATTATCTCTTCAAGAGGTGTTTGTGGTGCTATGTTATAGCTAGATTTTAATTTTGAGTTATCAAGTATAGAAATTGAAGATTCATTTTCGTTTCTTTCTTTGAATGAATAGCTTAGTGGTTTATTTAAAAGTTTTTCAGTTGTTTTTAAAATATCTAAAACTGAATAACCACTTCCACTAGAAATATTTAAAATTTCTTTTTGTTGCGATGAACTAATCAAAATATGTGAAACAATTTTTGCAAGGTCGCCCACAAAGATATAGTCTCTTATTGCTGTGCCATCTGGGGTTGGGTGATTGTTGCCTTTAAACACCATTGGTTTGTTTTCGATCGCGCACCTAACGACATATGGCACAAGGTTTTCGACGTGTTTTTTGCTGTGATCACCAAACATTAAAGTTGCATTTGCACCGATTGGGTTTGAAAATCTAAATATAGTTGAATTCAGTCCTGTTGATTTTTGAAAATCACAAATCAACTTTTCGCCATTACATTTTGTTTCGGCGTATGGATTGAGTGGATTAAAATCAAAATCTTCTGTTGCTGAAATATTGTTTGTGTTGCCATAAACCACAGCAGAAGATGAAAAGGCAAATCTTGAAACATTATATTCGTTTGAAAGGTTTAAAATAACTTCAAGAGATTTCATGTTATTTTCAAAGTATTGTTGCGTTTTTTTGATGCTTTCGCCAACATATTTGAGAGCAGCCAAATGCAAAACAATATTAGGTTTGTGGGTTTCAAAAATTGATTTCATAAACTTTTGGTCACAAACATTTCCTTTATAGAACTTAGTCTGTGTTGGGTAGGTTTTCAAAAGATTGTTAATGTGAGATGAGTATGAGTTCTTCATATCGTCAACAATAACAACAGTGTTTCCACTTTCTATTAATGGCAATGAAATATTGAGCCCCAAATAGCCTGCACCACCAGTGATTAAGATTGTTTTCATAATTTGCTCCTTATAGATAATATAATAACATTATTTTATTTTAAAAATCAAAATAAAAAGCATAGAAACTTCTATGCTTTATTTATATTTTTGATTAAATTCAATGCCAAAGCTAGTTGGCTTGTCATAAAAATATGAAATGTTTTTCCATTCTTGCTGAGAGCCTTCATAATAAAATTTCCCATTAAAATCTTCAAATGCATAATAATCTATTTCTGTGACTGTTTTTGGAATATAAATTCTATCAATTCCACTATTTTCAAAATCACAGTCTAAGATTTCTTTAACGCCTGAAGGTATAACTAAATATGAAATTTTATTATTACCTGAAAAGTCTAGTTTGACTGAAGTATATTCAGATGTCCAACCGTGTTCAGAAAGAATAAATGTATTATCATTAACATTTCGACCGACGGTTATTGAATAGGTTGTGCCAAATGTTTCATACTTTATTTTCTTTGTGTTGTTATAAATTGAACTGCCACCCCAAATAGCAAAGAACATCATTACGGCAAATAAAATCCAAGAAATAACAGTGGTTGTCATTTTCTTTTTAATTATTGACAGCGATTGCTCTTTTGAAATATCAGTTGGTTTGATTTGTTCATCTTTAAAGGTTAAAAGTACAGTAAATAAAATAAGAGAACAGGAGCCAAAAACAACCAACAAACCTGTTAGGGCAACATCAATAAATGGAATAAAGATTAGAAATACGATAAAAGGAATAAACAAAAACGCTAATGATTTTGTTGCTATGGTTGATAAACGTCTTGCTTCCTTTCCAAGTCGAACACGTTCGTCAAATTCGGCACGGGTTTTGTCAATTTCATTTTGTCTTTTCTGTTTTTCAGTGAAAGATAAGTATTGGTTATAAACCACTTTATCGTTGTTGTAAGCTTCTGAAAGTGCTTGTTTGAAGTGAGTGTTTGACATAAGTTTGGTTTTGCTTTTAAACAAATCTTCTAAAGATGCAACTTTATAATCACAAAGAGTTAAAAGCATAGCAACTTCAAATGTTCTGTAGTTTAAGTCAAGCATAAGTTTGAGATAATCTTCAGCGCATTCAAAATAACCACGATTAATCAAACATTCAACATAGTCTTTCATAACTTGATAAGTTTCTTTCTTTTCAGTTTTCAAGAAACGTTTATAAATGTTATCAAAAACAGAATTAACTTTTTCTTCATTAAGATTAATTTTTAAACTTGCTTTGAGAGAATCAACAAGCTCTGTTAAAAATTCTTTTCTTTGCTTTGCTGTTGAAACTTGAAGAACGGCTTCAATATCTTCTTCTTTTATGGTGTAATGAATAGGTTTTACAACAGCCAATGAAAGATCATATTTATGATAGAATGCAAGTTTGTTTGTGAAATATTCTTGTGGTGACCTTTCTTTTAAATACAAAATAAATAGGTTGTTTTTAATTTTAGCATCAAGACTTTTTGAAGCTAAGTCTTTGCAGCGTTCATAGAAAATCGTTTCTGATTTTGAAAATTGCAACAAATATTCAAGTTGTTTATATATTTCAGGGTTATTGCTTGTTTGCAAGTGAAGGGATAATATTTCATAAACCTTATCTGATAAGTTTTCGTCAATCTTATATTGTCCGATTATCTTATAGGCTTCAAAAATCAAGTTTGTGTCTGATGAGTCACTTATCAACGCATCTAGCAAGTTATAATATTTTCTAAACAGGGCAGGGTCGCATATAGAGAAGATATCAAGAAGTTTTTCAAACAAAGAGAAATCTTTTAATCGGTTGATTGATGAGATTATTTCATCTTCATTTGTGACTCTGCATTCGATTAACAATTGTTTTGTGAGACCAAAAACATTTTCTGGGTCGTCGGTTAAAATTTTGCTGTTAAGAGCATTTGCAATAGTAAACTGTTTATTGCTTATGCTAAGTTCAATAAGATTTTTATATTCTTCAGAATAGTTTTTATCAAGTGAGTCAAGATACAAAAATACATATTCAACATTATTAAATGATTTTTGATTTGAAATTTGGTTCTTTAAAAGACTTCCAAAGGTATTAATAACTTTGTCACGCTCTTTAAAATCAAATGGAGCAAGAACCTTAAAAATAATTGCTAGTTGATTGAAAGCATTTTTTGAATCAAAAAAGAATGATGAAAGAGTTTCTACTGTTTCAGATGAAAGTCTTGATTTTTTCTGATTCAAGAAATACTTGATATCGTTTAAGTTTGAAAGAACTTCTGAAATTGAAAATTCATTAATAGATTTTTTTGAAAGGTTGCAAAGAAGGTTTGCATAGCGTGATTCAGCAGAAACGTTTGATTCTGAAACAAGATATGATTTTGCTGCTTCAAACATTCCTTTATCAATCATATCAAATATCATACCCATGCTATAGTTGATTGAAACATTTTCAATTTTTGTGAGCACAATGGTGTTGTTGAGTTTGAGTTCAATTTCTTGTTTTGATTTTGAAGTGGCAACCTTTTTAAGGGCAGGTTTTTCAGCTGGTTTAAACTTGCTCAAATCAACTTCTTGACCGGTGTAGCGTGGAAGCGCTTTTCTCTCAATTGTTTTTGATTCTTCGATAATCTTTTTAAGTGTTTCATTTTCTTTTAATTGTTCTTCAATTGTTTTATCTTTTTCTTGAAGAGCAATTTTTTGAGCATCAATAGTATTTTTTTGAGATTTGATTTTATCTTTTTGTTTTGCGTTCTTTTCTTTTAAGGCATCAACCTTTTTGGTGTCTTTAATGTTTTTTTCAGCAGGCTCAGTTTTAGGACCGGTTAAAAGACTTTTAATATAATCATTATCCCATTTTGAGTTTGGTTTTTCTTGAAATTTAAAATGATAGATATTGTAACAGAAATTATATAACCACTTAACGGCTTCAATTTTTAATTCATCGGTGATTTCAACTTCAAGTTCAATGATTTCCCCTTTAATAAATTTTCTTTTTGCACCATGAGTTAAATAGTTTCTTGCTTCATCAAGTTTCCATAATGTTGGCATATCGTCAATTGAAACAATTTCATTAAGGAACAAAAAATCTTTAAAGTTTTCGTCATTAAAAAGTTGACCAAATGTTGGGTTGAGCTCACGATATGTTTTATCATTTTTTGTGGCATATAAAATAACACCTGAATCGTCCCAGATGATTTTTGCTAATTTTTCAATGATGTCAACACAGTTTTTAATGCATTCGTCTTCATGCATTTTGCTTAGAACATTTCTGTTGATTTCGTTGTAATATTTTTTGTTATATTCATTAACAAACTTAAACATAGCTCACTCCTACCTATTTTAAGTATAGCACGAAAAGTGACAGAATGCACTAAAATGAGTGATTATATGATAATTTTCGCATAAAAAAAAGAGAGATTATTCTCTCTTTTTATGCTGCGTTTTGTGGCAGAGTTCGGTTTGCTTTGAACCAGTCTGTGTCTTTTAATACAGTTGTGTTGTTTGCGCAGTATACTGCAACGTCACCTGAAATGTTTGAACACACAACAATGTTTCCGTTGAATGATTCAAACTTGTTTTGTTTGTAATCTACACAAATTGTTGTTACAAAAATTTGGCTTGTGTATGGTGAAACCCTATCAACAAATGCTTGGGTAGGGAATTGATTTTCATTTTTTGAAGTATATTCACTGCTTCCTGCACAACAGCAAACACAAACAACTTTAGGTCTGATAACTTCCAAAAGTTTGTCAGATGAAGATGTTTTTGAGCCGTGGTGTCCTGCTTTATAAACTTCAACCTGTGAAAGTTTGCCTTCGTTTTTGCCACCTGGTTCGTTGTGTTCAACAAGTGATTCTTCACCATGCTTTTCAAGGTCGCCAGTGAACAAATATTTCTTTGTGCCTTGAACGATTTGCAAACATACAGAATATTCATTTTCTGTGGTTGCTTGTTCTACATAATAGTCGTGATATAAAATTTGACATTCAACATTTGAGCCAAGTGAGAAATCATTTGTGGTTGTTCCATTAAAGAAATCAAGCGCTGTATAAACTGTTGTGCCATAGTCTGCTACTGCATCGTTCTTTTGATTTGTGTAGTTTTGATAGAGTTTGTTTGAAGTTGTTTTGTTTGTTTTTGAAAATTCGATAATTGTTTCAATTTCGAACATATCAAACAAACTGCCTTCAGGATCGCTAACAGCAAAACCTGCATAGTGGTCTTCGTGTGCGTGAGTTACAACAACATATTCTAGTTTTCCGTCAGTCACATATGTGTCAAGATAAGCTTTGATTGTTGGAATGCTGCTTTCTTTTGAACCTGCGTCAATAAGCATTTCGGTGTTGCCAACCTTGATGAGTGTGCAGTCGCCAGTATACTTGTTTCCAAGTTCCAAAAAATGTATTGAAAGTTCGCTTGATTTTACAACGTTTGCATCAACTTTTCCAGTTACGGCAACAGTGTGAGAATGTCCGTCAACCTTAGTTGGGATTTCGTATGAGTTTGGAAGTGTGAAGAATATGTTTGAAACAAAGCCAATTGCAAGACCTAAGAGCAATGCAAGAAACGAAAAGATTGATGTTTTGAGTTTGCTTGTTCTGTTTTTAACCATTAGTCTTCCTCCCCTAAAACCATAATATTTCTGATAAGTGTTACGGTTTTATATTTTGAAGAAGTTGTTGTATATACGGCATAATACATTCCCGGAACAGCTTCGTCTACTTTTGAAACTTCAACTTGTTCTTGTGATAGGTCAGTTCTAAAGTAATATTTAACAGTGCATTCACTTGAAAGGTCTTTTCCAAAAGTGATGCATTTAACTCCAAGTTCGGTGTATGTTTTGTGTTCTTCTTCTGCGCCGATAGTGACGTCGATGCTGCCGTTTGAATAAGCAACCATTTGATAGGTGTCATTTGGAAACGCATATTTTTGGGCAAAGAATCCACCAGCAACGCCGATTGCCAAAAATATTAAAACAATAATCCATGTTAAAGATAATTTTTTGAAAGAGCGTTTAAGTTTTGCTTTTTCTTCTCTTGAAAGATCTTTTTCATAACTGTAAGGCTTTCTTTTTACTTGTTGGGCTTTCATATTATCTTTTTCATAGCTATAGGTTTTCTTTTTTGTGTCTTTTGATTTTTCATATGAGTATGCCATAAACCCCTCCTTTGTATATGATATGTTTGGGTTGAAATAATCAACAACCCTGTAATAATAATATAAAATACTTTTAACAAATTTCAAAACATTTGCGACAACAAAATAAAAAATTGTGGCTTTGTTCCACAACTTTTTAGTCTTCATATGCAGACATCATTGTCTTTAAAATGTCTTTGATTTTGTTTCTGGTTTCAAGAGGCTTCAACACTTCAACTGATTGACCGTATTGAAGTGCCCAGAAAATAAGGGATTCTTCATTAACTTTTAGGTTTGCAACAAGGTCAGTACCTTGTCTTTCAAATGAAACGTCTTTTCCAAACCAGTCGATAAAATCATTTATTTTGCTTTCAGATTTAATTTTTACGCATGCATTAACAGACTTTCCAAACACCATATAAATGTGTTCTTTTATATAGTTTTTAACTGAAAAGTTTTCGTTGTTTGGAAGACTCTTTATAGGTTTTATGTCTTCGTCGATAATTTTTATATTTGAGATGCAGTCAATTTTATAGTTTGAAATATCATCATATTTATCATAGTTGCACACTAGATAATATTTGCCTTTATTGTTCACCATAAAATACGGATTAATTTTATAAACTCTGCCATCGCCTTTAAGTGTGAGTTTTTTGTTGATGTCATATGCTCCATATTGAAACTCAACCTTTTTGCCTTTTCCAATAGCTTCGTTCAAGATTTCAATCGTCCAGAAGATTTCTTTGTTGTCGGTTCTTGCACCATCGTCAATCTTTTCAAGATATTTAAACTTCTTTTTTTTGTGATTGCTAATGTTTTTGGTGAGTCTGTCAACAAGGTCGTTGGCATATTTTGTAGGCATGAATCTTGATGAGTAAATAGCGTCAATCAAAAAAAGTATTTCACCTTCTTCAAAATCACGGAAACCTAGATATAGTCCACGATTGCCTTTTTTGACGATATCATAGCCAAACTCTGAGAGAATCGCAACGTCTCTTGCAACGGTTTTGCGTTCAATTTCAATATCATAGCCATGATAAAGTTTATCAATAATCATTTCATAGGTGAGTGGGTGATTCTCATCAGAATAGTTTTTTAAGATTTCTAAAACATATAAAATTGAACCTTTCTTTTCACTTGCCATATAACTCTCCAAAATTATTGTTAAAAATAGTATAGCACAATAAAAATAATACTAAAAAGATTTCAGCAGAAAATTACGTTATTTTTCTTGATAAACTGGAAGGTTTGTGAAGATAATAGATTCAATCTTTTCGGTTTTTGATGAATTGATAGAATATTGTTTATATTCACTTCCAATCAAAACGCACCCGGCATCAATCAATGAATCGAAAATTTTTGATGCACGTGAATAGCCAATCCAAAACAATCTTTGAAGTTTTGAAATACTAATTTTTCCTGCATCAATAAGTTTTTTGATTTTCTTTTTAATCTCTTTGTTTGACATAACATTCTCCTTTTTAAGCGTTTACAGTTTTTGTTTTCTTGTCAATTTTTTCAAGTGATTCAAGCTCTTTTTCGTTTACTGGAGTTTCTTCAGAAATGCAACCCCAACCCATAATCAAATCAATAATACCCATAAGTGTTCCTCCTTAACAATTACATAATATCACAGCTGGTGTACCAAAAAACGGATTTGAAAAACAAAATAAAAAGAGCTTAAAAATTTTAAGCTCTTATTGTCTTTCGTATGGTGAATCGCCTTGACCTTGTTTCATCATGTGTTTTATAGTCTTGATTCTTGGTTCAAGGGTTTCATGAAAGTCAGGGTCATCAGTTGTTTTTGCAACTTCGTTTAGGTCGGCAATCATTTGGTTGCCAATAATTGGATATAACTCTAAATACTCTGCAAATGTTCGAAGATACTCAACTCTGGTTTTTGCGTCTGCAAAACTAAGGTATTGTTGTTGAAGTCTGTGTGGGTTGGTTGCTTTTGAATCTTTGCTATCCAAAATTTTCATAAGCATTTCAATGCCTTCAAGCAATGTTTCAGGGTCATATATAAAGCCGTGGTTAGGACTAAATTTCAGCATGTCATAAAGACAGCTTGGTCTTTGATAAAATAAATATTCTGCTGCATATTGTGGAATGTGAAGTTTGGCTTTTGAAAGCCATTCTTTCTGTTTCACTTTTTGAATATATTGAGCAGCCATAAATTGTCGTTCTAGTTTTTTTTGTGCGTCGTCCATAAAATAACTCCTGATTTCATTTTACCATATTTGTGGGTTAGTGTCAAATTTGCGACAAAAAGCAAAGTTTTTCATAAAATTTCGCAATAATTTAAGGCGAATTTGCGAATTTTATTGTATTGACGTGAAAATCATGATATACTAAACTTAACAAAAGGGGGTATTTATATGGAAAAATATAAAGCACAAAGAGATTGGCTTAAAACCGATGAAGGTAAACAATATTTAGAAACACTTACACCATATGGTTCGCTTGAAGAATTTTATAGAGATTTGAGTAGAATTGAAACTATTGATTACACATCTGCTGAAACAACAATGGAAGATGCAGTTGCACACTCAAGAAAAGTTTTAGAAGTGTTGGTTAGAGCTGAAAACTTAGACATGAGCACAGAGCAAAAGAATGTTTCAGAAGCTCTCAAGTTGATTGGTTGTGTTCCTTGGCCACAAGCTAATGAAAAGTTCCAAGATAGAAGCACTATTGGCGAACTTTTATATAAAGAGAATGCATCATTCCCACTCACAGCTTATCAACAATTGATTGATGCTGAACCAAACACATATAG
Organism: Clostridia bacterium; assembly: GCA_045596905.1. Taxonomy (GTDB): domain Bacteria; phylum Bacillota; class Clostridia; order Christensenellales; family UBA1242; genus RGIG1681. Next base: position 18,406 of record JAZODG010000040.1, read on the forward strand.
ATTTGGTTGGTCAAAGCTTATTGATGGTGGCGCAGAATATTCATGGATGGGTGAATGGCTTTTCACACAACAAATGGCTGAACAAGCAAAAGGTAAACAAAAACAATAAAAACAAAAACGGCACTAAAAATAGTGTCGTTTTTTTATTGTTAAAAATTTATAGAGTCAATAACTTTTCCACCAAGTTCTTTAATATTGATTTTGTTATCTTCAATCACAGCATAACTTTGTTTGAACATTCCTTTTGGAAGAGCAAGAGAACCTGGGTTAATGTAGGTTGCGTTTGCAAGGTCACGATTGATTACTGGATTGTGGGTGTGGCCGGCAAAAATAAAGTCTCTTTTTGGAAGATTTCTGGCATCAAGTTGATGTCCATGAATAAACAAAAATGACTTGTTGTTTAAGGTTATGTCATATTCATCTTGAATCTCAAAAGAAGAAATCATTTGGTCAACTTCTGCGTCGCAATTTCCTTTAACGCAGATGATTTTTGATTTGTAACTATTCAAAATTTCAGAAACCAACTTTGGGTTATATTTTTTTGGAAACTTGTTTCTTGGTCCGTGATAATAAAGGTCACCAAGCAAAATGATTTGGTCTGGGTTTTCTGATTCAATAAGTTTAGCAAATTTTTTCATATAATGGCTTGAGCCATGAATGTCTGATGCAACAAAAATTTTCATACGATGCTCCTTGAGTGTGATTATAGTGTTATTATATAAAACTCATGAAGATTTTCAAAACAAAAACAAATATTAAACACAAAAAAACTCAACCCGAAGGTTGAGTTTAGATTGGTGACCCCAAGCGGATTCGAACCGCTGACTTCACCGTGAAAGGGTGATGTCTTAACCGCTTGACGATGGGGCCAAATATATGGTAGCGGCAATAGGATTTGAACCTATGACCTGCCGGGTATGAACCGATCGCTCTAGCCAACTGAGCTATGCCGCCAGATTGTCGCTTTCGCGTTAACGTTAATAATATAATATAAAATGAAATTTTTGTCAACATTATTTTTTAAATTTATCAAATAAAATTTTTTGTAAGACAAAAAAGACTAGAAAAATCTAGTCTTTTTAAATGATAACTGCTTCTTCAAAAGTGCTCAAATCTAGCTCAACGATTATATTTTCAGCTTCCCCGGCTCTTGAAAGTGTTAGTTTTAGAGTGTGTGAAGATTTTGCTAAGAGCAAGAAGTCTTCAACATGATGAAGTCTTGAAACATCTTTTGTGATTGTTCCGTTGGTGTCAGTGAGAGATAGTGAAACAATTGTGTCGCCAACTCTCATATTTTTTGAAATGTCAATTATTGAACTGTTTACGGCATCGATTTTAACAACTTCAGTGATTGTTACAATGTCTTCGGTGTTGATAGATGAGTCAGCAGAGTAATAACCAAAGCCAAAGATAAATGTTGAAATTGTGGTTGATGCATTTCCTGCGCAGTTTGCGATAATGTTGTCGGCAACGCCTTTAACAATACTTGCTGGAATAGCGAACTTAATCATGTTTGCTTGTCCACCTGTTGATGATGCTGAAAGCCCACCATTTGTTACGCCAACAAGTTCTCCATTTGAATTGAATAAACCACCACCACTGTTTCCGTTGGTTGTGTATGCGTCATGGCGAATGAATCTGTGTTTGCACATATATCCACCAGAAGAGCTTTGTCTAAGTTCACTGTCAACACTAATGCAACCAGATGTGATGCTTATACCTTGGGCATTTGCGTTTCCGATTGCGTAGCAGTCTGAACCCATTAAAACGTCGTCTGTGTTAATGGTTACGGCTTTTGCGCCATAGTCTGCAAACACTTGGTTTGCTTCAACATACAAAACAGCAAGGTCATATGTTTTTGAGCCACCAACAAAAGTTGCAGGGAAGGCTTTGCTTGTTGAATTGCCATAAAAGTTTAAACTGAAGTTTTCAAAAACAGCTCCGTCGGTTTGTGAATAGGTTACATGATAGTTTGTGACGATATATGCATTTCCAGAAGCGTCAAGTTTATAAATAACACCGGTGCCTGAAGATGAACCAGAATCGCTTGAAGAATAAACACTCACAATGCTTGGAAGGCAGTTGTTTGCAACCATGCCTTCGTCGGTTTCTTTTATCTTTAAAACGTCTCTTAAAAATGTGATATATTCGCCGTCAAATTCGCCAAGCTCTTTTGCTTTTAAATACATTTGATAAGTGGTTTCGGTTGTTGCATCTGAACCGTTTGTTCCATTTGTGCCGTTGGCTCCGTCGTTGCCGTCTGCTCCGTCAGCTCCTTTTAAAGAATCAAGCCATTCGTCAAGTGTTCCAACAAAACCTTGTTCAACGGCTAGTTCATATGCACTTTTGCCAGAGGTTGAACATGCCGAAAATAAAACTAGGCATGGCAATAATAAAAACACTATTATCAGTGATTTGAAAATCGAAAATTTGTTTTTCTTCATAAGAAGACTCCTTTGTTTAAGTGATTATATTATAGCATTTTTATGTAAATAGTAAAACAAAATAAAAAGATACAAATCTACTATTTTAGTATTTGTATCTTTTTGATAATTAATTTAAAACGGCTTGGAATCTTTCAGCAACTTTTTCGTTTCCTAAAATCTTCATAATTTCATAAAGGTCAGGAGAGTTCTTTCTGCCGGTGAGTGCAAGTCTAACAAATTCGCAAGCCTTTGCAGTGTTGCCTTTATATGCTTCAGGGTTAGCTTTATAGAGTTTGTTGTCAGTTGCATAACCAAGTTTTTCTGCAACGGCTTTTACGTTTGCAAACCATTCTTCCTTGGTTTCTTCAACCTTATAGCCTTTGCTATATTCTGAAATAAACTCAACAAAGGTTGCTTTGTCTTCTTCAGCAAGTTCGCTGGTTTTTGGTTCGTCAAACATATAGTCAAAATATTCTTGAACCATGCTCCATTTGAAGATATCTTTTCTTGGCTTTGGAGTTTCTCTGTCAATATTCAAAACTTGAACAGCATAGTCTTTGTTGTTTTTAAGGTATGCAGCAAAGTCTGTGTTATATTCTTCAGCCCAAGCAAGGGTGTTGTTATAAACTTCTTCAGCTGTCATTTTTGAAACAACATTTTTTGAAACGTCAGAGAGTTTCACAAGGTCAAAGATTGGAGCAACGGTTGTGATGTCGTTAACGCCAAACTTGAAGTCTGTCCAATGCTTGTCAGGGTTTGCATTTCTCCATGACTCAAAGCCAGAGTTGATGATATTTAAAAGATATTCAAGAACACTTGTTGTTGGATAACCTTCTTCAAAATAGAAACGCATATCTGCTTCTGGGTCATAACGTTTTGAAATCTTTCTTCTGTTTCCGTTGTCGCCAATCTTGCAGATGAGTGGGTTGTGACAATATGTGATAAGGTCAAAACCAAGAGCTTCGAAAAGCTCAATGTGAGCTGGAACTGAACTAATATATTCTTCGCCACGAACAACGATTGTTGTGCCCATTAATGTGTCATCAATAGCATGAGCAAATGCATATGGTGGGATTCCGTCAGTCTTTAAGATAATGAAGTCTTTTGCGTTTGCTTTTGCTTCAATTTCGCCTTTAATAAGGTCGAAGAATTTGATTCTTTGAGTTCCGTCATTTTTTGTTTTAAGTCTGATTGCAAAAGGCATTCCTGCGTCAAGATTTGCCTTTACTTGTTCATAAGACAAATCACGGCATGGGTCATATTCTTTTTCGTCATCTTCAGCAAACTTTTCTTCACGAAGTTTCAAAACGTCTTCTTTGCCTTCGGTCTTTTTGCAAAAACATGGGAATGCTTTACCTTCACTGATGAGTTTTTTTGCATAAACTGCATAAATGTCAGCTCTTTGGCTTTGAACATATGGACCATATTCACCAATGTCTTTGCCGTCAAGTGTTTGATATTCATCAGGTTTGATGTTGAATCTGTCTAAGATATCATAAATAACTTTTGTTGCGTCTTGTTTTTCTCTTTTTGCATCAGTGTCTTCGATTCTCAAAAAGAAAGTTCCGTCAGTAACTCTTGTTAAATTGTATGAAATAAACATTTGAAAGAAGTTTCCAATATGCATATAACCTGTTGGACTTGGTGCATATCTTGATACAACTTGGTTTTCTGAAATATTTCTCTTTTTATATTTCTTTTCAATTTCTTCTACGGTATATTTTGTATTTGGAAATAATAGGTTTGCAATTTTTACGCTATCCATTTGTTTCTCCTTTAGTTTGGTCTAGATTCATCTAGGTATGTTGCCATAATATCTGCAATATGCAAAAGTGTGCAGAGTGGGTATTTGTAATATGCGTTTGAGATTTGCATATCGCCACCGATAACTCTTCTATCAAAGCCACCCATATGCCAGTTGATTGCAAGGGCTTCTTCACGGGTGAGCCTTAAGTATCCGTTTACCATATAAACCGACTTTTCGCCGTGGCCGTATGGAAGTTGGTCATCAACAGCATAATAAGGTTTTTGAACCCATTCGCCGTTTTCTTTAACGTTTCTCATTTCAACCTTATAAAAATAACATTTGCACACATCATGAAAGAGTGCAGAGATTGTTATTGATTCAAGGTTAATATTATCTTCGCCCCATTCATCTGTTGCAAGTTTCAAAAGACGTTTGTAAACATTGAGCGAATGGAAACATAAACCACCGGCTTCTGCAGAGTGAAATTTTGCACTTGCAGGGCATTCAAAAAAGTCAGTGGTTTCAAGCCACGCCAAAAGGTTTTCAATACCTTCTCTTTTTATATTTTCTCTTGCTATTTGCAAGAACTCTTGTTTGTTTTTTTCAATTTGTTGTAATTCCATACGCATATGATAGCACAAAACTTTCGCTTTGTAAATTGCTTTAAATAAAACAAAAAGAAAACCTTGACTGCTGTTGGTCAAGGTTATTTTATTTGCAAGAAGTTTACAATGCCTTTATAAATTGAATCGATAATTTTTTCTTGATAGTCATCGGTTTGCAAAAGTTTTTCTTCGTCTGCATTTGATAGAAATCCACATTCAACAATAACTGAAGGGGCTGCAGAACACTTTAACATAAAGTAATCCCCAGGACTGGTTGCTTTGATGCTCTTGTCTAGGTTTTGTTTAAATTGTTCTTGAATATAATCAGCAATGGTTTTGCTTATGTCGCTTGTTTTGTCATAAAAAACTTGTGCGCCACGAAGCGAATGATTTGTGTAAGAGTTCTGGTGAAGACTTATCACCATGTTTGGTCGGGTCTTTTCAATCAAAGCCCTTCGAAGTTCCATGTCTTTTCGTTTCCATTTTTTGCCAGAACCTTCAAGCATGGCGTTTTCATTATCCCTAGTCATGACGACATTGATTCCGGCTTTTTCAAGCTTATGTTTTAAGAGTAGTGAAAGTTTGAGATTCAGGTCAGCTTCATGTACTTTGGTTTTATATCCTATAGAGCCGGGGTCAGAGCCACCGTGACCGGGATCAATGACGACGGTATAGTTTCGACTTGGAACGGTGTCTGTTGATGCAAGTTCGGTGACGGCATGGCAATAAGTGTTTTGAAAAACTGCAAAACCTATAAAAAATAATGATAAAAACATATAAAAAACTGAGAAAATTGCTTTTTGGTGCTTCATATGTTAATATTTTGTGCAAATTTTGGGGTTTTATGTAACAATAGATTCTTTTTATTGTTAACAAATTTTAAATGTGTTACAATATTTTCAGGGAGTGAAATTATGGAAAGAGAATTGAGAGAATGTTATAACGAAAATAGTCAGCCAACAGGCGAAACTTATTACAAAGGCGACAAGCTTCCAGAAGGAAGATATGCCATGCAAGTTATTATTTCTATTCAAAACAGCAACGGCGATTTTTTAATGCAAAAACGTGTTCCAAGAAAAGGTGGAAACTGGGGCGTGACTGGTGGTCACCCAAAAGCCGGCGAAACACCAATTCAAGGTGCAATCACGGAAGTGAAAGAAGAACTTGGTCTTGATATAACAGAAGACCAACTCACAGTGTTTAGTGAAGGATTTGACGGAACAGTATGCTATAAAATGTATTATTTAAAAATGGATTTTGATGCAGAAAAACTTGATATTCAAAAAGAAGAACTTTCTGAAGCAAAATGGTTTTCTATTCAAACCCTTCAAAGCATGGTTGATTCTGGTGAAATGGATGAAAATCAGATTGCGTGCTTTGTGAAATGTATGAAGTTTTTGGAAAATAAATAATCAAAAAGTGGTCATTGACAAACGCCTAAAAAATGATATAATTTAGCTATAAGGGAGATAAATTATGATAGTAAACACAGCTAAAGGTGATATTTTTAAATCAGACGCAAAACATATTGCATTTTCAATCAATGCTGAAGGTGTAGTTGGTGGTGGTTTTGATGGTGCAGTTATTCAAATGGGCTGGCCAGAACTTTTGAAACCGGGCAGAAATCCGATTGGAACGGTGTTTTCAAAAGAGATTAATGGCGTTGTTTTTCACGCGCTTGTCACTCACTCATTAGAAGCAGGCTGGGGAACGCCTGAAGAACAGTGGGAAAACACAAGACTTTGTTTTGATAATATTCCGGTTCCTGATGAAGAAGAAATTTCTAGCATCGCAATTGGCACTGGGTTTATGGGTGCAATTTCTGGGGCTAGTCCAAAACACATTGTTTGTGGAATGTGTGATTCAAAAAAGAAAATAAAGATTTTTGGATTTTCTATGGAAGCCATTAAACAAGTGTATGCAGAAGAATCGGCAAAAAGGGTCAAACCATCTCAACCAGGCGAAGAATAAAGAATAGAACACTCTCTGAAGAGAGTGTTTTTTTGTTTTAACAAACATTCATATTTTCAATTGTCTTGCTAAATGGTATAATTGATGATATAATAAAATAGAGAGAATGTGGTTATGATTAATGAAAAAATTGAAGATAAACAAATAGTTCAAATGCAACCTTTGGTTCTTGCAATGATTGGTGATAGTGTTCAGACACTTTTTGTGAGAAGAGAGATTGCATTAAAGTATGGTGTTAAAGTTAATAAAATGAACAAGCTTGTGTCATCGGTTGTTCAGGCTGGTGCACAGTTTAGAACCTTTAAAAAGATTGAAGGGGAGTTAACTGAACTTGAGTCAGATATTGCAAGACGTGCAAGAAACACTCACATTCACACCAAGGCAAAGAACTTTAGTTATAATGAATATATCTATGCGACAGCACTTGAAGCTGTGGTTGGATATCTGTATCTTTCAGGTCAAGACGAAAGATTAAACTTTATTTTAGAAAAATCTTTAGAAGAACTAAATTTGGATATATAAGGGGATAGAAAATGAAAGCAGAAGGAAAGAACCCAGTTAAGGAACTTATCAACTCTGGTGAAAATATTGAAAAGGTTATGATTGTGAATGGCACAACAGATGCAGACCTTAGAAACATTCAAAAACTTGCAAGAGACAAAGGTTTAAAAGTTGAGTTTGCTGACAGAAGAGCCCTTGATAAGGTTAGTGAAACCGGTCATCATCAAGGCGTTATTGCAATCTATAGCGATTTTAAATACGCAGACCTTAAAACTGTAATCAGACAAACCAAACAAGAAAATAAAGACATTTTGTTTGTTGTGCTTGATGAAGTTTTGGATCCACACAACCTTGGTTCGGTTATCAGGGTTGCTGAATGTGCTGGTGCAACAGGTGTTATTATTCCAAACAGAAGAAGTGCAACAGTTAATGAAACAGTTATCAGAACTTCTGCTGGTGCAACAGCTTATATGCCAGTTATCAAGGTTTCAAACCTTAACCAAGCTATTGAAGAAATGAAAAAAGAAAACATTTGGGTTTATGCAGCTGATATGGACGGAGCTCCTATGCATAAAACAAACCTTAAGGGCGATATTGCTATCGTGGTTGGTGGCGAAGGTACAGGTGTTAAACAGTTAACAAGAAAACTTTGCGATGGCATTGTTTCGATTCCAATGTTTGGAAAAGTTAACTCACTCAATGCTAGTGTTAGCGCTGGTATTGTGTTATATGAAGCAGTAAGACAAAGGATGTAAGATATGAGCAATTTTGACTCAAAAGATATTGTTAGGGTTGTGCAAGACTATACGGGCTATATTGCAAGTTCGTGCAGAAGGTATTATATCATTGGTGGCACAACTGAAGACTTGTTTCAAGAAGGCGTGATTGGGCTTTTGGAAGCGTGCAAAAATTATAAAGGCGAAAGCCTGTTTGAACCAAAGTTTGATGCGTTTGCAAAAAAATGTATTCACAGACAAATTATTGATTCAATAAGACATGCAAACACACTTAAAAACAAGGCACTCAATGAAGCTAAGACTATTTATGGTGTAAACGAAAATGGCGACGAAATGCAAACACTTGAAATCTTTCCAGATAGAACAACTGTTAATGACCCGTTGGAAATTATTTTGGAAAAAGAAAAAACCAAAGAGCAAATGGGTATTTGCAATACCACGCTCAGTGAGTTTGAAAAACAAGTTTTGTATTTGAGACTTAATGGAGAATCTCAATCTGAAATTGCAAAGACATTAAACAAAGATGTTAAGTCAATTGACAATACGATTCAAAGAATCAAAGGAAAGCTAAAATAAGGAGACGAAGATGTATTTAGCGCTTTACAGAAAATATAGACCAAGAACATTTGAAGAAGTTATTGGTCAAGACCATATTGTTAAAACACTTGTCAATCAAATTAAGTATGACAAGATTTCTCATGCGTATTTGTTCACAGGTAGCAGGGGAACAGGAAAAACCAGCACTGCAAAAATATTTGCAAAGGCAATCAACTGCACAAACTCCAAAACTGGTTCTCCATGTTTAGAGTGTGAAACCTGCAAGGCACTTGATGGCACAAATATTGATGTTTTGGAAATCGATGCTGCATCAAACAATGGTGTTGACGAAATCAGAGACCTTCGTGAAAAAATCAAATATCCACCTGTTGTTGGAAAATATAAAGTGTATATTATTGACGAAGTTCACATGCTGTCAACCAGTGCGTTTAATGCACTTCTCAAAACTCTTGAAGAGCCACCAAAACACACAATATTTATTCTTGCAACAACTGAAGTTCACAAACTTCCTGCAACAATACTTTCAAGATGTTTGAGATTTGACTTTAGACTTGTGTCGCTTGAAGTTTTAACAAACCACTTAAAAAAGGTTTTGGACGATGAAGGTGTTAAGTATGACGAACAAGCAATAAACGTTATTGTTAGAGCAGGTGAAGGCAGTGTTAGAGATATGCTTTCTATTGCAGACAGATGTGTTTCATTTGCTGGCGACCAACTCACTTATGAAAAGGTTTTAACAGTTCTTGGTGTGTCTGAAAGAGAAACACTTATAAGTATGGCAGATAAAATTTTAAGCAAAAACACAGGACTTGCTCTTGTTGAGCTTGATAAGGTGTTGTCACTTGGAAAAACTCCACTGGTGTTCTCAAATGACCTTATTGCATACTTTAGAGATTTGTTGTTGGTTTATTCACTTGGCGACAAATCTAGAGATATTGTTGTTGTTCGTGATGACGTTTATGAAGCTATGCAAAAACAAGCAACTGAAGAAAACTATGCTGAAATTTTGAAAGCTATTGAAGTTTTGAGTTCTGTTGAACAAGAACTTCGTTATAGTGCAGAGCCAAGAATTGTTCTTGAAACTGCAACAATAAAGATTATTAATGAAACATCTCTTATAAAGAGAGTTGAAGCACTTGAGGAGATTGTTAAGAAATTTCCCAGATAAGGGCTCAAATCTAAAGATTGAAGAAATCAAAGCAGAGATTGTTGAGATAAAAAAACAGACACTACAAGAAGTTAAAACTGAGCCAATGGCAATTTTTGAAAGAGAACAAGAACCAAAGGCGCAAGAAGAGTTTGATGGAACAAAACTTCTTGGAGAGCTTCTTGGAAGTTTGAGAGTTAATCGAAAAATGGCAACTCTTATGGTGTGTAGGCAGATTTCGAAACTTGAAAAAGAAGGAAGTGTGGTTGTTATTTATCCATCTGGCGAAGATGAGATTTCTGATAGCGAACAAGTATGTTTGGAACTCAAGCAGTTCTTTGACAGCAAAGGTTTGAGCTATAGAGTTTATAAAGAAGAACAAAAAAGAGACCCGGTTCAGGAACTTAATGAAATGCTGGGTGGAAAACTTAAAATTGAATAAAAGTATTTTGAAATTAATAAAAATTAGTTATAATATAGGCTATTAAAGGAGAATTATTATGGGAAAGAATTTTGGTGGATTCGGTGGATTTGGTGGCGGCAATATGCAAGCCATGATGCGTCAAGCACAAAAAATGCAACAAGATGCATTGAAAGCAAAAGAAGAACTTGATAACAGTGTTTATGAAGGCAGTGCTAGTGGTGGACTTGTTAAGGTTGAACTTACAGGTGCATTTGAAATGCAAAGCATTAAAATCGACCCATCAGTTGTTGATAGTGATGATGTTGAAATGCTTGAAGATTTGATTGTTGCTGCATACAACGATGCAAAGTCAAAAGCAGAAGATGACAAGGCTCAAAAAATGGGCGCATTTGGGGGTCTTATTTAGTGGATATCAATCAAATTGAGCCAATTGCAAGACTTGTCAATGAGTTTTCAAAGCTTCCAAGTGTGGGCAGAAAAACTGCTGAAAGATATGCTTATTCAATAATCAAGGCAAGTGATGAACAAGTTCAAGGCTTTGTTGAAAGTTTGCTTGGGGTTAAGGCAAAAATTAAATTTTGCGAAGTGTGTGGAAACTAT
>JAZODG010000041.1:0-5998 GCA_045596905.1 Clostridia bacterium
GAGTTTACTCTACCGGCGTTTGAAATATATGGAAGGAAAACCATACAAACCAAAACACTTACTATGGTTCATTAGCTCAGCCGGTAGAGCACTTGACTTTTAATCAAGGGGTCCCGAGTTCGAATCTCGGATGAGCCACCAAAAGATAAAAGAGTAGCAATACTCTTTTATTTTTTAACTTTAAGCGGATGTGGTGAAATTGGCAAACACGCTAGACTTAGGATCTAGTGCTTCCGGCTTGGGGGTTCAAGTCCCTTCATCCGCACCAAATAAAGGAAACTCAAATCATTGAGTTTCCTTTTGTTTTGTAAAGATTATTAATCAACCACAAATAAAACATCAATAAACTTGCTATATCATATTGAAAATTCTTTTTAGTTGTGCTACAATCTCTTTACAAAATATAAATGAGGTTATGAATAATGTTTAGTTATTTAGAAGAAAATGTTAAAGCCATTGAAAATCCAAACAATGTTAATGCTTTTTTATCCCAAAAATTAGACAAAGGAATCAGTTTGATTGCAAATTTGGTTGGTGGTGAATCTATTCAACTCACAAAGCCAATGAATTTTATGACTTACCCTTTTGAACCAATCTATCACCTTTCAAGAGAAAAACTTGGTGATTTTTATTGCGAAGGTTTTTTCAAAATTTCAGATGATACAGCCGTGAACGGAAGAAATTTTGTTGGGTTTAGTTATCAGCCAAAAGAAAATTCAAAATTCACAGGCATTATCGCACACTTTGCTGATGGAACATCTTGCAACTTATATGGCATTAGAAACAAGTGTTTTGAAAAAGAAAAAGATAGACTTGAAGGGATTGCACAAGAAATTGCAGAATATAATGCAAAAATTCAATCTGCTCAAGCAAGAGTAGATTCTATTGTGAGCGAATTTGAAGAAATGTTCCTTGCCTTGCCAAAAAAAGAACAAATTGCATTTTTGAAAAAATATGGTTTTGAACTTAATGAAAATGAAACTGTAAATGAAAATAATATTGAAAAACAATAATTAAAAAGAAAGCCCTAATATAGGCCTTCTTTTTTTTTGTGACTATTGACACTGGAGATGATTGTGATATAATTTTTGTATGATTATTTTAAATATGACTCCACAAGAAGTTCAAACCATAATTAACGGCTGCAAACACCTTGGAAACGGGTGTTTTGGTTTGGTTGTTAAACTTGATGAAGACACACTTTTTAAGTTTAATTACAAAGACTTTTTTGACTGTTTTGAACAAAAAGACAGAAAAGTACAGCTGGATAAACTTGGTGATATAACAAGAGAAATTGAAATCAGAAAAGATATTGCACAAATACTTTATAATGGTGAACCAACAAGAATTGAGCACATCAAAAAAATGATCGCACGACAAGATAAAGTCAAACTTTCAACTCTTACTCAAGGATTAGTTTATTCAAATGGTTTTTGCGTTGGATATATTCTTAAAAACCATAAGAATATGCAAGACCTTTATCCTTATATGGTTTCAAGAGCTTTGGTTTTAACACAAGAAGAAAAAGAACATATAATGAAGCAAATAAAAGAGCGTCTTGACGAACTTTTTGAAAACCATATTTACGTTTTAGATTTTTCGCTAAACAACATGCTTTATGACAAACAAACCAGAACCGTTGAATTGATTGATTTTGAAGATTCACTTTATTGTCTTGACAAAAGAGATGAAAATTTTGAAAAAGAAATTTTACATAAATATCAAAAAATGTGTTCATTCTGGTTAAAACCACAAGAAAAAGAAATTATTTAAAATTTATACATTTTTATAGTTTCAAATTTTGAAAATTTTTTATTTGTGTTATAATGAAACTAATAAAAAACATGGAGCCAATATGACAACTGAAGAACTTTTGAAACTCTCACCTGGAGAGTTAACCGATATGGGCATCTGCCCTACCTGTTTTAACGCCGAAACAAATGGTGCTTATTATGGTGACGCTTCCGACAAACTTGTATATAAAGATGAAGATATAGAATGTTTATTTGTCGCCAACCCAAGAGCCGCCGGACACATGTGTATTTCAACCATAACGCATTACCACGATATGAGCGAAGCACCAGATGAAATTAATGCAAAAATTATGTATTTTTCAAAAAGATTAATGCAAATTATCTGCAAAGTGTATGGCTGTGAACGTGTATATTTGTGCACCATGTGTGACGGACCAAACAACCACTATCATGTCCAATTAATACCAAGATATCCACACGAAAAACGCGGAAGTGAAAACTTTGTCAAACCACGAAAGAATTATGTTTTTGACAAAGAAAAATTTGAAGAAGTCAAAAAACTTATTAATGAAATATAATGCACAAAAAAAACGAACCATCTGGTTCGTTTTTTTAATGTTTTTCAGTTGGTTCGCTCTTGCTTCTTTCTACAGAAAGTGCCAATCTTCTAACTTTTCTCCATTCTTCAAGATCTGCTTCTTCTTTTTCTTTAATCTTATCAATTTTTACTTTAAGTGGAGCAATTTCCCTTTCAGCTTGTTCATTGATTTGTTTCATTTTATTCTCAACAACAAGTCTAAGCATTGGAGCATCTTCTGGAGATTTTTTCAAGAGTTCACTAATCCATTCAAAAGAATAATCTGCAATAAGTGTTCTGTATGGAGTTGTTTCTTCATAATCAATCTCCATTTCTTCGGCAATAATTTTAAATGTGAGTTGATCAATAACCAAAACAACTTCTGCTGGAGTGTATCCATTTTCATCAAAATATTGCACATCTGCCTTAATGTCATTATTCCATGCTTTTTCATTTTCGTTTTTTCTAACGCCGTTCCAAAGAATCTTACGGTCAAATAAAAATTTTTGAACATCCTCTCTTGTATATGGTGGTTTCATAATTACTCTCCTTTTCCTATAGTCTTATTTTTATAATGTTATCCTATTCGCCTTTTTGTGATGGAGTTTCTCTGTCTTTGAAATAAATGATATTGTCAAAATATTCTTTTTCAACTTCTTCAATTTGCTTATCATATTCTTGCTTAACCCATATATTGAAATCGTCTGCATAATCATCAATAGTGATGCTATCATCACCTGCAGCGATTCTTTCTCTGATTTTGTCCATCATAAACATTGCATATGGTTTTTTAAACTCAAAATATTCTGTTTCATCTGAGCCATAAGGACGAACTGCAACCATTGAATGAAAATTTCCAAACAATGCGTCACCAGCATACAACGCACCATCATGCAATCCTTTAGCAGAAATTATGAATGAAAAGCTTGATGCTTCGTTTTCAGCACTTCTAAACCCATCAGTAACTTGAATACTTGCATTTTTATCAAACTGAGACTTTAAAAATTCAATGCCGTCTTCTAATGTTAATATTTGATTATATTGTTCCATATTTCTCTCCTACATTCCTGGTTCTGCTTGTGGCTGGTCATCTGGAATAACGATTGGTCCTTTATCTAAACATTCACCGATAATCAAACATTCACCATCTTTGCCTTCTATTGTAGTTTCATTCCATCTAGCACCTGATTCACTAACCACTTGTCTAGAATGAACCCCCTTAAATGATGCTTGTGGTGAACCAGCCTTAAGTTTTTCATAAACTTCAACAGGCTTCATTTCTTTTTCAGGTTCTTCTTGTGATGCCATTCTCATAAATTTTTTATTTTCTCTCTTTTTTCTATCGGCAGAAGTTTCTTGTGTTAACACGGTTGTAAAAACTATTCCGGTTGTGCCAATTGCAAGTGCTGGAAAAACAACTTCTGGTGTTCCTGCAGCAAAACTAACGGCGATTGCACCTGCGCCAATAATTGTTGATATAAATCTTCCAAGAGTATGTTTATTCATAATAAATCTCCTTTTTGCCCAGTTATTTTACCACAAAACAACTCTTATATCAATACTTTTTCAAAATAAAAATCAGACGTTTTGCCTGACTTTTAATCTATTACTTTTTTGCTCCAAGAACGCTTATGACACTTTGGGCATTTCATATATTTTGTTCTGCCCATATGCATCGAATTAAGTGACTGACCATATGTTGGAATATACTTGTGTCCACATTTGCCACACTCATAGAACCCTACTTTTGTTTCAATAACAATGCACGCACTAAACATTACAACCATGTTTAATACACCTATAACAATTATAATAACTCTTAAGTAGACTGGAATATTTAAATACGCCGCAAGCATAGTGCAACCAAGAAACACAGCAAGCGACGAAATAATAATAAAGTATTCCAGGTTAAGCAAGGTTTTATTGATTTTTGATTGCTTATCTTTAAGTTCAATAAGATTTTTTTCTGCCATTTCCTTATATGTTTTATCGTCTTTGATTTCTTCGCCTGAAAGAAGTTCGTTTGCAGTAATCTCCAAAACTTCACAAAGTGGAATCATTAAGCTTGTGTCTGGAAAACCTTTTCCTGTTTCCCACTTTGAAATGGTTTTTTCACTAACAAAAATTTTCTCAGCAAGTTCAAGCTGTGTGAGATTTTTATCTTTTCGTTTGTCACGAATGAATTTTCCAACCTTTTCTAAATCCATACATTACTCCTTTTCTTGGATATGTGTTTCTGCTGTTTTTGACTTCTCTATCAATATTTTTTGTTTTTCTTTGCTTGATATTTGCGTTTTTTCCATCTTGAATTTACTAAGCCATGACACAATATATTCAAGAGCATCTTTATCAAGTGGCTGTTTTTTCTTGATTTGCATTTTATACTGTTTCATCACATCAAGCATTGAGTTCTTGCCTTCAACCCTTCTCATCATATGGTTTACACCTTCTGGTGCAAATGTTGTTGCATTTGGCATTCCATCAAGAAGCGAAAGTTTTGTGTGGTCTGCTTGAAGGTCAGCAGTTCCTGTGAGTGCAAGAATTTGACCTTTATATCTTTTCAAAATTTCAAGATATGCATCAGCTGTCATTTGGTTATGTTCTTTAACATACTTTGTCGGCATAAATGAACCACGATAGAACATCCAGTTCTTTTTGCTTCTCTCTGCCTTTTCAAACATTCCTTCAATTTGCTTTGTTGCTTTTTCGCCTTTTAATGCTTTTCTTAACATCCAATATGTGAAGCCCTTGCCTTCGCTTGCTTCAGCCATCATTTTATTGATTTGATAATACATTGCATCTTTAAGAGACATTGCTGCGCCACCAAGCAAAATAATTTTGCTAAGGTCTGTTTTCTCAGTTAACAGTGTTGCAATCATTGCACCTTCACTATGACCACAAACAATAATATCATTTTCATCAACATAAGGAAAGCTCTTGCAGTGTTCAATAACTGTTTTCGCATCATCTGTTAATGTTGTGAGTGACATTGACATGAGTTTGCCCTTGCTTTCGTGTGTTCCACGTTTGTCATACCTAACACACGCATATCCATTTTCGGCAAAGAAGTCTGAAAGTTCTTTATAAACATTAGTTTTCATAATCATTGAATTGCCATCTCTATCCAAACTTCCAGTGCCAGCAATAAGCAAAATAAGTGGCATTTTCTTTCCTGTTTTTGAGTGTTCAATTAATGCTTCATTTGAGCAAGCGATTGTTGCACCCAAAATGACATCATTACCCTGAATCTTGATTCTTTCTTCGTTTATCATAGTTACCCCCTACACAAGCATTATATAGGTTGTTGAGACGCTATGTAAACCTACTTTTCGTAGGATTGAGCCTACCATGAAATTATAACATAATTTTGTGTACTTTTATAACAAAAAATGATATAATAGAATCAGGGAGAAAAATTATGGAAAAGATTTTTGAGCCAATTTTAGACGCCGATGAAAAGGTTGTAAAGGTTTTTAAACCACATAAAGGAAAGATGTTCACAAGCACATGTCTTTTGTCTTTTTTAAGCTGGTTTTGGGCTGTTATTGTTGCAATTATTGGAATGCTCACTGACCCAGAAACTGGCGAATTTGCTCCAGCTGAATGGTGGATAATTGTTGCAGTTTGTGCTGGTATAATTGTTGTATGCTTTGGCATAACAATTTTG
>JAZODG010000042.1:0-34724 GCA_045596905.1 Clostridia bacterium
ATCACATATAATTTTGAAGGGAAATCTCAGCAAATGAGAATTTTTATTGCTGAAGATTTAAGTATAGAAAACGAATATAATTGGAAGATTTCTAACTTTGAAAATAATATTATTGAAACTGTTAGATTATTTAAAAAACAATAAACTATTTGGAGAAATTTGATATGAGTAAAACAATAGAAATGTTAAAAAGTTATGTTCCTTATAATGAGCAAGAAAAAGAAGATGTTAAGTTGATTATAGAAGCAGAAGAAATTTTTGGTGATATTTTAACAAGAGAAAATAAGTTTTGTCACTTAACTTCATCGGCATTTGTGATAAATAAAACCCACACCAAGGTATTGTGTATATATCATAATATTTATAAGTCTTGGAGTTGGGTTGGTGGTCACGCAGATGGTGATGATGATATGCTGTATGTTGCTCAAAAAGAAACAAGAGAAGAAACATCGCTTGAGCAATTTAATGTTATAAAAGGTCAGCCAATTTCGGTTGAAATATTACCTGTAAAAAGTCATGTTAGGAAAGGAAAATATGTTCCTGCTCATCAGCATCTCAATGTAACATATTTGTTTGAAGCAGATGAAAGTGATGCTATACATATCCTAGAAGATGAAAATAGCAATATTGGTTGGCTGACATTTGATGAACTTATAAGCAGGTCAGATGAACCATACATGATTCCGGTTTATAAAAAAATAATTGAAAGAATCAACCAAAATATTTAAAGGGTAAGTGTATGAAAGATTTTATTATCAGAAAGGCAGAAACAAAAGACGCAAAACAATATGTTGAGCTAAACAATCTTGTTTGGAGAGATGCATACAAACATATTTTTCCTGAAGAAGTGTTTTTGGATAGAGAGTCAAGAGCAAAATATAAGATTGAAAACTTTGATAGTATTTATTATAACAACCATGAAGGCATAGCATATGTTGCTGAAGATGACGGCAGAATCGTTGCAATCATGCTTGGTAGAATCTTGTCTGACTATGAATATTTTAGAAATCAGGGTTATGCTGATTTGCAGGCACTGTATGTTCACCCAGACTTTCAAGGGAATGGACTTGCAGGAAAAATGAAAAATATATTCATTGATTGGGCAAAAGAAAACGGAGCAGAAAAGTTTGTTATTGGTGTTTTGAAAGATAACAAAAAAGCAAGAACCGTTTATGAAAAATGGGGTGGCAAACTTGAAGATTTTTCGCAGCCTTTTGTGATGTGTGATAAAGGTTATGAAGAAGTGTTTTATACTTATGAAATTTAGTAACCAAAAAGCGTTTTAATAATTTTGTTTGACAAAAAACGCCATTGTCATTATATTTTTATGTAAGGAGAAATTTATGAATAAAAAATATCTAATTTGCAGTTCAGTTTTATGTGGATTTGCTTTAACAACTCTTTTGTTAATGCTCATTCCAGTTTTGAGTATTTCAGATATGACAATGTTTGATTTGGTTGGAAAAGTAAACCTTTGGTATAATTTTGAAGACTATGTTTGGGGTATTGGTGCAATCATGTTGGTTGTTACATTATCAATTTTGATTGTGAACTCCGTGCTTTGTATTTTGAGTGCATGCAAAGTTATTAAAAACAAGAGAATCGATAAGGTTTTGTATGTTATCAATATTATTTTAACAATCTTGGTTGCGCTTACAATCATTTTATTCTTCTTGGGTTATGGCCGTTCACTTTCAGCTAGAAAGGTTAAGTTGTTTGTTGGCACAACATACTTTAAGTATGCAACATCTTATTTGCCATTACACTCAGTTGCGACGGTGTTAACATTCTTTGCAGCGTTATTAAACAGAAGCACACCACTTGTTCCTATAACTGAAACAAAAGAATCAAAATAATTATGTTTAAAACAAAAAAGAGTTGGAAATATTCCAACTCTTTTTTTATTCTCTAACAGCTTCAACTTGTTGCTCTTTTGCTTCAAGTTCTGCAAACTGTCTATTCCATTCTTTTTGATTGAGTGTTGAAACCAAAAGTCTTGCAAGTTTCATTTTGTTATCGTCATTAAGTGTAACTTTTTGTCCGTTTATCACTATTGAGCCATCGCTTAAGGCTTTTAATAATGACAAACAAGCAGGTTGGTTGTCAGCAATCTTTTTTGCAACGTCAAAGTCAAATTCATATCCGGTCAAAAAGTCTTGAATAGAAGTGTCTTGTTGCATTTGACTTTCAAGAGCTTTGCCACCTTTTTTGAGTTCTTGTTTATAAATTGTTTTAAAGTATTCACGAACCTTTTGAATAGCAGCAGATTTTTGTGGGTTGTTGTCTGAACTTAAGAAAGAATCAAAATAATACTTTTCATAATATTCAGCGCAACCAGTTAAAATAATTTCGTCAATGGTTTTATATTTTGTTTCTTCTTCAGACATTGTTAGGTTCTTTAAAACCTTGGCTCTGTTTAAGTGATACTCAGGCATTTGGTTGAGTTGAGTGAGAAGCTCCTTTTTTAGGGTAGGAAGGTTTTCTCTTGATGCAATTTCCAAAAGTTTAACAGAGTCTTCAAATGAAACATTCACAAGCAAAGCTTTTATTGCGTATTCTTTTCCATAAAGATTGTTTTTCTCAATAGTTTGTGCTTGCTTTAAAATATTTTCGCTTGAAAAACTGGTATTTTTTAAGAGTGAAGAAATCTTATTTGCACCACCATAGTTGTTTTTATCAAGACAACTCATTACACAAAAACTAAGTCTGTCTTCTGAAAGTAATAATGAATAATCAATAGTCTCACCATAAATTTTGCCATGATTGATTTTCATTGGTGGTTTTTCAGCGCCCATATCAAATTCACCATTTGCAAGACTTGTTGTTAACATATCTTTGAGTCTTACATTATTTTCAAGGTATTCAGGGTCTTTTTTGATTGATTTGATAATTATGTTTGCAAATTGTGGCAAATTTCTTGCTATCGCCACTTTTAAGTATTCTTCTTTTTCTTTATAGCTGAAGTGTTCAATGATTTCAGCAACGCATCTTTTGTATAAAAGCGATTGGCTAAGGTTGAACGATTTATGTTCATTGTCATTAACAATTTTTGCAAGGGCTTGTTTTCCAACTGAAGCATAATAATCGTCTAAAAGTTTATGTTCTTTCTTGCTGATGATCTCATCTTCAATCATAATTTCTTGTTGTTCAAACTTGCCGATTGCATCTTGATTTTTCTCAGCCCAAGCTTTAACTTTGTCTGAAGCAAATTCACTATTTCCAATCAAAGCCATAAAACCTTTCGAAAAGTCAATAGCGCCGTTTCTTGCGTCACGTTCATAAGTATATTTGAAATATCTAACCTTTTGGAAGAGCTTAAAGTGTTCAATTGAGAACCCGAAGTCTTGCATTGACTTTGTGTATTTGCCCATAAATGAGTCCATATCAAGCAATGATTGAGCGTCAAGTTGGGTTTCATAGCTGCCTTCAATATCCTTGATGACTTCATATGTTTTTTTATCAAAGTCACGTTGCTTTTCAGGCGGAAGACTTTCAAAGCCTTCACTTGCAAGGTGTTGGTCAAAGTGGGTGAGTTCATGACCTGTGAAATTGATAATATCCATCAAATATGACTTGTTAGAGTCTTTGATTGAATCTAAACACTTTTTAAATGTTGGCTCATTGATAATGAAAACATTTCTAGCTCTGTTGTATGCTGCAATTGTTGATGCGTCAACCTGAGTTTCGCCAGTTGATGGGTCATTTTTTGTTAATGGTTCGATAATAGTTCTTGGAAGCTCAGTTGTTGGATCAAGACCTTTTGTGTGATAAAAATATTTCTTTGTTAAGTTGATAAAAGTCATCATTTCATCTGGTTTCATGTTTCCAGATAAATATGATTCAATAAGCTGCATAAGTTGTTTTTCGTCTGTTTTTGAAAAGGCAGTTCCACCAGAAGCCGACCTTCTCATTGCAAAATCAAGCTTGGTTTCGTCGATTTTGTCTTGTATAGATTTTTTAATTTTATCTAAAGTTTCTCTAATTGCCATATTTGTTAATCCTTATATTTGATAATTACATAATAAAGAAAATTTTTTCATTTGTAAAACAAAATTGAAGGAGACAGAGCAAAACAAAGAAAAATAAGCACTTCTGGTTGTTGTTTTGATTATGAAATTATTGATAATCGCAAAAAAATATGCTATCATAAAATTAGAGGTGAAATTATGGAAGAACTTGTTGTTATTAATGTTTCAGATAGAGTTTATACACTTGAGCATGTTAAAACAAAAAAACAATATGTTTTTAAAATCAAGTTTTTCGACTTAGAAAAGGAAGTTGTTGCCGGAGATGTTTTGATGGTGAATCCTTGCCTTTTGGATGAATCATATGTTGAATATTCAACCAAACTTCAGTTTGGTGCACTTGATGAACCATATGGCAGAAAAATCGATTCAAGAGAACATAAAGACTTGCTTTGTGTGAAAAAAGACGGCGAAGAATATTGGTTAAAAAGGTTTTTTGGATAGTTTATGGACGGAGAACTTAAGAAAATAAAGAAAGTGTATGGAGAAGATTTTGCAAAACTTTGCAGAACACTTTTTCCACGCCTTTTGGATGAAGAAGGTAGACTTTTGGGTATCTTGCTAAAAAACTTTGCTCCAAGTCATTCACTTTTTGATGAGATTGTATCTCAAACCAAGGTTTTTGAGTTTAAGGGTTTTGTTTACAAGGAAGCCGGAATTGCCACTCCAGAGATTCGTGACATTGACAAGACTCCAGAACAATTGCTTGCAAGTGTGGGATATAAACTTTATAGATGCAAAAATGACAGAGACGTTAAAAGTTTTAGAAAGTATTATGAAAAAGATGAACAACTTTGCACATTCCGTGATTCAAACAGAATCAAGAGATGTGATATCTTTTTTGCCGTTAGAGAAGATGTTGAAAATATAAAGAGAAGCGACTTTAAAAATCCAATAAGAGAAGACAGATATGGAACATCTGTTATGAGTTTTCAGTTTGACAAAGAAGACGGCGACCTTTCAATAAAAAACAGATACAATCATACTGTTGAAAACCCTGATGCAACTTATTCAAATGACCTTGATAGTATTGTGCCGGGGCTCACTGATAGTTTTGCAAAATATTATGGAATCGACTCAAGAATAGACTATAGTCGCATTCCACCACTTTTAATTGCCCACTATGTGACAGACAAAAACAATAGGGCATATAGATTCAATATATGTGTAGGTGGAACATACTTTTGTGATAATAATGTTGTTATAAAATCTGATAGAACACCTATTCAATATGATAAGTCTAGGTATGAACTTATTGGAACATTCTTGATAGACAAGGCTGAAAAAACAATGAGAGATTTGTCTGGCAATGAAGATTCGTTCCAAAATCTTTTTGTTGATGTTGATAAAATTGAAACAAAAAAAGGTGAAAACGAAACCAGAAAAATTATCGTTACAAAAAATGATGGAACATTCTTTACGATAGTGGTTGATAAAACAAACACTATGATTCATTATGAAAACCAGTTCCAAACAGAAGTTGAAGAAGGTTTTTTGAAACACGATATGATGATAAAATCCGTATCGATTCCAAATGCAAAGAAAATAGGAGACTATTTCTTGTATAGCAACTCAAGAATAAAAGATATTGATTTGCCTGAAGTTGAAGAAATTGGTAGTGACTGCTTAAAACAAACAACCAATTTAAGATCAATGAACTTTCCAAAATTGAGAAAGGTTGGCGATAAGTTTTTGTATAACGCAACAGAAATTAAATCGGCAGGATTTCCAAGTTTGGAAGAGACCGGAGAAATGTTTTTGTGTTATGCATCAAAACTTGAGTATATTGAAGCTCCAAAGCTTAGAGAAGTTGGAGTAAATGCATTTAGACAATGCGTGCATTTAAAAGCTCTTGACTTGCCGTCACTTGAAGTTGCTGGTGATATGTTCTTAAGAGACCATAGAACGTTTGATGTAGTTTCTTTCCCGGCGCTTAGAACTATCGGAAAAGAATTTATGTTCGGCAATAGAGCAGCAAAAATTGTTAACTTGCCAGCTGCTGAAACAATTGATGATAGCTTTATGCCATACGATGAAAAAGTTTCAAGTGTATATCTTCCAAATGTTAAGAAAATTGGCAATAAATTCTTGCATCAAGTTAAGGCATTAAGAGAAATCTCTTTGCCTGAAGTTGAAGAAATTGGAGTTTCATTCCTTTATAAAAATGAAAGACTTAGAAAGTTTTATGCACCAAAACTTAAAATTTTGTGCAATAATGCGTTCTATAATAACAAACGCCTTAGAGAAGTTGACTTGCCAAAGGCTGAAATGTTAGGTAGCTGGGTTTTGCATTCAAATAAAAGACTCAGACTCTTAAGTCTTCCAAATTTGGTAAGAAGGGGTGACTGTGTTTTATCGCAGAAAGGAACTATTAAAAAGGTTCGTATTTCAAACAAAAAACTTATTCCAAGCCATTGGAGAACAAATGACATTGAAGTTGTGGGTTCTGGAGAGCCAAGTATTTAAACTTAATAACTATCAAAAGGACACTTTTTAAAAAGTGTTCTTTTTTTTGAAACAGAAAAATTTTTATTGAATATTTTGTAATAGTAGGGGTGTTATGAAATATTTAATAAATGGTGGAAATAAACTTTTTGGAAAAATTGAAATTGATTCTGCAAAAAATGCAATTCTTCCAATTATTGCGTCAACAATAATGTGTGACGATGAATGTGTGATAAAAGACATTCCAATGTATCTTGATGTTGTTGAAATGTCAGCGATTTTAGAAAAATTAGGCAAAAAAGTGCGCTTTTCAAACGGAAACTTAATTATCTCAGGTTCTTTAAACAGCACATCTGTAATCATGGCTGAAACCAAGACTTTACGTTCTAGCATTTTTATGCTTGGTCCAATCCTTGCAAAATATCGAAAGGCAATTTTTACTTCGCCTGGTGGGTGTGATATTGGCAAGCGTCCCATCGACATTCATATAGCAGGGCTTAAGTCGTTAGGAGTGAAGTTTACGTATGCAAACGACCTTATTTATGCAGACGCCAGTAGAATGGTTACTGGCGAAGTGGAGCTATCGTTTCCAAGCGTTGGCGCAACTGAAAATATAATGATGTCAAGTGTGCTTTGTGACGGAGAAATCACAGTTATAAGAAACTGTGCAAGAGAACCTGAAATAATTGACCTTGCAAGATTCATTAACTCTATGGGTGGCAAGATTTTTGGTGCAGGATATGAAACAATTGTGGTATACGGTGTGAAAAAACTTCACGGCACAGAATTTAAGTGTATTGGTGACAGAATATCAGCTGGAACATTCTTAATTGCAGGGGCAATGTGTGGTGGCAGAATAGAGATAGATGGAATTAATCCAAATTTTTTATTGCCACTTATTGTTTTTTTGCGTAATTCTGGTTGCAACATTGATTTGTTTAGTGATAAAATAATTTTAGAAAATTTTTCTAGGCTAAAATCAATAGGAAAGATTGAAACAGCAACATTTCCGGGGTTTCCAACAGACCTTCAATCGCTTGCACTTGTTATGCAAACCATTTCAAAGGGAACATCAATCATTCATGAAACGGTGTTTGAAGCAAGATTTAAGGTTGTTTCAGAGCTTTTGAAAATGGGCGCAAAGATTTCAGTTAGTGAAAGGTATGCAACAATCACGGGTGTGGGGAAGCTTAAACCTGCTCAGGTGGTGTGTCCTGACCTTCGTGGTGGGGCTGGTCTTGTTCTAGCAGGGCTTGTTGCAAAAGGTACAACTGAAGTTGATGAAATTTTTCATATTGAAAGGGGTTATTATAATATTGATAAAACCTTAAAAAGTTTAGGAGCAAATATAGAAAAGGTCGATTAAAATGCACATGAAAAGAAAAAGATTTTGGATTTGGTTTACTTCAATATTTGTGGGTATTGTTTTGCTTTGTACGGGAACCTTCCTTTTAACAAGGCTTTCAACCGTAAATGTTGAGTTTAGGTCAAAACTTGGCGTGGCTGACACAAGACTTGCTGAAGGTATAACTGAAAAAATAAAAACAAGTGGTGAGTTTGATTATGGCGCATGCTTGTTGTTTGCGAACTTTGATGAGAGTATACAAAAAATTGAAAAAGCAAATCCTTATGTTAAGGTTGAACAAATACTTAGAAAATTTCCAAACAAACTTAATGTCTATGTTTCAGAAAGGGTTCCAAGATATCGTATTCAAGACAAAGAAGTTGCAACAAAATGGTATATATTAGACGTTGAGTTTAAGGTTTTGGAAGTTGTTGACGATTTAGATTCGTCATCACTAAAAGCTGAAACAATTGAGATTGAACACATCAAAGAATCGCTTTTTGTTGGAAACTTTTTAAATAATAACGCTGAAATGCAAAACATGTCACAAGTTATTTCTGGTGTTTATGGCAGAACAAAAGACTGTACTGTGGTGAGCTCAGTTAAGCATGATGCGCAAACAGACACATACTATATTTCAATGAAAGCCAACAAAGATGGTGATTATGAAAAGGGCTGTGTAATGCAAATTGAAGGCACAAACAACTTGAAAGACAAAGTTTATGCAGCAACATGTTGTTATTGCAAAGACAATACAGCTGACGGCGAATCAATTGATATGTCAAAAAAAGTCATCATTATTGTTGATGGTGCAAACGGAACATATGAAGGTAAAATGAAAAATCAAGAAGAGCAGAGTTAATCCTGCTCTTTTTTATAAAAACAAGTTTAAAAGCACATAATTTAGGAATTGATAACATTTTTGTTTGACATAAAATTTTAAGATATATATACTTAAAATATATTATAGGAGTATTATCGAAACATAATGAGAGATAAGTCATCAGTCGCAATTATTGATGTCGGTTCATCAACGCTTGTTACGCTTATTGGTGAAAGGGGTGTAAATAATTCCTTCAAAATTTCAGGAAGGGGTGATATTTATTACGCCGGTTTTCATGGTGCAGAATTTTTGGAACCAGAAAACTTAAAGTTTGCCGTTGCAAGCAGTCTTTCCAACGCTGAAATGCTTAGCGATAAAAAGATTTATGAAATTTATGTTGGTGTTCCTGGTGAATTTTGTTCATGCGTGACAAAATCAATCAATCTCACATTTCCAAAAACAAAAAAGATAACACAAGCAGAAGTTCAAAGCATTTTTGATTCTGGAAATGATTTTGAAGGCGATCCTATGTATAAGGTAATAAATAAGTCTGTTATTTATTACGAAATTGATGGAGTGAAAAGAGTAATCGACCCAATAGGCATTAAAGCCAAGAGTTTAACAGGTCATGTTTCATATATACTGGCAAGAAAGTCATTTTTAGCCATGTTCCAATCAATCTTTGCAGAACTTAAAGTTATGGTTAAGGGTTTCATTTCAGCAACACTTGCTGAAAGTTTATATCTTTTTGACCATAGAACAAGAGATAAATACGCACTTTTGGTTGATGTTGGTTATATCACAACAAACGTGAGCCTTGCAAGGGGCAACGGACTTTTGTTTTTAAACAGTTTTTCAATGGGTGGTGGCTATATAACATCAGACCTTGCAGAGTGTTTGAAAACATCATTTAGTGAAGCTGAAAGATTGAAACACAAGCTTGTTTTGGGTTGGAATGCTTCTCCAACAGATTATTATGAAATTGACGGTGCAGATGGTCACAAAAAAACATTCTCTGCAAGAGCTACAAACGAAATTTCAATTGAAAGAATCAAAATGATTTGCGAATATATTCAAAAGTGTTTGGATAATTGTATTTACGATTTGCCTGATTTCTTGCCAATCAACGTGACTGGTGGTGGATTCAATTTCATCAAGGGTATAAAATCGTTGTTGTCAACACAACTTAAAAGAAAAGTGAATATGGTGAGCCCATCGCTTCCAAGCGTTCAAGGTCCAGACTATTCATCTGAAATAGGTTTGCTTGATTTAACACTCAATTATGAAGAAACTTTAGACACATTGCTAGAAAGATAAAGGTAGAGGTAAGTTATGGAAATTAATAATATCACACCTATTTGTAAAATTTTAGTTATCGGCGTTGGCGGCGGTGGTTGTAATGCTGTAAACAGAATGATTGCATCTGGCCTTAAAAGTGCATCATTTATTGCTGCAAACACTGACAAACAAGCTTTAATGATGAGCAAAGCATCTATGCAAATTCAACTTGGTGAAAAACTCACAAAAGGTTTGGGTGCTGGTGCTGACCCTGAAGTTGGTAGAAAAGCTGCTGAAGAAAGCCGTGCACAAATTTGTGAAAAATTAAGAGGCGTTGACCTTGTGTTTATTACTGCTGGTATGGGTGGTGGAACCGGAACAGGTGCTGCTCCAGTTATTGCAAGCATTGCACGTGAAATGGGCATCTTGACCATTGCTGTTGTCACAAAACCATTTGAGTTTGAAGGAAAAATCAGAGCAGCAAACGCTGAACTTGGTATTAAAAACTTAAGCAAATGTGTTGATACACTTGTTGTTATTCCAAACGATAGACTCCTTTCTATCGCACCAAAAGGCACAAGTATTGTTGATGCATTCAAATATGCAGATGACGTATTAAGACAAGGTATTCAAGGCATTTCTGACCTTATTGCAACACCATCTCTTATCAATCTTGACTTTGCCGACGTGAAGACCGTTATGAAAAACAGGGGTCTTGCGCACATGGGTATTGGTGAAGGTAAAGGCGAAAGAAGAAATGAAATTGCAGTTCGTCAAGCAATTGCAAGTCCACTTTTAGAAACTTCAATCAATGGCGCAAAGGCAGTCATTATTAATATTAAAGGTGGTTTTGACTTAACACTTGAAGAAGTTAATGACGCCGTTAACCTTGTTAAAGAGGTTGTTGCTCCTGATGCAAACACAATCTTCGGTGCAACTATTGACGAAGCATATAATGACAAAATGATTGTAACAATCGTTGCAACTGGTTTTGAAGGAAGCAGATTTGAAAATGCAACAAATCAACAACCAAAACAAGCAAATGTTGTTACTCCAAATATGCCAAAGCCACAAGACACTGCAAATTTTGACAGAGCAAAATTTAATGACTTTGTTGCTGGAAAACCAACTATGGTTTCACTCTTTAAAAGAGAAGGCGAAGACCAACAACAAATGCCACCAAAGAATTTGCAAACCCCAAGCTTTATTCAAACAAGAGAACCAAGCTACACAGACGTTGATTTGTGGAATAAGCTTAAAGGAAACGCTCAAACAGTTCAAACACCTGAGCAAATGCAAACTTCAAGATATGAAGAGCTTGATAAAAAGTATGGAATCACAAGTGATAGTCAAAATCAGTCAAACATGGTTCAACCAGAGCCTGTTAAACCAAATCTTGACAGATCTGCAAGACTTGATTCAAACATCAAAGTTGACAATGCAGATATTCCACCATTTTTACGTAGAAAGTTTGATAAATAAAAATCGCCCAAGTGGCGATTTTTTTATTACAAAATTATTTTCAAGAAAGTATAAAAGGTGACTTTAAATTTGTTTTAAAGTCATTTTTATATTCTGCTTTATTTTTTGTCATAAGTTATAATTGGCTTATGATAAATTATCTTAACTTGTCGCTGTCAAATTTGATCATTGATTTTTTTGTGCTGGTTTTGGTCTGCAAAATTTTCAGGTTCAAAGTCTCTTTTTGGCAGATTGTTTATTTGCAGCTTTTTGAAATCTGCGCCATGGGGCTATCATTTGCTCTCACAGAAAATGCTTTCGTTTTTATGCTTATAAAATCAGTTTCACTGGTTATTATTTTAATGTTTATTTTAGATTCTTTCAAAGCAACAAGCATAATAAAACTTGTGACGTGCTATTATGTAATTTTCTTTTCAATAAGTGGTTTCATGCAGTTTTTATGCAAACTCACAAAAGTTTCTTTGTGTGAACTTTTCGATATAAAAATCGCAAACAAGTTTGATTTTGTTGTGATTTTATGTTTATTTTTATATATTTTTGCAATTTTTAGGCTGGTTACATATTTATCTCAAAGAAAAATCTTGAAAGAAAGATTGGTTCATTTGTCATTTTTATTATTTGGAAAGCATATAGAGTTTGTAGGGTATATCGATAGTGGAAATTCGTTGTATGATTCTTTAACAAAAAAGCCGGTTATTGTTGCATCAAAAAAATCACTTGAAAAATTTTTTAACCCAAGTGAGCTTGAATATATTTTAAAAATTTCAGGCAGATGTTTGGAGTGTGAAACCATTTCTGATTCAAACTTTAAATTGCAGGTTTTTAATATTAAAAATCTAACCGTTTCTGACGGGAAAAGCACAAGAGAAAAATCATGTGTTTTGGGTGTCGTGGATAAAATTTTTGAAAACACAAAATATGACTGTTTGCTTCATAGAGATTTTATGTAGGGGGATTTTATGTTTAAATTTTTATCAAAATTTCTCAAAAGAAAAAATCAAATCTTTTATATAGCAGGACCGGGTGAAATTTTGCCAGAAAAACTTAGTGCAAATGATGAGTATGTTTTGGTTTCAGAAATGAAATCAGGAAGCAGCGAAGCACGTAACCAGTTGATTGAAAGAAATCTAAGGCTTGTGGTTTATACAGCTCAAAAGTTTGATAATACTGGCGTGAATGTTGAAGACTTGATTAGTATTGGAACCATTGGTTTGATTAAGGCTGTTGAGTCGTTTGATAACAATAAAAACATAAAGCTTGCAACATATGCATCAAGGTGCATTGAAAATGAAATTTTAATGCATTTAAGAAAGGTTGTTAAACAAAAGTTTGAAGTTTCTCTTGATGAGCCACTCAACACTGATTCTGAAGGCAATGAACTTTGCATAAGTGATATTTTGTGTGGTGAAAAAGACGAAGTCACTCAAAACATTGATAAAGAAGACGAATTTTCAAACTTAGAATATGTTTTAGATGAGCTTAATGATAAAGAAAAAGAAATCATGCTTATGCGTTATGGTCTAAAAGGCAAAACTGAAATGACGCAAAAACAAGTGGCTGATTATTTTGATATTTCGCAATCATATATTTCAAGAATAGAGAAAAAGATTCTTGAAAAAATGAAAACAGCAATCTTGAAATTAGCCTGAAACACTTTCTTTAATTTCTTTTAAAGCATCTTTTTCAAGCCTTGAAACTTGAGCTTGACTGATGCCTATTGTTGATGAAATTTCCATTTGTGTTTTTCCAACAAAATACCTTAAAAACAAAATTTGTTGTTCACGCTTTCCAAGTGTTTTTATCGCTTGTTTGAGCACTGTTTTTTCAATAATTGAGTCATCTGTTGTTGAGTCTTTGATTTGGTCCATAATTAGCATTGTGTCGCCATTATCATGAAAGACTGTGTCATAAAGTGAAATGGGTTCGCTGATTGCGTTCATAGCATAGCTGATTTCTTTTTCAGAAAGTCCTGTTTCTTTGGCAATATCTTCAACGGTTGGCTCACTACTTGAAGTTCTAAGTAATCTTTCTTTTGCCTGTAGTGCTTGGTATGCAATATCCCTTGTGCTACGGGTTATTTTTATGCTGTTTGAATCTCTTAAAAACTTTCGAATTTCGCCAATAATCATGGGGACTGCGTATGTTGAAAACTTAACACCAAGCGTGGTGTCAAAATTGTCTATTGATTTTATAAGCCCAACAATACCAACTTGAAATATGTCATCGGCATTATCTTTTGTTGCTGAAAATCTTTGAACAATCGACAACACTAATCGCATGTTATAAATTATAAAATCTTCTCTTGCAATATCATCTCCAGATTTTATTCTGTTCATAAGTTCAACCATTGTTTCGTTGTTGCACTTTGGCAAGGTTGAAGTGTCGATTCCACATATCACAACTTTATTGGCCATAAAAACTCCTTTGAATTTATTTTTGCTATAAAACACAAAATTATTCATAGTGTATTACAAATCAAAAATTTGGAATATAATTTTAATATGGACA
This sequence comes from Clostridia bacterium, assembly GCA_045596905.1. Classification (GTDB taxonomy): domain Bacteria; phylum Bacillota; class Clostridia; order Christensenellales; family UBA1242; genus RGIG1681. Next base: position 13,907 of record JAZODG010000042.1, read on the forward strand.
TTTCTTATAACGAACTTAAAAACAAAGAAATAATTAATTTGTTTGACGGCAAAAAACTGGGTCACGTCGTCGATGTTTTGTTTGATAGCATAAATGGCAAGGTGAGTGGAATTGTTGTGCCAGGAGAAAGAAAAATCTTTCGAAAGAATGAAGAAATTTTCATTCCACTTGAAAAAGTGCGAAAGATTGGCGACGATGTTGTTTTGATTAGATATGAATTTCAAAATTATATGACAAATACTCCTTATGGACAGCAGATTCAGGTTCAAAACGCAGTTATAAGTCAAAGTCGGTCAAACAACGGGTCATATATCAGGTACAGGCGTCTAAATAACAATAAATATAAATAACTTGCAATAAACCAAACTTTAGTGTATTATAGGGCTAGAGGATTTATTTTATGAAATGTGTATATTGTGGCTCTGAAGAAAGTAAAGTTATTGACTCACGTGCAAGTGAAGAATTGAATGCAATCAGAAGAAGAAGAGAATGCCTTGGTTGTGGCAGAAGATTTAATACCTATGAAACAATTGAGGTTACTCCAATCATGGTTGTAAAAAGCAACGGAAACAGAGAGCGTTTTTCAACTGAAAAAATTAGAACCGGCATTTTGAAATCATGTGAAAAAAGACCTGTTTCAATGGCTGACATTGACACACTTGTTGCTAACATTGAAAAGGAAATTTACAGCTCATTAGAAGAAGAAGTTTCATCAAAAGTTATTGGCGAATATGTTATGGAAGGACTCAAAAAACTTGATGAAGTTTCATATATTAGATTTGCTTCAATTTATAAAAAGTTTAAAGATATTTCAACATTCTTTGATTTTGTAAATGAGTTTGAATCAATGCTCAAAGATGAAGATGCTGTTGAAACAATAACAAAGAAACAAGCTCAAAAAAGAAAAAAGAAGGAAGATTAAAAATTTAATCTATATTGTATAATTTTGGAAAATACTATGCAAATTATACAAGTTAGATTAATTTTTTTATTAATTAAAATTTGCGTATGGAAATCAAAAAAATAATTTGCGAAAAAGAAAAAAGACTTTCAAAATTAATTGATGAAAAATTTAATATTGGTTTTGGACAGATTCAAAAATTAATAAGAAATAAAAATATAAAAATTAATGGCAAAAGAATTTCTCAAGATGTGACAGTTGAAGCAGGGAGTGTTGTTGAGTTATATCTAAAGTCATTTGAACCAAAAATTTATTTTGAAGATGAAGATATTGTTGTTGTGTTCAAACCAAGACAAATTGAAACAGTTAGCGAAAGTGAAAATGATTTAAAAAGCGAAATGACAAAATACTATAAAAAAGAAATCTTTGCCGTTCACAGGCTTGACCGAAACACCGAAGGACTTGTTGTTTTTGCAAAAAATGAAAAATCAAAAAATGCCCTTGATGAAGCTTTTAAAAACAGAACAATTCATAAGTTTTATTACGCATGGGTTGTTGGGGTTCCCGAAAAGAAACAAGACAATCTTGTGGCATATCTCAAAAAAGATGAAAAAAAATCTTTGGTTACCGTTTCAGATAAAAAACAAGATGGGTATGATGAGATAAAAACAAATTACAGAGTGGTCAAATTTGACGAAAAAACTTCGCTTTTAGAAGTAGAGCTTTTGACTGGAAAAACTCATCAAATTAGAGCGCATCTATCACATATCGGGTATCCGATAATAGGTGATGAAAAATATGGAAATCCAAAAATTAATAAAGAATATAAAAAGAAATATCAAAGTCTTTGTGCTTATAAATTAATATTTGAATTTGATTCAGAAAATTATTTATCGCATTTAAGTTCAAAAATCATTGAAATTGATTCAAATGATATTGGTTTTTGTAAAAATTATACATAAAAAATTAATCTCTTTTACATACTAGTTGTAAAGGAGATTTTTTATGTCGGTTAGTTTGGTTATTGTTTCAATTTTAATTTTGCTTGTTATGTTTGGTGCAGGACAGAAGATTTTGGATAACATGCGTTTAAATGACAAATCAGCGCTTGTTATTTTGATTGCAATTTGTGTTGGACTTGTTATTCCACCAATCTGGATAGGTGAATATTTTAGTTTTTCAATCGGTGGATTTTTGATTCCACTTGCCATTGCAATTTATATGTTATTTTCATGTGGCAAAAGTGATTTGGTTAGATGTTTATTCGCAACGATTATTGTTGCAGGTTTGATTTATGGACTTGAATGGGTGCTTCCTGCAGACCCTGAAGAAATGGTTATAGACAATATGTATTTATATGGTGTAATTGCTGGTGTTGTTAGCTATTTACTTGGAAAAAGTAGAAGAAATGCGTTTATTTCATGTCTGTTTGGTATAACAATTGCTCAAGTTGTGCAGTGGATTATTAATATGGCTACAAATCAAAAGAGTATTTTGGGGCTTGGTGTAGGTGGTGCATTTTCAACATATATTGTTGCCATAATAATCTCTGTTGCGCTCTGTGAATTTATTGGCAGATGTGTTGAGAGTGCAACAATTCATAAAGAGAAAAAAGAGTATAATTTTGAAACACATTCTTATGATTCTGAAAAGAATGGAAAACTATCAGATAATAAAAATGATAAGGACCACAGAATTAAAAATATAGAAAACGCAAACGGTGTTAAAATATTGCGAAATAGTGGTAAAAAGACGCAAAATAACGCAAAAATATCTTCTGGTGGTGCTAAAAATGAGATTTAAGAAAGTTTTAATGATTCTAATTTGTATGATTTTTTCGTTGGGTTTTATTGGTGCTCCAACAGGTAATATAGCATTTGCAGATACAAATAAAACATATTACACCGTTTATGATGAAAGCAAAAAGAACATAGTTTTGCTTAAGGGTGGAGAGATAAACGAAGGCGATAAATATCTTTCTGGTGACAATAAACTTTATGTTATTTCCGACATTGATGAAGTGAAGAAAACTGCTATTGCAAAATTTTTAAATGATGAAAAGTTGCCAGAATACAATGTTCAGCCAAAGAGCAAGCAAACTTCTGCAATGGCAGCTGTAACAAAAAAGGTTGGTGTTTATCATACCCATAATGATGAATGTTACTTTACTCCTGACGGCACGGATTCTCTTTACGGCAAAGGTGGTATTCATGACGTTGGAAAGTCGTTTGTTTCTAATTTAGAAAAACTTGGAATCACTGCCATTTATAGAGAAGATTTACATCTTCCACACAACTCTGGTGCATACACAAGAAGCCAAGTGACTGCGTCAGCACTTCTTGATAGTGGAGCTAATGCTATTTTTGATTTGCATAGAGACTCAACAAAAAGAGATTATTATTTAACCAAAGTTGACGGAGAGAAAATGAGTTCAATCAGAATGGTTGTTGGTTCATCAAGTTCAAACTATGAAGAAAATAAAAAGTTTGCTTATTCAATCAAGTCTTATGCAGATTCAGTTTATCCTGGACTTATTAAAGACATTTATTTTGGAAAGGGCAATTATAATCAACAACTCTCAACCAGAGCTATGCTTTTTGAAATGGGCTGCGAAAATATTGAAAAAGATTTAGTTTTAAAGTCAACCGAATATTTGGCAAAAACTTTAGACGTTGTGCTTTATGGCAGTGAAAATGCAAGCAAAGAAACTCTTGCTGATGTTTCACTTACCGATGCAAACGGCAACGCTTCAACAATAACAGGCGTTGTGAGTGATGCTGGTGTCAAAAATACTTCAGTAAACTCAAACACTACGCTTTATGTTGTGCTTGGCATTATTGGTGGGGCTATTTTGATTTTGACAGTGGTGCTTCTTGTTTCAAAAAAGGCAAGATATAAAGTTGGTAGATTTTTCTCTGAAATGTTTGCAGGAATTTTTGGAAAAAAGAAAGCTAATTAAAATTAATACCGAAGGCGATGCTTTCGGTATTTTTATTTTAATAAAATAAATATCTTGCTAAAAGAGATGTTTTTGTTTATAATAAAATGGTAGAGGTATGTATGAAAGAACCACTTGTTGCAATAGTTGGCCGTCCTAACGTTGGAAAGTCAACTTTATTTAATAGAATCGTAGGAAAAAGAGTTTCAATAGTTAATGATGAGCCTGGCGTTACACGTGACAGGATTTTTGCTCGTGCAAGCTGGCTTGATAATAATTTCACATTAATCGATACAGGTGGTCTTGATTTTGAAAAACAAGATGAAATTTCTGTGAATATTGTTAAGCAAGCAAAAATGGCAATTGAAATGGCAGACGTAACCATGTTTGTTGTTGACGGAATGGCAGGGCTTACAAGTCAAGACCATGAAGTTATTTCAGTGCTTCGCAAGTCAAGAAAGAAAATCATTTTGGTTGTTAATAAAATTGACAACTATGACGAAAATATTATGTACGAATATTATGAGCTTGGACTTGGCGAACCATTCTTGGTTTCAAGTGTTCATGGCAAGGGTGTGGGTGACCTTCTTGACAAGGTTGTGTCATATTTCCCAAAAGAACAGCTTCAAGTTGAAGACCCTGATGTTGTGAAAATTGCAATCGTTGGAAAACCAAATGCAGGAAAGTCAAGTTTGATTAACCGTTTGGTTGGCGAAGATAGAGTTATTGTTTCAAGCATTGCTGGAACAACCCGTGACTCAGTTGACATTCCATTTAAGTATAACGGAAAGAAATATTCATTGATTGACACTGCAGGAATGAGAAGAAAGAGCAAGATTGAAGATAAAACCGTTGAAAGATATTCAATCATCAGAACTCTTGATTCAATCAGAAACGCAGATGTTGTTTTGCTTGTTATTGATGTTACAACTGAAATTTCTGACCAAGACCTTAAGATTGCAAGTTTCATTAATGAACAAAACAAACCATCGGTTATTGTTTTGAATAAATGGGATTTGGTTGAAAAAGATACAAACACAATGCATAAGTTTGAAGAAAAACTTGGCGTTGAATTTGCGTTTATGTCATATTATAAATCTGTTTATTTGTCAGCGCTTTTAGGAAAGAGAACTGAAAAGCTTATGCCGGCAATCAATAAGGTTTTGGAAAATTCGCAAAGAAAGGTTTCATCAGGTGCGCTTAATGATGTATTGCAAGATGCGTATATGATTAACAGTCCAACATATAAAAAGAACAAGAAGTTGCGTATTTTTTATGCAACACAAACAGGTGTTACCCCACCAACATTTGTTCTTTTTGTTAATGATATCAATTTGATGACTGATAACTATTTGAGATATCTTGAAAACAATATCAGAAAAGCATTTGATTTTGAAGGCACTCCAATTAGGATTACTATGAAGTGCAAGAAAGAAGAAGATATTTAGGAGAAAAATATGATTTGGTGGCAAGTTGCACTGGTTATTGTTGTGTCATATTTTTGTGGTAATATTTCTTTTGCAAGAATTATTGCTAAAACAAAAAATCAAGACATAACCAAGCTTGGAAGTGGAAATCCGGGCATGACAAATGTGTTAAGAAATTATGGCTTTAAGTTTGGTGTTATCAATTTGGCACTTGACATGTTAAAGTCGTTCGTTCCTGCACTTGTTAGCTTTTATGTGTTCGGTGAAAGCTATGTTATGCTTTATATTGCCGGATTTTCTAGCATCTTTGGACATATGTTTCCAGTTGTTTATAAATTTAAAGGTGGCAAGGGTGTTTCAAGCACAATCGGAATGTTCCTTGCAGCAAACCCACTTGCAACACTGATTATGATTGTGATTGGTTTTGTTGTGTGGCTTGTGTTTGAATATGGTTCAGTTGTAAGCTTTTTGGCTATGTCTTGCTTAACCATAATTGAAGGCATCAGAGCAAGAATGAACCTTGCAAGCATTGACAGCAATATTGTGTGTTTGTTATTGTTTGCTTTGTTTTTGCTCACATGGTATGCACATAGAAAAAATATTGAAAGATTGCTTTTAGGAAAAGAAAATAAGGCAAGTATTATAAAGAAGACTAACAAAAAATTGAAAACAAAAAAGATTAAGGAGTAATCATGAAAAAAACAAGAGTTGTTTTGGATATATTATCTGTTATTAGCTTCGTTTTTGGAGCCTTGTATTGCTTTACTTTAGTGTTTATTCCTGTTGGAGTTTATTGCTTCTCTGCAGGAAAGTTATTTTCATCAAAAGCAGACCATTTGCTTGATAATTATTCGACAGACAAAAAAACAATGGTTAGATATTTTATTTTTATTGCAATAGTTTGTTTCCCACTTGGGCTTTTGTCAATCCTTGCACATGCATTCCTTTATGGAAATAATGTTAAGGTTGATAATTTCAACTATGTAAAAATAACAACAGTTGAGCCAGAAGAAAAGGAAGAAACAAAAGATAACAGCGACGAAAAACAAGAATCAAAAGAAGAACAAACAGCTGAAGAACCAGCAAAAGAAGAACAAACAGAAACTGAAGAAGAAAAACTTGAAAAGCTTGCAAAACTTGAAAACTTTAAAGAAAAGGGTATTATAACCGAAGAAGAGTTTGAAATGGCAAGAGAACAAATGTTTGGAAAAAAGGATGAATAAAACCAAGAATCTAGCAACCCCAATAGACTTGAAAGGTGTGGCAGAAGATATTAGATATGACATTCTCACTATGTGTTATAAGTGTGGAAAGCAAAAAGGACACTTAGGTGGAAGTATGTCAGCAGTCGAAATCTTAGCCACCCTTTATTGTCATGAGACAAATTTGAAAAAAGCAAATGCTGGTGAGATTTTTTGGGAAGATAGAGACCGTGTAATTTTGAGTAAAGGTCATGCGTCTCTTGCAATGTATGCAGCTATGAAGCATGCTGGTATTGTTAGCCAAGAAATGATTGAAGGGGATATTAGGGGTGATGAATCAATTCTATATCGTCACTCTAAAAGAAACACTGACTTTGCAATAGAATATTCTTCTGGAAGCCTTGGACTGGGTCTTGGTTTTGGCATTGGTGTTTTGGAGGGCTTAAAGAGAAAAAATAGCAACGCTAAAGTTTATGTTATTGTTGGCGACGGTGAATGTGATGAAGGCTCAATTTGGGAGAGCGCTGCATATGCTGGAGCAAACAAACTAGAAAACTTGATTGTTATTATTGATAGAAACAAGCTGCAGTTAGACGGACCAACAAAAGATGTTTTGAGTTTCGAAAATATGGCTGAAAGATGGTCTGCATTTGGATTTGAAACCGTGACATGTGATGGTCATGATTTTGAGTCGTTAGCTTGTGCATTTGCACATAAACACAAAAACAAACCACTTGCAATTATTGCAAACACTGTTAAGGGTAAAGGCGTTTCATTTGCCGAAAATAAGGTTGAATGGCATGGAAATTATCTTGATGATGCAAGCTATTATATTGCCATTGATGAGATTGGCATATCAAGTGAAAGATTAAAAGCAAAAGAACTTGCAAAAGAACAATTTAAGCTTAAAAATCATGTGTATAACCAATCCAAAGAAAATTATGATATTTCACTCATTGATTTTGATGCGTCTTATTGGAATTCGTTTTGTTCAAAATATGCCGTTGGCGAAGTCGCTTATGAACTTGCAAAAAAGAACAAAAATATAGTGCTTTGCTATTCAGATTGTGGCAGAAGAATAGGTGCTGAAAAACTAGAAAAGAATCTTCCAGACAATGCTATTCAAGTGGGTATTTCAGAGCAAAATCAAATTTTGATTGCTGCTGGTCTTGCAAGTGAAGGTTTCAACGTGATTGTTGCGTCTTATGCGCCATTTATCACGGGCAGAGTTTATGACCAGCTTCGTGTGTGCGTTGGATATATGAACTTGCCACTAACAATTGTTGGTTTAGGTGCAGGTTTTGAAAGTTCAGACCTTGGTTCAACACACACAATGTTTAATGATATTTCTTTGATGTATAGCCTTGGAAATGTGAATGTTTGCATGCCGAAAAATTCTGTTGATGTTGCTCAAATGATTGCTGAAAGCGTTATGGAAAACAAATCAACATATATTAGATTAACATCAAATGAAGATAGTGCAAAAACAATGCCGTTGGTTATGGTTGATTCATTCAATAAGATTTTGATTATGGGGAATTCGTCAGAAGAAACATGCATTGTTTCGGTTGGAGCTGTGTCATATGAAGCCATAAAGGCTCAAGAAATCTTGAAAAATGAAGGTGTAGGAACTGTTGTTTATATGGTTCCAAACACAGAACTTATTAATGAAGACTTTGTTCAAATTTTAAGCAAAAAGAAAAAAGTTTTTGTGCTTGAAGAACATGGAGAGATTTTTGGCATTAAGTCAATTATTATGCATGTTGCAGCTGAGAACAATGTGCACATAAACATCAAATCAATTGCTGTTAAAAATAATTTTCATATTGCAGATTTGCCAACAAAATTAAGAGAGAAAAACGGGTTGAATGCAAAAGCAATAGCTGAGATTATAAAAAAATAAAATGTGAAATTTCGGTTTCACATTTTTTATTTGAATATTTATGTTTTCAGTTTCATATATCATTGGTAGAAGTAAAATTTGGAGGATATATGAAAAACTTTGAAATATATAATGATATTGCTGAGCGAACTTCTGGCGATATCTATATTGGTGTTGTTGGCCCTGTGAGAACCGGCAAATCTACATTCATTTCTAGATTCATGCAAACATCAATTTTAGACAATATTGTGAATGCAAATGACAAAAAGAGAGCAGTTGATGAAATGCCACAATCGGGCGCTGGAAAACTTGTTATGACAATGCAGCCAAAGTTTGTGCCAAACGAAGCTGTTTCGGTTAAGTTTGAAAATGGAACAACAGCAAACGTTAGACTTGTTGATTGTGTGGGATATCCAATTTCTGGAGTTGATGGTTTTTTGGACGGGGAAAGTCCAAGAATGGTTAAAACTCCTTGGAATGAAAAAGAAATTCCGTTTGAAGAAGCTGCTGAAATCGGCACAAAAAAGGTTATTGTTGAGCATTCAACAATTGCTGTTTTGGTGACAACTGATGGCTCAATTGCTGGCATTGACAGAGAAAATTATGAAGCAGCAGAAGAGCGTGTTGTCGCAGAGCTCAAAAACTCAAATAAACCTTTTATTGTTGTGTTAAATTCAACAAATTCTGACGGAGAAAATGCAAAGAATCTTGCACAGAAACTTCAGGAAAAGTATGGCGTCGCAGTTGTTAGAAGTGATGTTTCAAAGCTTGATGCAAAAGAGATTGAAAACATTATCGAAGCTGTGTTAATGGAGTTTCCGGTAACAGAAATTAGGTTTAATTTGCCAAAGTGGATAAGATCGCTTTCTTATGCAGATGACTTTATTTTTGACCTTATGCAAGTGGTTAAAGCTCAAACAAAAGATATCGTAAAAATGAAGGACTATGCCAAACTTATTGAAATGTTTGACGGAAATGAAGATTTTGAAAAACTAGTTGTAAGTAGCTTGGATATGTCAAAAGGTGTGATTACCTTTGATATTCCGGTTAGCGAAAAACTATATTATAAAACCTTATCAAAAACCTGTGGAATGGAAATTGAAGATGATTTCTATCTTATGAGTTGTTTGAAAGAACTTGTTTCGGCAAAGAAAGAATATGACAAAATCAAGGTGGCTTTGGACGGGGCAAAAGAAACAGGTTATGGGGTTGTTGTTCCAACACTTGAAGAACTTGAACTTATGGAGCCTGAAATTGTTACAAAGGGTGCAAATTCAAGCTTAAAACTCAAAGCTAAGGCATCAAGTTTGCATATTATCAAAGTTGACGTTGAATCAGAAATTGCACCAGCTGTTGGCAATGCTGCGCAGGGTGGTTCGCTTGTTAGTTATATGCTCAAAGAACTTGAAGATAACAAGGCTGATATTTGGAACAAAAATATGTTTGGCAAACCTATGAATGAACTTGTTAAAGACACTATTGACGGAAAACTTGCAGGACTTCCTGAAGAAGTGCAAGTTAAAATGAGAAAGACCTTAACAAAGATTGTAAACGAACGCAAGGGTGGGGTTATTTGCATTTTGCTTTAAAAAATAAAAAAAGTTGATTTTTAAATCAACTTTTTTTGTTTATTGAATGTCTTGAGTTGCAGGTTCTTCTGCTGGCTTTTCTTCAGGTTTTTCTGCTAGAACTTCTTTTTTGGTTTTCTTTTGCTTTTCTTGAAGCTCTTCAAAAGTCTTTTTTCTTTCTAAATATTCATCTAAAAGTGAATCATATGCGTCCATTTTTTCTTTTACAAATTCAACCATCCATGGTTTAACCCTGAAAAAGAAATTGCCTTTTTTTCTAACGTTGCAGAAGTGATGCACAACAATGTCTTCATAATATTTGTCTTTTGCGTTGAACTTTTCAGGCAACATGAGTTTTCTTTTAACCAAAAAGTTGAGTGCGTCTTGGTCTGGGGAAATCATTCTTTTGGTTGCAACCATTTCTCTTGCTTTTGTGAAGAGTTTTGATTTTCTGATTGCTTTCATATTAAGCAAAAGCACGCCAGAGTTGAAATATTTTTTAACTTTCCATCTGTTTGGGTTGAGCCAGTTATAAAGGTCTTTTACACACGCAAGTTCATAGCTGTTAATGTCAATATAAAAAAGTTCACGAAGGTTTGAGTTAACGATTGTGTCAGTGTCTAAATAAATGATTTTGTCTGGAATTTCAGGAATGATATCTGCAAAAAGACGAAGCTGAGCATAAGGCGTGAAGTGATTTCTAATATTTTTTGAGTTGAGCATACTCTTTTTGTAAATATCTGTTATATCAATAAGCTTAACTGTATTTGATTTGTTCTTTTCTTGAACCATTGCTTCAAGATATTGTCTTTGTTGTTCTGAAATTGGTTGGAACTTGTCGTCAATATCGCTTAGGTCCATAGTTAAAAGATATGTGTGCACGGCTTCTCTTGTATGCTTTACTGCAGACAAAAGAGAAATTAAAACACCGTCAAAAACCTTGTAATTTCCACAATATAATAAGTTAATCATGAGCATTCTCCTAAATTGTATTATTGCTCTTTAAGTATGAAGAAATTAAGGATTAATGTCAAGTGAAAATATTTTTTTTGCTATCACTAGTTGTTATTATAGCTATTCAAAATATTTGTATAATTATATTGAGTTGAAATTTCTTTGTTGCTTTCAAGCATTGCGTCACGGCCCATTGACCACATTGACACTAATCCGTAGCCGTGTTTTTTGGCATCATCAACGACGGTTTCTGCCATTTTGAGTGTGAATGTTGGATAAAGTTCACTTTCGTAACCGATTGAGAAGGTTGCACCGGTTTTAAGATATGCTTGGTCGTCAGTTAAGTTGATGCCGTGGTTAGAATAAAGTGTTTTCATTTGAGTGATTGAGTTATTTATGGCTCTGATTGATGCTGTGCCATAGTCTTCATAATCATAAACGCCTGCGCCATAACACATGGTCATTGAGTTGATTAGGGCAATGTCGACGCCTGCGTCAAGGTATGCGTTTATGACATTGATTTGTTTTGGTTGCCAACCAGATGGCATGATTGGTATTGTGAGAGTGATTTGAACGCCTGTTTGGTCTTGAACGGCTTTGATTGCTTTTGCGTTGATTTGGTTTTGTTCTTGGTCTTGGTTGCTTTCTTCAATGTCAAGGTCAAGACGCTTGAGTGAATAGGTGTTGATAATATCAAGATAAAATTTTTCAAGCATGGCTTGGTCTTGTGTCACAACCCATGGTGCAGCCCCAAGTTGTCCACCAACGGAAATCGCAAAATCTCCACCTTTTTGTCTTAAATCGTTTAAAGCTTTGACGATTCCTTGATATTGTGCAGTGTTTCCAGCTTCGCTTAAATCAAAGTATCCACCCCAGCCCCAACGCACGGAGCCGTCGGTGTTTAGTGGTGTTTTCATGTCTGGTTGAATGAATCCAAGATTAAAAAACTTAAAGCCTGATTCGTCATGAAGCTTGCCAAGGTTTGGAGCTCCAGAGTTGCTGTAAGCACTTGCTGTTTCAACCCAAGAAGACATATCAATATATGGCGCCGCAACACGAACGGGCCAGCCACTTTTTGTTATGCTTTCTTTGTCTGAAATTTGCTCGTGAGTGATAACGGGTAGGGCAAAGATTAAAATAAAAGAAATAAGTGATATTGTTGCCATGATGATATATACTGGCAAATATCTTTTTTTGTATGGTGACAAATTATTAAAAAAGTTTTTCATAACATCTCCTGATAGTAGGGTGTGTAGAAAATAATTATTTATGTATTTAATTGTTTTAGAATATGTGGGTATGTTTGACAATAGCTGCAAATAATTATAAAATTGAGATGGAGTATTTTTTATGATAATAATGTATGTTAGACATGGCGAAGCTGAAGATGACAAATTAACGGAATTTGGAAAAAAACAATGCGAACTTATGGTTATGCAAAATGAGAGTGTAAAGTTTTCAAAAATTTATTCTTCGCCAATGAACAGGTGTATTGAAACATCAAAGTATTTGGCAGAAAAATATAATTTGGAAATTGAAGTTGTTTCAAAACTTGATGAAAGAAAAACTCTTGGCAGAGACCCTGAGACTGAGCATGAAAAGGAATGGTTTGAAAATTATTTAAACCCACTTTTCTCAAGCAAAAGTCCAGAAGGTTGCAAAGAGTTTGTTGATAGAACTGCAGTGGTGTTAGATGAGATAATAAAACAACATAAACACAAAAATGAAAATGTGATTATATCTGCGCACAGTTGTTCGCTTTATGCAATCATGGCATATTTTAATAAGGACAAACAAGGCGATATAAATTGGTATAGGGCTGGAAATTGCTCTAAGGTTTATTTTGAAATTAATTAAGGATTAAGTCATGCAACAAATATTTTATAATGGAAAAATTTATACAGAAACTGAAGACGAACAAATTGTTCAGGCAATGCTTGTGAATGATGGCATTGTCGTTTTGACTGGCACAAATGAAGAGATTCTTCAAATGAAAACAGATGAAACCGAAATGAACGACCTAAATGAAAAATATGTTTATCCATCATTTTTTGGTTTTGGAGAAACAATCTTTGCTCAGATTGAAGAGAATCTAAAAAACACAAATAAGTTTGATGTTTCGAAAAATACAGCAGATAAAGACTCAAATTATGAAAATTTTTCACATTTTGATGCTTATAAAAAAGAGTTTTTAAAGATTCAAGAAAACCTATTAAAAAGGGGAATTACAACTGTTCAAGAAATGGGTGTGACAAAAAGAGCCTTTGCTTTTTGGAAGAGATTGTCTGAAGGTGGATTTTTAAAGATTGATGTTATTGGATATGTTGACATAAAATCATCAAAGATTGTAATGGATGAAAACTGTAAGAGCTATCGAAAATATAAAAACAAGTTTAGGCTTGGTGGTTATCACTTGGTTATGGATGGCAGGTTTGATGAACTCAAAGCATGGCTCAAGAAACCATATAAGCATTCAAAAGAATATTGTGGATATGGTGAGTATTATTGCGAACAGCTGTCATGCTTGTTAAAAGAAATCTTTTCAGAAAAAAAACAGATTGTTGTTTCAGCTCATGGTGACAAAGCTATTGATGAGTTTTTGACCACATTTGAAGAAGTTGTAGAAAAAGAAAAGGTTGAAGAGTTTTATAGACCAATTATTGTTGGTTGTGAGCTTTATGATAAAAAGACTATTGACAGGCTCAAGAAAAATGGAATGTCGCTTTGCGTTGAGCTTAGTGATAAGCAAACGGTTTCTCTCATTAAGGACTATGTTGGCTTTAAAAGAAAAAATAAATATCTCAATCTTAAAAAGATTGTTGCAAGTGATATTAAGTTTGTTCTTTCAGGAAAGAGAGAACTTGAAAATGAGATTTTTTATGATTATGGCGAAGTGCTAGAAAAAACGCAAAAGTCAAAATTAATTTCAAAAAAACACCAGATTGATATCAAAAATGCAGTAAAATCAATATTTAATCACTCAGCATATCTTCTTTTTGACCAAGAAACAAAGGGCAGTTTAGAAAACAGCAAACAAGCAACATTTGTTGTTTTAGAAAACCCGATTGAAACATATGTTATGGGTCAAGAAAAAGAATATAATATGACACTTTATGTAAATGGACAAAAAATAAAAACCCAAAGATAAAATTCTTTGGGTTTTTTATTTGTAAATTTTAATTTAGATATATTTAAACGTTTACTTTTCTGGAGTGGTTTCAGGTTTTGTGTAGCCTTTATTATCTAAGTATTGTTTAACCATATCTACTGATAATGCCCCACGGAAAATATTAGGTTTAATGATTTGGTCATCGGTGAAGTATTTTTTAAAATCAAAAGATTCATCATCAATAATAACAAAATCATATTCGCCATCTTCAAGATTCCATTTTTCTAAAAATGAAATAATTTCAAGACCACGATGTGCTGGGTCTCCTAGCGATGGGGTAGAATAAACAGCACCTTTCAAGTGAGCACCATTTTGATAAAGAGGCCTAATTGCGTTGTCTCTCAATGTTGAAGATATAACAAGCTGAACTTTGTGAGTTTCTCTCATAGTGTCCATGAGCAAATTGAGAGCTTCAATCGATTCAGGCTTAAAGGTTTTAAGCTCTCTTGCTGGTAGATTGCCGCCATCAACTTCGTTTTTGATAAAGTCCCAGTCATACATTACGCCATCAATATCTAAAAATATAAAAAACTTCTTCATTTTCCACCTTAAATTTTTTGATTTTCTTTAAAATTTTCAAGTGCACTTAAAACCTTTTCCGAAAGCCTGTGATGAGAATATTTTGTCAAATGTTCTCCGTCTTCGCCAACTTCAAGGTCTGTGCCTGAAACAAACATAAAGCCATTCTTTTTTGCTAGGGCAAGATATGTTTTGTTTAGGTCCTGACTCTTTTTTTCAGCCCCAACATAATATTTGTCGGTGATTTTGTTGCCTTCTTTGATTGTTGCTGGGCTGATGATTAAAATTTTGCAGTTTGTTTGATTTTGTATAAATGATGCCAAGAGTTCTAACTGCTCAGCAATATCTGTTGCCGATAGGTTATATCTAGACTTGCAGTCATTTGTTCCAAGTTGAATAATAACAAGGTCGGGGGTGAGCCCGTTGATGTCATTTTCAATGGTTAAGCTTGCGTTTCTGCCTTCAAGCCAAGGGTTGTCATTTGCAATGGCTCTGCCGGGCACTGCGTTAACCGAAACGAAATTGTTTTTAGTTAATGGATACCACCAAATATCTTTTGGGTCATATTGTTTTGCTATGGCATTTTTTGAATACCCATCAATATTTGGAACTTGTCCCCAGGTGTTTGAATCACCATAAATCAAAATCTGCATAATTTCTCCTACGCTGGTATTATATCACATAATTTTGTGATTGTACATAGCCATTAAAATTTTTTGTTTGCTATTGAAATGGTGTTTGTGCTGTGTTATAATAACAAGGCAAAAAAGGAGATGACTTTTATGGGTATTTTTGACTTTTTTAAAGGTAAGAAAAAAGACCAGGACAAAAAGAAACAATCACGAAACGTTGCAGATTCTTTTGATAAAAAACCAGTTGACTTGACAGTGCCTGCTGTTGAAAATGGAATACTTAAAACCGTTTATAATCACCACATTAAAAATGGAACATTTTTCGTGCCAAGAAATGCACACACAATTGTTAGCTTTGCATTTGTTAATTGTGATAATTTGGAAACACTTGTTTTGCATGATACAGTTAGATTCATTGACACGGGTGCGTTTTCTAGTTGCAAGAATCTTAACAGAATCGTTGGGCTTGAAGAACAATGCGCAATGAAGACCATTGACGGTTTTGCTAGATGTGGGAAACTAGAAAGTGTTAGACTTCCTGGAACCATTGAAGTTATCAAAAACGGGGCGTTTAAAGATTGCACAAGACTTAAGTCAATCAATATTCCAGGAAATTGCTGGTGTATTGGTGACCATGCTTTTGAAAATTGCAAGTCGCTTCAAAGTGTTGAACTTTCAAAAAATGTGACCATGATTGGAAAAGATGCCTTCAAGGGTTGCTATGAACTTGCTGTGCTATTTACAAATGAATATGTTGAAGATAAATACACTGTAAACTTCCCAGAATCAAGCAAAGATGTTGACCTTGACCTTGAGATTGAAAAAGGTGCATTCAGTGGAGTAAAGGCTGTTTATGCTTACGACATGAGTGTTATTGAAAAGGTTATTGCAAGTGGTTTTAGGGGACAAGTTTCTTATTATGACAAAGAACAAGAACAAATTATTACGATTGACCTTAATATGATTGAAAATCTTTATTTTGACAGTGTTCAAGGTGAAGATGAAGAAGAAATTGAAATGGATGTTGCTCTTATTGATGAACTTTATAAAGCAAAGTTTGGTGAGCCAACAGCTGAAGAACTTGCTGAAGAAGAAAGGCTAATGAGAGAAGAGCAAAAAGAAAAAGACGAAGATGAACTTGGTGATGAATAGATATTTTGCTAAAGGAGAAATTTCTTATGGGAATATTTGATTTTTTTGGAAAGAAAAAAGATGATAAGCCAAAGAAAGAAAAACACTGGACTGATGATGTTTTCAAAATGGAAATCAAAGACGGTGTTATTGAGCGTGTTTGGGATAATAATGTTACAAATGGAACATTTGTTGTGCCAAGAAATGCAACTAAAATTAATGTGTTTGCGTTCAAAAATTGCAAAGCATTAGAAACACTTGTTTTGCATGATGGAGTAACATATATTGCTCCACACGCATTTGCTGGCTGTGAAAATCTTAAATCTGTTGTTGGGCTTGAGAATCTTGCAGGCATGAAAACCGTTGGTGGGTTTTCAGGTTGCAAAAGCTTGGAAAGGATCATGCTTCCAGAAACTACCAAAATGATTGGTGAATCAGCTTTTAAAAATTGTGTGAACCTTCAAGCACTTTATATTCCAAATGGTTGTTGGGCTATTTCACACCACGCATTTGAAAACTGTGCAGCGCTTCAATATCTTGAACTTCCACCAAGCATGACCGTTATTAACAGATGGGCATTTGATGGTTGTCATAATTTAACATTGACGTTTGCGCCAGAAGACTTTTCGCAAGAACACATAGTGGATATTGATATTCAAGGCAAAAACTATTCAATGCCTGGTGGAGATGTTGTTATTGAAGAAGGGGCATTAAATGACGTTAAAACTGTTTGTGCTCACGACATGAAAACACTTGAAAAGGTTGTTGCAAGTGGCTACAGGGGAGTTATAACATTCTTTGATGATGAGAAAGAGCAAGTGATAACAGTTGACCTTGGACAAATTGAAAATATGTATGGTGAATTTTTATCTAATCATCATACTGGCCAAGAAGAGTTTTATCAAGGCTATGAAGACGAAAACAATGAAGAACAAAATGAATTAGGAGATGAATAATAATGAAAGCAATGAAAGTTAAAGATTTGGCACTTGGAATGATGGCTAGTATTGCAGAAGAAAGCCCATATCAATACATTAGAGAGCCTAACAGAAAAACCTGTGTTTTGCCAGTTAACTACAAGCAAAACATTCAAAATATCATGTGTGCAGGCAACGGTTGGTTTGAAGAATTTTCAAGACTCATTGACACTGAAGAATATTTAGATAGCCACTTTGCATGGGAAGTTAAGTTTGCTGGTGCTCTTCAAGAAGCTATTGAAGAAATGGGAAAAGAACTTAAGTATAACTATATTTTTGATAAGCTTGAAGTTGAGTTTACTCCTGAAGAAATTGAAGCCATTTTATCTAGATTCACAAAACCAACAAGAAACATATTAAACCATTTTTCAAGACTTGTGGTTGATAGAATCTACTCAAGAGAATATCAAGAACAATATCATGACTATTCAGCAATGGCTGTTCAAACCATGAAAGAATGGAACAAAGCAAAAGAAGAAAATCCTGATTTTGTGCCAGAAAGAAAACACTAAAGAAACCATTTTTGGTTTCTTTTTTGTTGGTCAAAACAAGAAGTGTTGTGATATAATAAAGAAAGACAAAGGGGGGATTTTATGAAAGAAACAGAAATTACTGTTGAAGTTTTAGATTCGCTTGAAAATTTGCAATCACTGTTATCGCATAAAGGCTTTGTGCTAGATGAAGAAGTGGTGATGACTGACCACTATTTTTCAAAATATGAAATGGAAGAACTCAAGAAAATGAGTTATAAAGATTTGATAAACAAGTCATTTTTAGTTAGACAGCTTCGTTCAGACGAAACAAAATCAATGATAATCTTTAAGAGTAAAGATTATGATGAAAATGGCAATGTTATTGCTGAAGAAAAAGTTAGCTCTAAGGTTGAAGATTTTGAAAAGATGCTCAAGATTTTTGCTCTTTCAAAAATTAACTGCTGGTGTGAAATAAAGCAAGATATGTTCATTTATCACAAGGGCAAAGTTCAGTTTGCTGTTCAGGTTGTTGACGGACTTGGCGTGTTTATTGAATACGAAGAAACTGATGACATAAAAGACCTTTCTGAACAAGAAAAAATTGATTCAATGCTTGGTGACTTAAGAGAAATTGGCATAAAAATGGGAAATGATTTCTCTTGTAAAAAAGTGTTTATGAAGTTTAAAAATGATAATAATTTGCAGTAAAATTTAATAATTTTGCGTTTTTTTGGAGCTTGAAATGAAGGAAAATATAATTGAGATTAAGAATTTAAACAAAAGTTATGGTGACGTTAAGGCTGTTAAAGATTTGAGTTTTTGTGTAAAACAGGGTGAGCTATTTGCATTCCTTGGAATTAATGGTGCAGGAAAGTCAACCACCATAAACATTATGTGTGGTCAGCTATCAAAAGACTCAGGAAGTGTTGTTATTAATGGCACAAACCTTGACGAAAATGTTGACGGAATCAAAAGAGATTTGGGTGTTGTTTTTCAAAACTCTGTGCTTGATTCATCACTTACTGTTTATGACAACTTAGAGTGCAGAGCAAGTTTGTATGGCTTGGCTGGTGAAGAGTTTAAAACCAGACTTAAAGAACTTTCAAAACTTTTGGAATTTGAAGATATCTTAAAAAGACCTGTTGGAAAACTTTCTGGTGGTCAAAGAAGAAGAGTTGATATTGCAAGGGCGCTTCTTCATAAGCCAAAGATTTTGATTTTAGATGAACCAACAACAGGGCTTGACCCACAAACAAGAAAAATGCTCTGGAATGTTATTTATGACCTTAGAAAAACAAAGGGAATGACTGTGTTTTTGACCACTCACTACATGGAAGAATCTGCAGATGCAGACTATGTTGTGATTATTGATAATGGTCAAATTTCAGCACAAGGCACTCCACTTGAACTTAAAAATACATATTCTGGAGACTTTGTGACAATTTATGATGTTGACGAAAAAACCGTTAAGTCTTTTGGATATGAATATGAAAAAATTAGAGATGCTTATAGAATCTCTGTGTCAAGCACAGCTGATGCAACAAAACTCATTACAAAACACCCAGAAGTGTTTGTTGACTATGAAATAACAAAAGGGAAAATGGACGATGTCTTTTTGACCGTAACGGGAAAAAATCTTGTTGGGGGTGAAGACAATGCGTAAGTTTTTAATGTTAACAAAAAGAAACGTTAAGTTATTCTTTAAAGACAAGGGCATGTTCTTTACAGCGCTTGTCACTCCAATAATATTGCTTGGGCTTTATGCAATTTTCCTTGGCAATGTTTTCAGAGATGGTTTCACATCAGGAATGCCTGAAGGGTTTGTTTTATCAGATTCGATTCTTGATGCACTTGTTGGTGGTCAGCTTATATCTTCAATCCTTTCAGTTTCTTGTGTGACTGTTGCGTTTTGTTCAAACTGCATAATGGTGCAAGATAAGGTTAATGGAAGCATTAAGGATCTTAAGGTTTCGCCAGTAAGTTCTTCAACCTTGTCGTTAAGTTATTATATTTCAACACTTATCTCAACACTTTTGATATGTTTTGCTGCAACAGGAATCAGTCTTGTTTATGTTGCTGTTGTTGGTTGGTATATGTCATTTGCTGATGTGGTGTTATTGTTTTTAGACGTGTTGGTATTGTCATTGTTTGGCACGGCACTTTCATCTGTTGTGAATTACTTTTTGTCATCACAGGGTCAGCTTTCTGCAGTGAGTTCAATTGTGACTGCTGGATATGGTTTCATCTGTGGGGCATATATGCCAATTGCATCATTTGCAAAAGGTCTTCAAAATGTTTTGGTGTTCTTGCCAGGAACATATGGCACATCACTTATCAGAAATCATGCACTAAATGGTGCGTTTGCAGAAATGCAATCACAGGGAGTTCCAGAAGCTGTTATTGATGGCTTGAAAGGTTCACTTGACTGCTCACCAGAGCTATTTGGTCACGCTGTGTCAATCCCTGCAATGTATTTGATTTTGGGTGTAACAATTATTGTGCTAGTAGGCGTTTATATTTTAATGAACAAACTTAAAAAGAAAAATAAATAAGCAAAAAAAAAGAAGTTCAATTTGAACTTCTTTTTTTTTGTTAAGCCTTTTTTGTATTTTTGTATTCATCAATAACAGTTTTGATTTCTTTGTAGGTTTCATAAGGTTTTAAAACGTGTGAAAACTTAAACATAAAACCGTTTTGGTTTGCCATTGGGTTTGCCATGCTTCCAAATGCAATTGAACCGGTGTTTTTGCATAAGATTTTATCAATAACTGAAACAGAAACGTCAACAGCTCCAATCATGCTCATATCCAAGCTCTTGTAGTCAACTCCAAAAATACCTTTTCTGATGATGACTCTTTTGTTGGTGTATGCGTAATATGTGTTTTTGTATGAAAGAGCAGTGAACAAAATTGTTATGCCAAAGCATACAACAATTATACCAGCACAAACTGCAACAATTATCCACCATTCAGCTGGAGCAAATTCGCCAGTTTCTGGGTCAGTGAGCATTCCAATAATTGCAACAATAACAGCCCAAAACCAGCT
>JAZODG010000043.1:0-17645 GCA_045596905.1 Clostridia bacterium
GCGTTCCAATTGATTGATGTCAGGCTTAATGTATTATTAAATGCGTAAATTCCAATTGAAGTTACATTTGTTCCAATTGTAAGGCTTGTCATTGCTGTACAATAATTGAACGCATATCCATGAATGGCTGTTGTTCTTTCACCAATAACAATGCCTGTGAGCGATATACATGCTGAGAAACAACCATTTTCAAGTGTTACTGCATTAAGATTTGTAACAGTTGTGAGTTCGTTATTATGACAGAAGGCATAGACACCGACTGATGAAACTACATCACCCTTAAACTCAACAGTTTTTATTTTTGCTGTTACATCATCAATAACTATTGAATTATCTGAAGCATATTCATGTGTAATTGGATAGAAACTGTTATCAGGAACATTTTCAACTTCTGCACCATAAACAAGAGTAATACCAGTTCCACCATAACCACTGTAATAGAACACATAGTTGTAGTCAGCAAAGTCAGCAACATTTTTTGCGTTCCATGTGATTGAAGTAAGTGCAGTTGTATATGAGAATGCGTGAATACCAATTGAAGTAACATTTGTTCCAATTGTAAGGCTTGTCATTGCTGTGTTTTCATCAAATGCATAAGCACCAACAGTTGTTGTTCTCTCACCAATAATAATTGAACCAAGTCTATAACAGTTTTCAAATGCTGAGTTTGCAATTGTGACAGCATTAAGGTTTGTTACAGTTGTGAGTTCATCGTTATAGCAGAATGCAAATGTACCAATAAAGCTTACTTTGTTACCATTAAACACAACTGTTTTGGTTTTTGGAGTGCATGAAGCAATGTTTTCTTCACCTACATTTGAAAGTGTTACTGGATAGAATGCATTATTTGGAACTTGTTCAACATTTTCTCCAAATACAATATTAATACCAGTTCCATCGTTTCCAGATGCATAGAATACATAGTTGTTATCAGAGAAACTATAAACAGCTTTTGCGTTCCATGTGATTGAATTAAGTGATGTTGTTGCATAGAAAGTATATGTTCCTATGCCAGTGAGTTTTTCCGGAAGCAAAATTGCTGTGAGATCAAAGCAATAAGAAAATGCTCTGTGCTTGATTTCAACAATAGCGCTACTTGCAGGAATTGTGCAAGTTGTCATGTTTGAACAATACCAGAATGCATACTCACCAATTCTCTTGTATGATGAATCAAGTGTTAAAACCTTGATTGTTGTGTTACCAGCATATTGATAGTCATAAATCTCATCAAGAAGAATTTCAATAGTAACATAATTGTCACTAACGCCATTAATTATAACATTATCAATTGTTACGTTTGTGCTGGTATCTTTGCTTGTATAGAATACATAATTTCCACCATTAGCTTTGGTGTAATATGTCACACCTTTAAATCTAAATGTGTGCCATGTTCCATCAAAAGTTGCTGGTACACCATATGTTTTATAAGTAATACCAGAAAGGTCAACAGTTTCATTTAATACATAATTACCACTGCTATTTAAAGTGAAGTATCTATCAGAGCTTTCGTTATAAGTAGATGACATTGGGTTTGCTGAAAGATTCTCAAATTCAATAAAGAACCACAAATAAGCATTTTTTGTATTGTAATAAATGTCTTGAATATTGCAACCTGCAAAAGCACTTTCTTTCACAATTTCAAGTGTTTCTGGCAATGTAACGTACATTAAGCCTGTATTATGGAATGCATATTCACCAACTGATTCAACAACAGAGTCTTCAGCGTGAAGTGAATAAATATAGCAAGTACCAGAGTACATGAAATAACTTGGAATTCTTGTAACTTTGTTACCAATAAGTATATCTGCACCACTTGAAGATACACCTGTATTATAAGCTAAGCTACCAAATGCATAATTTGTTGAATTAAAGTCTGCGCAAGAAATAGCATTAAAGTATAATGCATAAACATTATAATAGTTTTCAAATGCCTTGCTGCCAATATATGTGATGGCTTCAGGAATAACAAGAACTTGAATCTTTAATCTGCTTTCTGTGTCTCCCCTATAAAGGTTGTTTGCCACAGTAGCTGAAGCATCACCGTTGATATATGTTACGTTCTTCCAACCATTTACACCATCGTCCCATTCATTTGTGATTTCAAGCTTAGCGTCAGTATAGTCAGCCAAACACAAATACATGAGTTTATATGAGTCAGTTGAAGCATCATAAACATATTCCATTTCATCAGTGCCATAAACCTTATGAGCACCTGTTAAGTTGTCATTTGTTGCCTTAATATCAATAGCATCCCATTCAGTCTTAGAACCACCATATTTAACTGATTCAATGGTTTGAACACCACCTGAAACATTTGAAATATATGTTGATTCAACTGAATTGTCATAAGCAGAGTTATAAAGTGGGAATGCCGCAACATCAATTGTTGCAATAGCTGAAGGCATCTTAACAAACTTAAGTGGACAACCCAAGAATGCATACTTTCCAATAGTTGCAAGCACTGAAGCTTTTCTGCTTTCGGTTGTTTTTGCAATAGTCAAGTGAGTCAAACTGTTGCAGAATGCAAACGCAGATTCTTGAATAGTTACAATAGGGTTTGGAATGTGAACATAAGTGATAGTTTCACAATATCTAAACGCATTTTTACCGATATTCAAAATGTTGTTTGAAGGAATTGTCAAACTAACCAAACTGCGAAGTTTTTCGAATGTACCTTCCAAAATAGCTGTGTAATCATTGTTGGTTGTAATATGCAAATATGTTGCACTTTCGCAGCCATAGAATGCATATTTGCCAATTGCCTTAACGTTATTTGAAATTTCAATAGCAAGAGCGTTTTCACAGCCATAGAATGCATATTCACCAATTGCGATATCTCTTTCAGCATCAACAACTGGAATATCAATTGATGGATAATGTGGTGTGATTGATGATGAAGCATCAGCCAAACCAATATTTGAACAACCATAGAATGCATAGTTGCCAATTTCAAAGATGCCAGTTCCAATCACAAGGTTTCTAGCACTTGAGCAACCATAGAATGCATGGTTGTTAATGTCTTTAACAGTATCAGGAATAATAATTTCTTGAAGTGAAGCACAATTATAGAAGCAATATGCTGGGATTGTTTCAATTTTTGAACCAATAACAACATTTTGAAGTGATGAACAATCATAGAATGCGCTTGTTCCAAGTTTTCCTGAAACAGTGTTATTGTTGATGAGAGTGTCAGGAATAACAATCTCACCTGCCATGTTTGAGTTACCCTTAAATGCGCTTGTTGCAATCTTTGTTAAGTTAGCACTTAATTTTAAGCCATGAATGTCATTTGCATTGAATGCTTCAGCTTCAATTGAAACAACACTATCAGGAATAAACAAAGTGTTATTTGCAGTTATTGTTCCATATTCGTCAGTAAAGCCTTGAGTTGTTGGAACAACTGTTCTTGCAGTCTTATAAATTGAATCATCAATGCTATATTCAATCTTACATTCTTCAAAAGCTTGACTTCCAATGTATGTACAAACTGAAGTTCCAACAAATGTGAGACTTGTCACATGTTGTTGTTTATACATAAAGTCGTTTGGAATTCTTGTAACAATAGGTTCAATAAGAACATTAACTTTATGTGAAGCACTACCAATATTACTGAACACAAGATCATATGTACTACCATTTACAAGTGCATAATCATTAAGTTCAATAGCATAAACATCAACAAGCTCAAGACCAATCAAATCGCAGAATGACCAAACTTCAGTCACAGTAACATTCTTTGAAATCATAAGTTCATAAGCTGATTGCAAACCAGTTTCAGTGCTTCCATCAATAGCATAACTTTGAACCCTTGTTAATGTTTCAAAACAATTATCTTCAAACAACATCCACTTTGAAGGCATACGAATAATATCACTAACACCAGAGCTAACATTTGTGAGTGTATAGCTTGTTGTTGATGCGTCATAAACAAATGTATATTGATCAATTCTATATGTCAAAATTCTTGTTGCATCATTTGTGAAGTTTGTGTTTCCTGTTGATGAAATGTTAATACTGTTATATTCAGCAACAGAACCTGTATAACAAACGTCATAAATATTTGTGCAACTATTAAATGCATAATTTTGAATTTCAGTAACACTCTTTGGGAAAACCACAAGTTCAAGTGCTGAACAATTTGCAAATGTATAAGGTTGAATAACTTCTAATTTGCTGTTAGATGAGAATGTTCTACCAATGATAACATACTCAAGTGATGAACAGTTATAGAATGCATATTCGCCCAATGTTTCCAAACTATTTGGAAGCACAACAAAGAAAACATACATACAATTATAGAATGCATATCGTCCAATTGTCTTTAAGGTTTCAGTATATGACCATGTTCCATTATTTTTCTTAGTTTCATAAGAAGCAAAATAAATATTATTAAATTGAGAACATGAATAGAATGCATATTCACCAATTTCAATAAGATCATTTCCAAACCAAATAGAACCATACATTCTTTCATCATATGAAAATGCTCTATTTCCAATATAAGTAACATTGTCATGGAACACCAATTCATGGTGAAGTGCATAAATGTTATCACAACCTGCAAATGCATATGCACCAATAGAAACAAGTGCATGTCCATTGCCTTGAGTTCCATTAATAATCTTTGAACCAAGTGCTAAATAGCCATCAAACCATCCATTATAGAATGCATATTCGCCAATGGTTTCAACTGCGTCAGAAATATAAATATTTCCACCAGCAGATTCCATGTTATAGAACGCATATTTGCCAATAGTTGTAGTTGTTTCTGGAATGATTACTTCAGAACCAGATTTTTTGTTGTTATAGAATGCATATTCACCAATATAAACAATTGCTGAATTTGGATTCCACAATTCATAAATTTCAGTTGTTCCGTCTGCGTTCAAATCTTTTGCTACAGGGGCTTTACCCAAAACAAGATATTCTGAGTTAATACAACCACGGAATGCGTTGTCACCAACATAATTTACAGTCCAAGGAATATCGATTCCAAGAATAAATTCGTTTGCGTGACCGTCAATATATGACGCGTTATCTTCAACTCTTTCAACGTCTTTAAATCCGTGTTCAAGGTCACTCCAATAATCTGGAATAACAAGATATGTATTAAAGAGAGAGTCAACAACCTTGAGTGTGTATGAATCACTTGTTGCGTCATAAACAAGTCTCATATCATCAATCAAGTATGAAACTCTAGGGTCTGAATTTAAAATTCCACAATCTGAACTATCGTTAATAATATAATTAGCAAAATCATTATATGTTCCTGTATAATAAACGTTTTTAAGTGTTGTGCAACCTTCGAAAGAATAACGTTCAAGTTTAGTAATTTCAACTGGAAGATAAAGGGTCTTTAAATCAATACAAGCTTCAAATGCTGATACGCTTATAGTTGAAAGATTCTTTGACAATCTAACATGGTCAATTGATGTGCAAGTATTAAATGCACTAGAACCAATAAAACTTACACTTTCAGGAATAATAACCATTCCGTCAATAGAAATGCAATTATAGAAAGCAAATGAACCAATATGTGTTATAGATGCAGGAATTGTTAATGATGGCAAACCAGCACAATATGCAAAAGTTTCATCTTCAATTCTTGTCATAGAGCTTGAAAGAACAAGTCTTGTTGCACCACAATAGAAGAATGCATTATTTGAAACTGAAACAACATAGTCAGGCAAAATAATTTCAGTCAAATTTACACAACGTTCAAATGCCCCTTCACCAATATGAGTGATTCTTCTGAAATCAACAGTTGTGATTGTTAATCCAGTAAAGCTTCCTTTATATACATCACCAGATTCTTGATAAACAGCATCATCAACATGTGTTACAGGCCAAGAACCATTTACACCGTCATGATAATAAATTGGGAACTGAATATGTCCAGTAATTGGATATGTGTCTCTATAATGACCATTTCCGTCATGGAAAACAATATTTGAAGAGTCATAATCTCTTGCAGACACTGAATAATATGTGTCATGGAATGTCATTTCAAACTTTTCAAGTGTTCCATAGAATGAATCATCATAAACTGCATAAATATAGAATACTGGATAATTTTGGTTAACTGCTTCTTCGTTTGAATAGAACCAGTTAAAGTGTGCACCAATTGAAGCGTTGATTGATGCAGCGTTAACATTACCTTCTTCATAGAAAGTATTAGAAATCATATAACCAGAGAAACCTGAAATGGTTGAAGATGTGTTATATTCATGGATATAAACATGAGTGTTAAAGTTGATAACACAATTATCTTCAACAACACTTGTTTGTGTGAATGTTAACGCATAGTTTGTCAAGTCATTCTTTGTTGTTGTTGCAGCATAGAATTTGAATGTATATTCAACTTTTTCATATACAGCATAAGCGTTAAGAGTATAACCACCTGATGCGTTTTCATCATCACTACCTTCAACAATCAAATCTGGTCTTGTGTGGTTAACGATAAAGCTTTCTTGGTTAAAAATCCATTCTGAACCAACAGCTTTGTAAAGACTTGATGCGTTAGTGATATCAGAAAGATTAACATCTTCATCTTCAATAACACCAACAACAATCATCCAATGAGTAATCTTATAACCATTTGTTGTTGGAACAACGTTGGTGTTAGATTCACCATTGATAACGTCAAACAACTTGAAGTATTGACCATATCTAATATCAACTTCTTTTGAAAGTGATTGATTAGAAAGAAGGTTTACTTGTTCAAGTGTAAAGTAATTATAACCACCTGCTGCCTTATAAGAAGATGGCATATAGTGATATGTTAATTTTGTGATAGGAACTGTAAAGTTTGCAATAACTCTAATTGAGTTTGCACCAGCTTTAAGATTTCCACTTTCGTCGAACATATGTTCAAAATGAAGGTTCTTAAAGTATGTTTTTGTTACAGTTGTGTAATCAATAAGCATCAATTGGTTTGTTTCTGGATCAACATAAGATGATGAGTCTGTAATAAATGTTGTCCAAGTTGAATTGTCACCACTGTGATAATGTGCTGATTGAGCAGCCAAACCTTGAAGTGACCAACCAACAAACTTATAACCCAAAAGGCTTGGGTCATCAACAGAAAATGCTTGATCATAAGCAACTTTGATAGTTGCATATTTTGAACCAAAAATGTCTGCTGACATTTCAACAACTTTGTCATCAGGGTTCTTATACCAATAGCTCACACTATATTCATGAGCTTTCCAAAGAGCTGTGAAAACAATTGTTGCTTCATCAACATAAGTTAAATCTTTGAAATAAATAAATGAAAGATCTTCAACGATAATTTCGTCTTCAGTATATGTTCCAGTAACTCCAGTTTCAAGAGTATTTGCAAGTTGCAAAGCAGTTGGAACACTACCAAGCGAACCAGTTGCATTAACTGTAAGGTTTTCAGTAATGTTGCCACTAGCGTCTTTCATGACAACAGTAATACTCCAACCGTTAAAGTCATAACCTACTGGGAATTCTCTTGGGTTTTCAACAATAAAGCTTTGACCAACAGCGCCATCAGTTGTGTATGTTGCACTGCCCCATTCACCACTGTTTGCATATTCACTCTTTCCAGGAATATAGTCTAAAACATAATCAATTGTAAATGTATTTGGAATCCAGTTCGCAGAGAATTGAACAACACCTGCAGAACCCCTTAAGTTCAAGAATTTTGTTGAAGCAAGTGGAGCGTCATCAATTGCTTCAGCAGTTGTTTTTAAGGTTGTTCCTGCGCTATTTTTAAACATGTGTGGCATGCCAGCTTCCATGTTTGTGATTGTCCAACCAGCAAATTGATATCCAAGTTTTGTTGGAACATCAACAGTAAATTCAACTGAATAGTTTGCTGTAATTGGAGCAAGACCATCAGTGAAGTTAACTGTATATTCAACACCTTCCCATCTAGCAACAATTTTTACATAACCATTATCAACTTGACAAACGTCTTTGAAGAAAATGTATTTTGTTGGGTCATCAGTTGAAGCAGTTGGTGGAACAGCATATGGGTTTTCACCGTTTGTCACATGTGTGTCACATGTTGCTGTTGTGCCATAATACATGTCAATTTTTGACACCTTTGTTGTAGCAGCAGTTGTTGTATAAACATAAACTTCCCAACCCTTGAACACAAAATATGTTCTTTCAGGAATTGTAAGTGAGAACAAGTTTCCATAAGAAACAACTTTTGTAAGTGTTGACAAGTTGTTTGATTCATATTCAACAGTATATGTATATGGAGTCCATGTAGCTGTTGCATAAATTGTTTCAATAACAGGAGTGTCATTGTCAATTTCAACAGCAGTCAAGTTCTTGAATGAAGTTGCCATGTTGTTTGCAACAACAACTTCTATTCTCTTGCCGTTAGTATCATTATTTTCATACTTATAGAACTTCCAACCTGTAAAGTTGTGGCAATATTTTGTTGGATAAGGCAAATTAATATTAACATCGTATGTTGCATATCTTGGGTATGTTCCAGTTTCGGTACCACCATCAAGTTCATATACCATGTTATAATTAATTGGTCTCCAAACAGCCTTAAATGTAACAGTTGCATTGTCTGTAATTTTCAATCTTGAATAATAGGTATCCTTGATTGCTTCAAGCTCTGTGTGAGCTGCGTCATTGTAAATATAAACAGGGTTTGCAGCTGTTCCAGCAGTTCTAAATTGTTGCAAACTTGTTGTAATACCAGATCTGTGGTAAACATAATAGTTTGTTGAGTTTAATGTGTAAACATCTCTTGATGTGTTAAGCAATTGCCAACCTAAGAACACATAACCAACTCTTGTTGGGTTTGGAACATAAACTGTTTCATCATAAGCAATGTTTGTTGTTTTATAATCTTCAAATGTTGAGTTTTCAGATTCACCCTTAACACCACCATCTAAGTTATATGTGATGTTATAATCATTGATTGTGTAGCAAGCATAGTAATAAACGTCAATGTCATATGTCCATTGGAATGAATCCCCTGCTGAAATTGTAGCAGTCATAGTAACAGTTGGGTCTGTGATTTGAGCATCTCTAAAGCACCAACCAACAAATGTTGTACCATATGGAGCATAACCTGTGGCAGCACCACCAGCCATATTGCTTGGCATAACATAAGTTTCACCAAAGCCAACTCTATATTTTGATTGAATTGCAGAAGTTGCATACAATGAATCAGTTCTCAAAATTTCAGTGTAATAATAACCTGAGTTAATGTAGCTAACGTCACAGTAATTTGTTTGAGCTGCGATTGATGGATAACAAAGTTCATAATAGTGAACTTTATATTGTTTTGGAATGTAATAAAGATATGCATATTGATCTGCAGCATAAAGCCAAGTAATTTCTTCAACTTCATGGTGAACACCTGAAGCATCAACAGTTCCACTTGTTGGTTTTGTTGAATATAATTTCCATGAATCAAATTCAGTACCGTTTGGAGTGTTGTGGAATGGTTCAAGGAACATGAATGTGTCACCAAAAGTAACAGTTTGCATTCTAATTTCAGTTGTTGAATAGTTTGCAACCTTGTTAACTTGGTTATAAACGTGATTTGCACTTACTGGCAAGATTTCATAATAGTAAATATTGTATGAGTTCAATGAATAAACAGCATAAATATTGAAATCTTCTTGATAGTTCCAATAAATTGAATCGATTTCATAAGCTGTGAATGTTGTTCCACCTGTTCCAACAAATGACCAATACATAAATGTTGTTCCAGCTGGTAAAGCATTAACTGAATAACCTGTTGAAGCAACATTTTTGATATCAGTAAAGCTCAAGTTGATTTGACCTTCTGTGTCATAAAGAACATCTTCATCCTCAACAGCTCTATACTTTGCAAAGTCGTTGATTTCTAAATAATCTCCATCAACAACATAATAATAGAGTTTTGAGTTCCATGGTTTATAAACAGCAGTAGCTTTTGCAGTTGAACCATTTACAGCAATACCTGAAATGGTTGTCAACTCAATATCCGTTGTATTTTGATACATGCTATATGTTTGCAAAACATTAACTGCCCCAGTTTCGCCAGCATATGTGAATGTGTAATAGTTATCACCATTAACAACACTGTCCATATAAACAACCCACTCATTTCTAGAATGAGTTGCTTGTCTGTCATTAATATGAGTTGTTGTATAGTTTTCAAACTTCCAACCAACAAACACATAACCATGTGGAGCTGTTGGATTAACAAGTGTGAATGTGTAATCACTAACCAAATATTCAGATGCATGTGTACCATTACCTGGGTCAATCATAAGAATATTTGTGTCTTGTTCATATCTTGCAACAACATAAATTTCTCTGTTGTCAGTAAGACCAAATGTGTAGGTTTCAGAAGTTACAGCTGAACCAATCTCGGTCAAATCTGAATAGTTTTTACCTTTTGGCAATTCATAAAGTTTTGAAGAATCAACATACCATTCAACAGCATGTCCATTATATGTATAAATTGAGCTTGGCAATGTGATTGTTGCCTTTGAATCAGCAGCACTTGCAACAAAAGTTTTTGTTGTAAGCAATTCATAATGTGATGAATCTGCTGAGAATTTTGTTAAGAAAAATTCAGAGCTATAAAAATATCTTGCAACATAGAAATGAATTCTTTGAAGTCTTTGTCTAGCTTCAGTAACTGTTGAAGAAACAATTGTTGAACCAGTTTTATTGAATGTTACTGTATAAACAATATTTGCATTAGCATTGAAAGAAACATTCAATTCTGCAGTAACACCAGTTGCTGAAACAGTTGTGAATGTTGGATTCAACAATTTTGCATCAGTTGAAGTGTCTGAAACTGAAATTTTGTAAGTGCAATTTACCCCTTCAATGTTAAGAGTAAATGTATAATCTGTCAAACACCAGCCTTGTTCCATTGTGATTGTATATTCAAGACCAGTAAGTGTTGCAGAACCAATTGTTGCACTTGCATATTCAAGAGTTTTTGTTGATGAGCTTCCACCAACAACAATAGCATAGTTTTCAACTTCAGAATCATGAGCAACATTAGCAGCATATTGTTCGATTGTGCCGTTCATTTCTTTGTAATTAACAGCAAATCTATAAGTGGTTTCACCACTCTTTGAAGTCAATGTAACATAATAGAAATTATCTAAGTTTGCAGCTTTATTTTCTTCAATTGAAATTGTGCCAATATTTGGATAAACACAAACACCATTAACGTTATAGAAATTATAAGCATCTCCAGTTTTTGCATAGAACAAACCAGTGTTTCCAGCAACAAGAGCTGAAGTAAGGCTTGTGTTAGAAATTCTATTTTCGCCATCTAATAATGGAACCAAATTTACAGCTGCATTTGTCAAATCAATTGCATATAAACCTTCAGCACTCAAGCCGTAAACTTTTGATCCTTCAAAGCCAAATACGTTTGTGATATTTTTATCTGAAAGATTAGAAACAATTTCACCTTTAAGGTTCATGATTGAATAAGAACCTTCTTTGTAAACAATAAAGTTCTCACCTGCAAAGCTATAACCAGAAAGTGTATAACCATTATCAGCCAAGTTATAAACATCAGTAACTACCATGTTTTGGTCAACAGAGAAAATCTTGTTGTTTGAAACATATGTTTGATTTTTTCCATAGAACACTCTTGCATCAACATAGTTGTCGCCAGCTGCGTTGATAATTTGAGCTTCATATGAAAGCACATTATTCATGTTTGCATCAAAGTATCTAACAACACCTGTTTTTTGTTGAACATAACTTGAGTTAACTTTAAATTCAAACACAAATGAATAATTTTCTACGGTTGGCAAATAGTTAAGCATAACACCAGCATAACCTTCTGTCACCTTATATTCAGAACGTGCATTTGCAGCATCTTTTGAAATATCCAAAAGTTCATATGAATAATTCAAATATTCTTCAGCTGATTTTTTAACTGAATTTGTATTTGGAGTGTTAGTGATAACTTCTTTTTCAATCAAATATTTTCCATTAGCAATATCAATTAAGTAATAGTTTGCATCGCCCATGTTAATGCTAATTTTTTGAGCTTGCAAGCTTGTAGCATTGAAGTATTGAATGTTGAGAGTACCATCAATAACATAAGCAACAATTGAATCATCGGTCAAAAGCACCTTGTTGATTTCAACTGTAGCAACGTTGTATTCGTTGTATAATCTATTTTCAAGAGGATAAATCTTAACGGTAGAGCCAAGTCTTTCAACGATAAAGTTGTCATAAAGTTCAACAACATCTGTTTCACTTACAGCACGAGAATAAATCTCATCAATATTGTTGAGATTATTATAATCGATTACGCTGAAGTATTTGTTGCCCTCATCGTCATAAGCGCTTGAGAGAAGATAGTTATTCTTAACTTCAACAACATTATGAGAAACAAATGTAGCTTGTGTTTCATAATAGTCAGGAATAACTCTCTTGTCAGGGTTAGCACCAAAAACATCACTGTGAACATAAAATTCATCAGAGCCATTTGTTTTTGTGATAACATACCTAGTATCGTCAGAATATGTTAACTTGTCACCTGCTGACAAAACTTCCAAATAATAATCTGGAACTTCGACTTTATTACTTTTCTTCACATTAGAAGAAGCCAACGCAGTTGACAAAGCATCTTGCGCTAACACAAACTCCTGATATGAATTGTCTGCTGGTGTTGGTGTTGCAGTTGAACCATCACCATCATTGTTTTTTGTGCTGCAGCCAATAGCAAAAACAGCCACCATCAAAAATGACATGCATGCAACAAAAAGTCTCTTAAAATTCTTAGCTAATTTTTTCATAAGAAATCCTCTCTAATCTCTCTTTTGTAATGAATGGAAAGCATGAGCACATACTCTCCACCACTATACTCTACTAGTATATCAAATACTTTTCGTTTTTACAATCAAAAAAATAAAAAATATATAATTTATATATAAATTATTATATATGCACAAAAATCATAAAAAAAAGTAGGTGAAATTCACCTACTCTGAATAAATATATCTTCCACAATTTTCGCATTCTATAACGCCAAATTCGTTCTTTTTCATTTCTCCCATCTTTGACGCAGGAATTTCAACCCTACATCCACCACATTTGTTCACATTTAATCTCACAAACACTGGGAAAATTCTTCCATCACGTTTTTGATTGTATTTTGCCAAGAGTTTTGCATCAATTTCCTTTTGAACCTCAGCAAGTTTTTTCTTAGCTTCTTCAATTTGTGGTTCAATTGTTGCCTTAAGTTTTGAATATGTTGCCTTATACTTATCAAATTTTTCTCTATCACTCTTAGATTTCTTGATAATTTCTTCATATTCTCTGCTAATAGACTGAATTTCACCATGCATTTTAGTAATTTCTTTTTCAAGAGCATTTGCTACAGCAGCAAAATCTTTATATGCTTTTTCATACAAATCAACCTTGTCACTATCAACAACAGAAACTTGTTTTTCAAGTTCTTCAAGTTTTTTGTTATACTCTTCATACTTTGCAATAGCTTTTGAATATGATTCATTAACTCTTTTTGCATTTGTTTCTAAAACAATAAGTCTTGAATGTTGATTCTTTAAACTTTGTTGAATTTGAGCAGCTTTTTCTCTATCGCCTGACTTTGAAAGTTCAGTTTCAAGCGCAATAATATCACTCTCAATTTTCTGATATTCAAGTATTTTTTTGAACATATTTTAGTCTCCTTGTTCTTCATTTAATATTTTCTTTGATAGCTTATAAATTTCATGTTTAATTTTTGTTTTTTCATCTGCTTCAATTTGAGTTTCAGAAAGCTCATTTAAGAAATCAAAAAGTTCAATTTGAAACTTCAAAAAGCCCAAAAATTCAGGGTTTTCAGCACTATTATCTCTTCCGAAATAAGTGTTAAAAATATTTCTTTCTGTGTCACATTTTTCACAAACATCAACAACAATTATTGAGTAATATCTACCTGCACTTTCAATGATAAAATCCTTCAAAATTGCATAGTTGTTATCAAATAAAAACTCTCTAAGTTCAACCGTGTTTTTGCTTGGTTCTAAGACAAAAAATCTTGACTTAATTTTTCCATTTTTAGTTATGTTTTGATTACTTATCATATTTATGATTTCATAACCACCTATACCAGCCACAACAACGATATCAGTCTCATCAATAGGCTCCAAACCGTCCCCCAATCTTGTTTCAACTTTATCTAAATTGTTGTTTTTTATAAGTTCTTCTGTCTTATTTAAACACTTTTTGCTAATATCGGTGGCAAAAACTTTAGAAATTTTATCATTTCGCGTCAAAATTTCAGCCAAATAGCCATGATCTGCCCCGATATCAGCAATAGTTGCATTATTTAATTTTTTTTCGTCAATAAAGTCATTAATAGTCTGAACTAATTTTCTAATTCGATTAAACGACTTCATATTAAGAATCCATGAAATCCTTTAATTTTTTACTTCTTGAAGGTTGTCTTAATTTCTTAAGGGCCTTAGCTTCAATTTGACGAATACGTTCTCTGGTAACGCTAAATTCTTTACCAACATCTTCAAGGGTTCTTGTGTGTCCGTCTTCAATACCATAACGAAGCATAATAACCTTTTGTTCACGTGGAGTGAGTGTTGATAAAACTTCCATAAGTTGTTCTTTAAGCATCATGATTGACGCAGAATCTGATGGAGAAATAGCATTTTCATCTTGAATGAATGTTCCAAGTGTTGAATCTTCTTCTTCACCAACTGGAGTATCAAGTGAAACTGTATCTTGAGAAATCTTTTGAATATCAATAACCTTTTCAATAGGCATATCCATAGCTTTTGCAATTTCTTCGATTGATGGTTCACGGCCCAATTGTTGGAAAAGGTCTCTAGTAACTTTCTTTTGTTTATTGATTGTTTCATACATATGAACAGGAATACGAATTGTTCTTGCTTGGTCAGCAATAGCACGTGTGATGCTTTGTCTGATCCACCATGTTGAATATGTTGAGAATTTAAAACCTTTTGTATAGTCAAACTTTTCAACGGCTTTCATCAAACCAAAGTTACCTTCTTGAATCAAGTCAAGGAAAAGCATTCCACGACCAACATATCTTTTAGCAATAGAAACAACAAGACGAAGGTTGCTTTCAGAAAGTTGTCTTTTTGCATCTTCATCACCTTCAGCCATACGTTTTGCAAGTTCAATTTCTTGTTCTTGAGTCAAAAGTGGAACTTTACCGATATCTTTAAGGTACATTTTCACAGGGTCATCAACATAAACCTGAGACATAAGTTTTTCCATTTCTTCATCATCTTCAGGAACGATAACGTCTTCGTTAACTTTGATGCCTGAATCTGTGATTTTCTTCAAAACTTCTTCAATTTCATCTGGATTCAAGTTAGCAAACTTTTCAGTAACTGTATCCATTGAAATTTCGCCTTTTTTCTTTCCAAGCTCAATAATTTTTTCGACTTCTAAATCAATTTTCTCTTTTCTGTTCATAATTCATCTACCTTTTTATTTTTTAATTTTGAGTTTACACTTATAAGTTCATCTCTAATTTCTTTCTTTTTTATATTATCTATCTCATCATCATAACTTTCAGTTAATTCTTTAAGCTTGATTTCAAGATAGTTTTTATAAATTACCCAAAGGCAATCCATATAATATTTCTTTTCATTTTGTTCATCTTCGGCAGAAATTGCTTGATAATTAACAAGTTCTGCAATAACACTCTGCTTTTCACCATCATATTCTTCATATAATGTCTCAATAACATTTTTCTCAGGGTGCTTTTCTTTTAGGTCACACACAATTCTATAAATTTCACGTCTGTTTCCTGAAAATAAATGCGTTTGATCGTTTTTGAAGAAAGCATATGGTCTGTTATGAATAAGTGCCGATATAACATATTTTTCAGCCTTAACAACCTGTTGACTCAATGTTTCTTCATCAACACCATCATCTTTAATCTCAACTTTAGTGCTTCCATTAAACTTTGTTTTGATTTCGTCTAGTATTGGCTTACCTTCAAGCTTCTTTGCAAGCTCTCTTTTAATGAAGTCAACATTGGTTGAAGCAATCTCACCAACCATTCCAGTATAAAGCTCTCTTTCAACACTACTTGAAAGCGTCGCAAGTGTCTCAATGGCTTCATTCAAATATTTAACTCTTCCATCAACACTTGATATATCATGCTTTTGTTTAATATATTTGAGCTTAAACTCAACAAGTGGCAAAGCTTCATCAAGAAGTTTCTGATAACCTTCTCTGCCGTAGGTTTTGATGACATCATCTGGGTCATATTTATCTGGAAGCTGAACAACCATAACGTCAAGACCATTTTCTCTCAAAATATCAAGTCCACGAAGTGTTGCATTTTGACCAGCAGAATCACCATCATAACAAATATAAACCTTATTTGCGAACCTTTTAATAAGTTTCGCCTGACTCTGAGTGAGAGCTGTTCCCATACTTGCAACAGTCATCGTAAATCCTGCTTTATGAAGTGAAATGGTATCCATATACCCTTCAACAACAATCACATAAGGAATCGGACCTTGCTGTCTTTGTTTCTTTAAGTAGTTAACAGCATAAAGCGTGTTTCTTTTATTAAAAAGTTCTGTTTCAGCAGTGTTTAAATATTTTGCAAAGTCAGGTTTAGCTTCAAGAGTTCTTCCACCAAACGCAATAACGTTTCCGTAAATATCAATGATTGGAAATATCAACCTATTTGCAACTGGGTCATAAAGTCTTCCGTCTTTTTGTTTTGCAACCCCACAAGCCAAAAGTTCTTCATTTGAATAACCCTTGCTTTTCAAAAAATCTATAAGGTCATTATATCCATCAGCATAGCCAATGCCAAATCGTCTAGCAACTGCACCTTCAAGTTGTCTTTTCTTCATATATTCAAGCGCTGGCACAGCTGAACTTTTTGAAAGGTTCTCAACATAATGATTTGCCGTTTCTTTCATCAGTGAAACAAGTCTATCTTTTCTCTTTTTTGCTTTTGCAATATCTTCACTATTATTATTTCCTTCAAAGTTTTCAGGAACTTCCATATTAGCCCAAGATGCCAAAAGTTTTATTGCTTCAACAAATGAAAGCGACTCAATCTGCATAACAAACTTGATAACATCTCCGCCAACATGACAGCCATAACAATAAAACATATTGTCAATGTCATTTATTGATAACGACGGAGTTTTTTCACCATGAAAAGGACATCTACACCAATAGTATCTGCCTTTTCTTTCCAAATTAACATATTTTGAAAAAACAGAGACGATATCATTCTTTTGTTTAAGTTCTGATTTAAAGTCTTCAAAAGAATTATTACTCATTATCGTCTCCTTGTGAATATATTATACAAAATTGCATACAATAACATATTTCGTAATTATTTCTCAATTCCCTTTTAAAAATAAAAAAATGCACAAAAATTTGTGCATTTTAACAATTTAATTTATATCTTATGCAAAAAAGTCAGTTATTTCAACAATTGAACCATCAACAACTTCTTTGTTAGAATCAATGGTAAAAATGAAATATCTTTCTTCAGTATAAATATAATATGTGTAGACTCCAGTAATCATTTCAAATGTATAAGCAAGTTCAATTGAAATATTGCCTTCTAATACACATGAATAGTCATCAGTGTCAGCAATCAAATAATGAATCTTGTTTGTAAATGGACTTGAGATTAAAGCACT
>JAZODG010000044.1:0-3400 GCA_045596905.1 Clostridia bacterium
TATTAAAATTAAATACAAAAAAAATAAAGGGCTTAAACCCTTTATTTTTCAATATTTATGAAGATTTTTTATTATTTTACAATCAAATTTAAAATTTTCTTTGGAACATAAATTACTTTGACAATATTTTCTGTTAAATGTTTTGCAATTTCTGTGTTAGATTTTGCAGCTTCAACAATCTCTTCTTGAGATGCATTTGCATCAACTTTAACAGTTCCCCTAACCTTTCCGTTAACTTGAACAGGAATCTCAATTTCACTTAAAACAAGTGCAGATTCATCAACGGTTGGCCAAGCTGAACTTTCAATATTTTCACCATAACCCATTGTTTCAAAGAGTTCGTTTGCGATATGTGGAGCAAATGGACTAACAAGCAAAATCAACTTTTTATATTCATCGTGAGAAAGTTTGTTAACCTTATAAATTTCATTAACAAGAATCATGATTGCAGAGATTGCTGTGTTAAATTTCATATTTTCAATATCACTTGAAATCTTTTTGATTGTTGAATTCATAATAAATTCAAGGTCTTTGTTTGTTCCGTTTCCTGAAACAAGTTCTTGCAAGTTCCAAATTCTATTTAAGAACTTATTGCTTGCCTTCATACCTTCTTCGCTCCATGTTGCTTTTTCAGAATATTCACCAATAAAGCTCATCCAAACACGAAGTGAGTCAGCACCGTATTTATCAACCATAATTCTAGGGTCAACACCATTACCAGCGCTCTTACTCATTTTCTTTCCATCAGCACCAAGAATCAAACCTTGTGAAACTCTCTTTTTGAATGGTTCATCAACAGGAACAAGTCCAAGGTCATATAAAACCTTAACCCAGAATCTAGCATACAAAAGGTGTCTTGTTGTATGTTCATTTCCACCGTTATAAAGTGCAACAGGGAGCCATGCTTTGAGTGCGTCCATGCTAGCAAATTCTTTATCGTTGTGTGGATCACAATATCTCAAGAAATACCATGATGAACCAGCCCAACCAGGCATTGTATCAGTTTCTCTCTTAGCATCTTCACCACAATATGGACATTTCACATTAACCCAACTATCAATTGTTGAAAGTGGACTTTCACCATCTTTTGTTGGTTCATAAGAATCAACTTGTGGAAGTGTGATTGGAAGATTTTCTTCTTTTTCAGGAACCCAGCCACAGTGTGGACAGTTAATCATTGGGATTGGTTCACCCCAATATCTTTGACGTGAGAAAATCCAGTCACGCATTTTAAAGTTAAGTTTCTTTCTAGCAACACCAAGTTTAATAAGTTTGTCTGTAATTGCAACTTTTGCTTCTTCAACAGTTAAACCAGTAAACTCTTCAGAGTTCATAAGTTTGATACCTTTTCCAAGATAATCATATTTTTCAAGGGCTTTTTCAGAAACATCACCTTCAATAACTTGAATCTTTGGAATACCAAACTTATCTGCAAATTCATAGTCTCTTTGGTCATGTGTTGGAACAGCCATAACAGCGCCAGTTCCATATCCAGCCAAAACAAAATCGCCAATATAAACATCAACTTCATTTCCATTTGCAGGATTGATTGCTGTGATACCTTCAAGTTTGCAACCTGATTTATCTTTATTCATTTCAGTTCTATCAAACTCAGATTTCTTAGCTGTTTCTTTTCTATATTTTTCAACTTCTGACCAGTTTGTTATTTTATCTTTAAGTTCGTCAACAATCTTGCTTTCAGGAGCAAGCACCATAAATGTGATACCATAAATTGTTTCAATACATGTTGTGAAGATTGAGAACTTTCCACCTTGTTTGATTTCAAAATCAACTTCAACACCTTCACTCTTTCCTATCCAGTTGAGCTGTGAAAGTTTGATATGGTCAAGATAATCTGTTTTATCAAGGTCATCAGCCAATCTTTCACCATACTTTGTCATCTTTAAAACCCATTGAGCTTTTGACTTTTGAGTTGTTTCAGCATGGCATTGACAACATGTTCCATCTTCAACTTCTTCATTAGCCAAAACACCACAGTTTGGACACCAGTTAACAGTTGTTTCTTGTTTTTCAGCAAGACCTTTTTTGAAAAATTGAATAAATTGCCATTGTGTCCACTTATAATAATCTTCATCACAAGAATTGATTGTTCTTGACCAGTCAAAAGACAAACCAATTTCTTTGATTTGTGTTTGGAAAGTTTTTATATTTCTTTCAACAATTTCTTGTGGAAGTTTATGTTCACGAATAGCAGTTCTTTCAGCTTCTAAGCCGAAAGCATCTGTACCGAATGGAAACAATACATTTTTTCCACACAATCTTTCTTTTCTTGCATAAGCATCAATCGCTGTATAACTTCTACAGTGACCAAGGTGCAAACCAATACCACTTGGATAAGGAAACTCAATTAAGATATATTTATTTTCTTTTCCTTCAACGTGATTTTCAACATTATATGTTTTATTTTTTACCCAATACTCTTGCCATTTTTTTTCAATTTGGCTTGGCTCATACTTTTTTATCATAAAAACCCTCTTAAGTTAAAATATGGTATTATAATATCACTAATATAAAGTTTTCACAATAATTTTTATTAATTTTTCTTGTTATTTTTCTCTTTTTACAACAATTCCCTTGGTTGGGTTATATCTATTTTCCCTAATCATTACAGATTTTATAAACTTACCCTTATCGTCATAAAATTTCAAATAACCCCTTGAAACAAAACCATCTTTTGAAAAACTAAGTCTTTTTTCTTCGCCAACTTGCAAGTCAAACATATTATACCTTTCAAAATCTGTTTCAATAATATCTTTTTCAGCTTTGATAATTTTTGTTTTTTCACTATATCTTGTTATCTTAAATTTGTTATTTAAACCAAATATTTTAACTTTACACAAATCATTTTCATAACTGGTTGTTATTATAATTTTTCCACCGGTATTATTTCTAATTTTTAGGTCACTTGACCCAGAATTAACCATTGCATCAAAACTTGGTTCAATATATGAAACTGGCAAACTGTGATTATTTGCTTCAATAATATCAAGACCTGCTAACAAACACGCATTATAAAGTGTTGTGCTAACCTGACAAACTCCACCACCATAATCTTCAACAAATGTTCCATTTGAAATTATCTTGGCTTTTTGATAACCATTATTTTCTCTTCTTTCACCTGTTGTTTGATTAAAACTTAATATTTCACCATCTTCTAAAATCAACCCATCAAAAGATTGAAGAGCCACCCTTATATTATTTTTTCTTGAGCTTGAGCTAGACTCAAAATTTGTTGTAAAACAACTTTTTTCTTTAAAAATTTCCGACGCTGAAGGTTCTGTTTTATAATCTTTTATTTTTATTATATAGCTGATAATTTTGTTATTGTTTTTAATTTTATCAAAAATTTCATCATAAAAATTTTGTTTATCAATAAACT
>JAZODG010000045.1:0-54482 GCA_045596905.1 Clostridia bacterium
GCATTGGAGACCTTTGTGACAAAGTTCCATTCTTTCATCAAAGATTTTCCAGAATTTATCCATATTTCTGTCTGCTGAAAGGGCAATATCAATAAGGTTTACGGTTACAACGCCTTGGTTGAAACGTCCATAATATTTTGCTTGGCCGTTTTCGTCAACATAAGGTGTTAAGAAGCTTCTGCAACCCATGCAGGTGTAGCAGTGGCCGTCACCGTTCTTGTCAACTTTAAGTTCAAGCATTTTCTTTTCAGAGATATAGTCAGGAACCATTCTCTTTGCTGTGCATTTTGCAGCAAGTTCTGTTAAATAATAATATTCACTATCTTCATGAATGTTTTGTTCTTCTAAAACATAAATGAGTTTTGGGAATGCTGGAGTAATATAAACACCTTTTTGATTTTTAACACCTTGAATTCTTTGTTTGAGTGTTTCTTCAATCATGATTGCAAGGTCTTTCTTTTCTTGTTCGTTTCTAGCTTCGCCAAGATACATGAACACTGTGATGAATGGTGCTTGACCATTTGTTGTCATGAGTGTTACAACTTGATATTGGATTGTTTGAATACCACGGTTAATTTCTTCACGAACCTTTGATTCAACAACTTGATTGAGTTGTTCTTCTGAAACGTCGATTCCAAGTTCTTTGAACTCTTTTTCAGTGTTTCTTCTAAACTTTTTTCTTGAAACGTCAACGAATGGTGCAAGGTGGGTGAGTGTGATTGATTGTCCACCATATTGGTTACTAGCAACTTGCGCAATGATTTGTGTTGCGATGTTACAAGCTGTTGAGAAAGAATGTGGTCTTTCAATCATTGTGCCTGAAATAACTGTTCCGTTTTGGAGCATGTCTTCAAGGTTAACAAGGTCACAGTTGTGCATTCTTTGTGCAAAATAGTCTGCATCATGGAAATGAATGAGACCTTCTTTGTGAGCCTTCCACACATCTTCAGGAACCAAGAATCTTTCGCAAAGGTCTTTTGAAACTTCACCAGCCATATAGTCTCTTTGAACACTATTGATTGTTGGGTTCTTGTTTGAGTTTTCTTGTTTAACTTCTTCGTTATTGCAATCAA
Source organism: Clostridia bacterium (assembly GCA_045596905.1). Classification (GTDB taxonomy): domain Bacteria; phylum Bacillota; class Clostridia; order Christensenellales; family UBA1242; genus RGIG1681. The sequence continues at coordinate 1,074 of JAZODG010000045.1, forward strand.
TAAGTGACAAGATTTGTTTGTCGGTTGAGTTGTTCTTTCTTGCCAAGGCTCTTTGGTAACGATATGTTATATAGTTTCTTGCAACTTGAAAGGCACCTTGTTGCATGATTTGGTTTTCAACCAAGTCTTGAACTTCTTCAACGGTTTCGGTTCTGCGTGTTTTTTTGCAGTGTGCTTCAACGTTTTTTGCAATTTCATCGATTTGTTCTTGTTTGAGTCTAAGCTTTTCGTCAACAGACAAATTTGCCTTGGTAACGGCATTGATGATTTTGTTTAAATCAAAAACCTGTTCTTCTCCACTTCTTTTAATAATTTTCATGCGTGTGTCCTCCTGCATAGTTTGCAACTATATTTTGTGTGCGTTTACGCTTCCGATAATACAATATCTTGTGTGTGGTGGCAAAGCAAAGCAACAACATTTTGTGTTTTTTGGTTATTTTGCATAAAAATAAAGATTTTCAAAAAAAGGGCAATTTTTACTTGATTTGGTTGCAAAATATTATAAATTAAGCGTTTGCAAGATTCGATTGTTTACAAAGTATAACAGTTGTGTTGTTCATTATAAAAATAACGAATAATATTTGATGCGTTTATAAAAAAATCTTAACACCCAATATCTTGTGTTGAATGGGACAGAATCATACAAGGCTAGCTTAAAAAGATGAAAAATAAATTTTATTGTCAATTTCGCTGTTAGTTTGTTTGATATTTTCAAATGTTTTTTTTATAATAAAATTGAATTATTTTAATCACAATATATATAAGGAATATACTATGAAGATAAAAAGAATATTTTTAAGTTTTATATTAGTGCTGTCGCTTGTATGTTTTTCGGCATGTAAGAAAAAGACTGATGATGATACAACAACTCCAGCAAAAACAAGCCCAACTGTTACGGTTTCGGTTTTGAATACAAAAGTTTATATTGGCGATGTTCTTTCAAGTGTTGAACTTGTGACAGAAACAACCGATACTCCGGGTGTTGTTACTTGGGATAATCCAACATATGCATTTGTTGCCGGTGACAACGTTTGTGCTTGGACATTCACACCAACAGACACAGCAACTTATTCAACAAAGTCGGGCTCAATTACATTAACTGCTGTTGAGAGACCTGTTGAACCAGAGATTATAGTTTCTATTGCTGACGGAACATATTATGAAGGACAAAAACTTTCAAATGTTCCACTTGAATATACTCCTTCAGATATTTCAGGTACACTTTCTTGGGTGAATCCAAATCAAGTTCTTACCTTGGGTGAAAATGAATGCTTGTGGAGATTTATTCCAACAGATCAAGAAAGATTTGCAACTATTATGGATATGATAACAATTGAAACTTCTTCGCAATATCTTTCAGCAATAACCGTAAAAGTTAACCCAACAAAAATGACAGGTTACGAATATCTTGATGAATTTGATGACACTGGCATGATTCTTGAACTTGTTTATAACGCCGGCAGAAGAGTTGAGCTTACTGAAGGTTGGACAATTTCTTATCCTGAATCAAGAGATTACCTTGTTGCAGGAAACAACTTAATGACAATTTCTTATGCAGGAAAAACTTGCACATTAAATGTTCGTGACGTTGCAAAACTTGAAGTTGATGAACCAACATTTGTGACAAAGACTTATAATGGTTCAGCTCAAACCGTTGAAGTTGCAACAAATGCATCTGCAAACTTCACTTATGATACAGCCACAACTTACACAAACGCAAACCCTTCAGGTTATCAAATTTCCGTTTCGCTTGTTGACGAAAACAACTATAAATGGAAAAACAATGAAGGAAAAACAATTGTAGTTCCATTTGTGATTAATAAAACAAACCTTACATTTGTTGAACATGACTATACAGCAGATTATGACGGAGAAGAACACGCAGCATATGTTGAAACAACTGGAGAGTGCACAATATATTATGCTGAAGAGTCATTGAATCAATCAAATTATGACACAGTTGGTGACACTGAGCTTATCAAGTTCACTGACGTTATTGAAGATAAAGTTATTTATTATTATATTGTTAGCCAAAACTATTTTGATGTTTCAGGCGATTTGGTTGTTAACATTAGACCACAAACTGGCGCATTCACTTTGCCATATTGTTACACAATTGAAACAGGTGAGCCGGTTGAATATCCAAGAGAATATATCACATTAAAAGATGCTGCTGGAAATACACTTCCTACTGATGAAGTTGCACTCACATACTATATATCATATTCAAATACAACATTGACATCGTTCTCAAATAGTGGTGCTGAAACAAAAGGTGGTGCACCTGCTGACAAGAGCAATGTGCCTTATGAAGTGCATGTTGTGTATACAAGCAAAAACATTGTGGCTGAAGCAATTGCATTCTTGTTTATTGATAATCCAAAGAGTGATTTCTATGCTGCAGCTGGGCAATCTGCATTTGCATTCAAGGCTGACCCTGTTGAATATGGTTCAACTGAACTTTGTGAATATTATGTTGAGTTTAAACCTGAAACAAATGAAACAACTGGGTTGTTAGAAATCAAATATAATATCAAGCTTGGAAAGGGAACAAACAAAAACAGCACAGGCGTTTTGATCAATGAACAAGGAACTTATAAACTTGTTGATGACAATGGTTCAAAATACACAATCACATCTTATAAAAATAAAGGTGGAGATGATGAAAATCCAGACAGTGTGACCATCACTGAGCTTGATTTAACTCTTGAAAAATGGATTATTCCAGACTATTTGGGAACATTTGCTCTTCAATCTATTCCAGACGAAGAAACTACATATGAAGAGAAAAACAGTTATATTACACTTTATAACGACCACGGAACAATCAGATTTATATTTGAATATAACCTAGTGAAGGTTGACCTTACAGATGGAGAGTATAAAGGTGGACATGACATATTCTACGGTATAGCAGAGTATGAACTTATTTCAGATTATGGTTGGAAACATAATCTCTATTGTTATGTTGCTCCAGAGTCAGCTGAATATTACACAGCAGGAACAAAAGTTTCGTTTGTAATTAATTGGTGGACAACAAATATTGATGACTCTGTATGTGTGAACCCACAAGACTTTGTTGTTATTGAAAAGAATAATGGTCTTGAAGATATTGTTGGTTTTGGTATGTCTAGTGCCCTTGTTGGTGAGTTGACATATACAGACCCAATCAACCCATTTGTTAAAGTTGAAGAATAGACACAAAAAAAGACAGATTTCAAATCTGTCTTTTTGTTTGATTAAAATCTTGAAACTCCACCAGTTACTTGCAAAACTTCGCCTGTAATAAATGAGCTTTCGTCACTAGCTAAGAAGAATATTGCATTTGCGACGTCGTTTGGATTGCCAAGCCTGTCAAGTGGGGTTGAATCGATTATGCAATCTTTGTCAATATTTGAAAGATTGCTGGTCATTTTGGTTTCAATGCAACCAGGCGCAACAGCGTTGATTCTGATAAATGGAGCATATTCAACAGCAAGTGATTTGGTTAGGCCGATGATTCCGGCTTTGCAAGCTGAATAAACTGATTCAAGACTGCCACCAGAAACGCCATAGATTGATGAAACATTGACGATAGAACCGTGTTTTTGTTCCATAAAATATTTAAGAATGGCTTTGTTAAAAAGGATTGTGCCACGAAGGTTTATATTGATGATTTCGTCAATAGTTTCAGTTGGTTTGTCAATAAGCATTTGAACAGGTTCTGCCTTTCCTGCGCAAGCCACAAAACAGTCAATATATTCAAACTCTTTTGAAACTGCACCGATAAAAGAAAGAATATTGCTTTCATTTGATTGGTCACAAGGTAGTGCTAAAACTTCAACGCCATATCCCTTTAGTTTTTCAATAAAATCTGTGTCAAAGGTGTTGAGATAGGTCAGTGCAACATTATATCCGTTTTGAGCAAATTTTTCTGCTGTTGCTTTGCCGATATCTCCAAATCCACCTGAAATAATCACGCTTTTTCTAATCATGTTTTTCTCCATAAGTTTGAATTGTTTTTATGAGAGCATCAAAATCTATCTGCTCTGAGTTGTTTATGGTTATGTCAAAAACAAGGTCGTCATAGCCTTTTAAAGATGCATCTCTTTTTTGATAATATTCTTTTGTTATATTTTCTCTTTTTGCGGCTCTTGAAAATCTATCTTCAAAGCTTGATGTTACCAAGATTTTGACGTCACAAACTTCAAATTGTTTGAGCCATGGCAAAAGTGCATAGTCAAGGATAATTGTTTTTCCTAAATTATTCTCAAGGGTTTCATCAAGAATCTCTTCCATTTTTGTTTGGCAAAACTGGTTTAGTTTGGTTAGTTTTTCTTTGTTATCAAAAACAATTTTTCCAAGTTGTTTTCTATTGAGAACGCCATTTTCAAAAATAGCTTCGCCAAATTCTTCTTTCAAAAAAGGCTTTGAATTTTCAGAATATAAAACGTCATGAGAAACCTTGTCGATTTCAACATGAATAGCGTTTAACTGGGTTGTTAGTTTTTCAGAAATATAGCTTTTTCCTGAACCTGATTTTCCTGTTATTCCTATAATCATAATTTATCCTTTTACAAAATTTATTGTAGCACTGTTTTTTTTATATCGCAACTTAAATAGAATATTTTATTTTGTTGCGTTATATGGAAAAATGTTATAAAATATGTTTAAGTGGTGATATTATGAAAGAATTAATTAAGAAAGAAAATATAAAATTAACATTATCTGCAACCATTTATTTGGTTTTGGGCGTGCTATTTTGCGTTTTTTTAAACCAAATGGTTGATTTTTCAGAGTCAGCAATCTGCTTTGTATTCTTGATTGCAGGTGCTGTGCTTTTGATTGTTTATGGATTGCTTCCAGCAGATGCAAAGATTTTTAAGGTGCTTGTTTATGCACTTGTTATGCTTATTGTGGGATTGCTTATATTGTTTGTTAGAAAGTTCTTTATTTTTGCACTTGCTGCAATTATTGCTTTTGGTGGCATTCAATCAATTATGGACGCTATTAAAGAAAAGAAAGAAAACAAGCCTTGGATAACACAACTTGTTATTGGTTGTATTATTGTTGCGCTTGCGATTGCTGTTATTATTTTAAGTGGAACAAATACTGCAAAAAATATTATTGCAATATTCTTAGGAATCACTTTTTTGATTGAATCAGTAATTGAAATCGTTGCACTTGTGAAGATTGTTAAATTAGCAAAGGCTCAAGAAAAGAATAAAGCTCAACTTTTAAAGCAGACTGGAGAAGGTGATTTTAAACCAGAAGAGCCAGCTGAAGCAGAAGTTCAAACCGAAGTGACAGAAGAACAAAAATAGTAAAAACGGAGAAGGTTTATGCAAGGAAAGGCTAGTCAAACAAAAGGATCACTCAAAAATGAGAATAAACAAGTTTATTATGTTGACTCTAGCATAATTATTATCATGCAAAAAATCGACAAAATCTTTGAAAAGGGTGGAAATGTTGAAGATGTTTATACATTCTTGATGCATGGCAAAAGAATGACAAGACAAAGTGCACAAACCCTTTATAAGAAGTTCTTGGGGATAAAAAGTGGTGAAGTTGTTTTTTGCATCACTCCAACCGTTTATAGAGAAACCATGCTTGATGCAAATATTAAAGACACACATGATTTTGTGAAAGATTACTGCAAGTTGGTTCTGCCAAATATCAACTCTGCAAGATTTGCAGAACTTGTTAAAACCGTAGCGAAAGAGCTTGAAGTTGTGCATTCGAAAAATGGACACAAGGGACTCAATCCAAACATAAAAGTAGTGAATGGTGTCAAAGTTGATGACAACCTTGAAGACAGGTTGATTTTGGCTGAAGCGATTGCATTTTCAATATTAGGAAGAAAAAATTTATCATTTATTGATTGCAGAAGAAAAATTGCAACTGAAATAGAAAACGGCAAAGAAGTTGTTGTTATTGGAAAACGATATAGACAAAGCCAAGTTGGTCTTGGAAGAGATATTCCTATGGACTATGGTGACGATGGTTTGGTTGAGATATTTTTGCATTCAAACCACAACGATTTTGGAAGCAAACTTAGAGATAATAAAGACGTTAAATATGTTGCAGTGAAGCTTGATGAAATATTAGAAAAGATATTCAGTGGCAAGTCAAAATTAAAAGTTGTTACACCAAATGAAATGGAAAAAGAAGGGTGTTAAGGGGTGTGTTATGGAAAAAGAAGAACTTGATAAAATCATCAATGAATTTGAACAAGAACTTGAAGACCTAAGCAAAAGAAGAGAAAAAAACTCTGAAAAATATAGTGCATTATCCGAAGAAGAACTGGTTGAGCAATTGACTGCAGACTATGAAATGATTTACAAAGATGCTGTTTCAAGTGGAATGGATATTGAACCTGTTTCAGATGAAGAAGATGAAAATGAATAACAAATAAAAACACGATGCAATATGCACCGTGTTTTTTATTCGTCTTCTTCATAATAATCGCCAATGCCGTAGTCTCTTTGAATTTTTTGGCTGTATTTTTTAACGTGAACTTTTGCGTTGATTAGTCTATAGCATCTAAAGATTTGTCTTTTTATCGTTCGACGGTCGCTAATCAAGATTTCAAGCCCGTCCCAGGCAAACACCCAGCCTGCAACGTCAATAAGCATTCCGATTGCACCATAGTCTGACAAGTGGAACATAATTTCAATAAACAGTAAGGCTAAACCAAAAATAAGCCAAATTAAACCGAATGTTGTTTTTCTTCTAAGTTTTTCTTTTAAAATAACAACTTCTTCAGCATTGTGGCGTTTTACAGCCTTTCTGATTCTCTGCTTTTCTTCATTGGTTGTTGGCTCTTCAGTGTGAATATCAATGGTGATTTCATCATTGAGTGGAATTCCCGATTCACATTTATCAATATAAGAAGCAACTTGCTCATTCATAAGTTCATAAGTTAGGTATGAATATGGTGAGAAAAACTCATCAGATTCTCTAAGACCAACGAAAATTTGAGCCCTGCCGTCTTTATCATAATCAATGTATTTTGCTTCCTTCATAACAGGATGCTTTTTTGCTTTTTTTATTTGTTGTTTTAAGTTGTTCATATGTCTCCTTATGGTCAAATTATACTATAAGTTTGTGCAAATTGCAATAATTATAGGAATATTAAAAATGCATATTGACATCAAAAAATCAAAGTGCTATCATGAAATTAACAAGAAGAGGGAGGGGGAGTTATGTCGCACAAGAAGCACAGAATGTATTCCGACCAACACCGTAAGTCGGAAAGCTCGCAAGTGTTTTGCTTGAATGACGAATTCAGTAAGGAGGTACCGATTTATTTTCTTGATTCAGGGGTTATTATAACCTACGCTAATATCGAAGAATGGGAAAGCTTCGGTGCTAACGATGAAGATATTAAAGAGTTAATGGTTAAGGGTAATCCATCAAATATCACTCCAGAAGTGGCTGATGTGATGCTCAAACGCTATAGACTCAACAAAGAAGGTAAAGTTGCCTTCTGTATTCCACCAGCAGTTTATAAAGAAACTATGTTCGATGGTGGTGGAAGATTCCCAAAAACTAGAAAGTATGTTAACGAAAATTGTTTTGTTGCGTTTCCAAACATTCCATTTGAACAATTTGCAGAGTTAACAGCAGGGCTTGAAAAGGCTCTTAGGGGTGCAAAATCTGCTGACGGCAGATATGGTTTAAACCCTGAATTTAAAACCAATAGAAGGGGCAAAAGATATGATGCGAACTTTGAAGACCGTCTTATCTTGGCTCAGATTGCAGTTATCGCACTTTTAGGTAGAGAGAATGTGAGGTTTGTTAGTTGCGCACAAAAGAACGACCATCAAAACACACAAGCTGCACTTGACATTTATTCACAATCACAATCCCTTGGCGAAAAGAAAGTGCCAAAGACTCCACGTGGTGATTTTGAACATGGTACTCATGAAATTTTCATGCAAATCAATGGTAAAGATTTTGGTGATAGAATCAAAGGTACCGATGGTATGAGACAAGTGTCATTTATGATTGAAGAGATTGTTGAAAGATATCTTCAAGGACAAGCAGCCGTTAAAGTTGTTACACCTGATGCGCTTGGAAGAATTGAAAAGGAGTAATTATGGATAGAGAATTATTTGAAAAGCTCTTGAAAGGTTATCAAGATGACCTTAAAGGACTTGACGAAATCAAACAGCAAAACGCTGAATATTATTCATCACTTTCAGATGAAGATTTAGTTGATGTTATTGCTGGAGACATGGAAGATGTTTACAATGATGCAGCTGAACAAGGTGCAACCATTGGAGAGGTTCCAACAAGAGAATAAAATTAAAACACACTCTATAAACGGGTGTGTTTTTTATTGCAATTTTTGTCACGAAGAGACGAAAAAACGAAGTAACAGGGTTTATTATGGTTGTGTAAAAACAAAAAAAGGAGAGATTATGGCAAACATAATAAACATTACAGAAGAAAATAATATTTTAACATTTGATTCCACGCCACTTGATATTGTTTGTGGAAACACCAACTATCTTGTCAAATTTTCTTTTAGTGAAGAGTGGCAAGAGTTTGTGAGCAAGCTTGCAGTTTTTGTTGTTGATGGGGTAAAAACAACGGTGGAGTTTGAAGGTGATGAGTGTGTGGTTCCGGCACTTCCAAATTCAAATTGCTGCCTTTTGTATTTGCTTGCAGGTGACGAAAATGGAAACAGTCGTGTGTCAACAGCTTTGAGACTTAGATTGATTCCGTCAAATGATGGTGCGATTGAATCAGACTTTGAAGGGTTTAAAAACTACTTGTCACTTGCGCTTGAAAAATTGAAACAATTTGAACAAGGCAACTATGTTGCAAAAACTGCAGAAGAGTCATTGACTCAGGTTGACTTGTCATCAGACCAAACGGTTTCAGGCTCAAAAGATTTTGTCGGGGAACTTAAATATGAAGGCGAAGTTGTTGCAAAAAAATCGCAATTTTCTAACGAAAACTTGTTAATTAATGGTGATTTGTCAATAAATCAAAGGGGAGATACTTCTTATACGGGTTCAACGGGTGTTTATGTTTATTCGGTTGATAGATGGAGAATCTATGGTAGAGGCTCAAATATAAACACCACAACTAGGTTGGTTATTTTATATAAAGATAGCACATTTACTCAGGTTGTTGAACTTCCAAAAAATTTGTTAGGTAAAACCGTTACAGCAACATTTAATATATCAAAACTCAAAAATAGCATTTCTGCAAGTATCACAGATGGAGTTAATACATCAACTCTTCCACTTGTTTTGGGTGAAAATGTTTTGAGTTTTGTTATTGATGAAGCTGCAACCATGCTTGAAGTTGGATTTGCTTGTACAAGCACAAATGGTTATTTTGTTGCAGATTATGTGAAGCTGGAAGTTGGTGAATATAGCACAGGTTATCACTTTAAGTCTGAACAAGACGAACTTCGTGATTGTCAAAGATATTTTTATAGAAAAAATTCATCAATGTCAGATGGCTATTTTGGTTCAGGGGCAGTGCGAACAAAAGAAGAGACAAGGGTGGTTGTTCCACTTCCGGTGGAAATGAGAACTTCTCCAACACTTTTGTATTCTGGAGATTTTGCGATTCAACATTCAGTTGCTGAAACTCCAACATCAATTGCAATTTATAGCTTTGAGAAAAATTCTGTGACACTTAGTGCTGCTGTTACTGCTACGGTTCAAGGTATGGGTGCTTGCTTAAGAGCAAATTCAGACGGAGCATATCTTGATTTTGATGCAGAAATTTATTAAGGAGAAAAACAATGGAAAATGAAATAAAAATAGAAGGAATTGAAGTGGAAGAAATTGAAAATATTGAAATTCCTGAATATGTTGAGCCAAGACCAATTGGAGTTTATGTAAAAAGAGACGTAACGGGCAGGGTTGTGAAAATTGATAGTGAACTCTTTATTGATGACCTAGCTGGTTGGGAGAAAATTGACGAAGGTTTTGGAGATAGGTTTGCACATGCTCAATCACAATACAAAATCTAGAGAAAAATAGATAGCGTCTTGCTATCTATTTTTTTGATAATAAAAAGATGATTTTTCAACTAATTTTAAAAGATTTTTTGAATAGGTTTTGTATTCGTTAATGTTAACATACTCATTTGGTTTGTGTGCAAGGTTTAAGTCACCCACGCCATAAATGACTGCGTCGCCAGAGTAGTTTGTGAAGTATCCAGCTTCGCAACCACCTAAAAAAGTTGTGTCTGAATTTTTATTTAATTTTATAATATTTTGCATTTTTTTAATATTTTTATTATAAAATGCAGGTATTTTTAATGTATTTTGCAGTTTATATTCAAAACCAACGTATTCTGCCTTTAAAGATTTTAATTTATTTTTAATTGATTTTATAAACAATTTAACTTGATTTTCATCAAATGAACGAATATCAAATTTAAAGGTTGCTTTTTCAGGAACCTTGTTTGTGGCTTCTCCACCAGATATAACTGCACAGTTTGAAGTCAGGTCAAACTGTTTTTGAGTTTCTTCAATAAATGTGATTAGCTTAGAAGCAATGCAGATTGAGTTGATGCCGTTTGATGGCACGCTACTGTGACAAGTTTTGCCATAAAAATCAATCACATATTCATAACAACCTTTTGATTTGAGTTTGAAAGTACTATTGGTTGGTTCACCGATAATTGTAAATTTTGGTGTTATTTTTAGATTTTTTAACATTGAAATAATTGTTTCAATACAATTTAGATTTGTCTCTTCATCTGTTGATTGTGTGAATATAATTGGATAAGGCAGCTTTGATAATGTTTCTATATTATCAAGAATAATTGCAGTGAAGCTTTTCATATCAATTGTTCCAAGCCCATAGAGTCGGTCATCAACTTGGGTTGCAACAAATGGATTGTTTTGGTTTTCTGATAGGCTTGCAGGGACTGTGTCAATGTGTCCGGACAAAACGATAGGTGACACATTTGAAAGTTCAGTGTTTATTCCTGCAATTAATGAAATTTTTTTGTTGGTTTTATTTTTAATTATTTTTATTTCTTTTACTTTATTTTCTAATTTAATTTTTATATATTCAATTATTTTATCTTGATTTTCTGACGAATCAAGACTAATGAGTTCGCTTAGTGTTTTCATAATTTTCTCCTTCAAATAAAAAGCCCAGTGTTGTTTGTGTTTCAAAACATACCACTGAGCTATTTTTATTTAAGGATTCAATTAATATGTTTTGCAGACATCAGAAAATGCACCTGCAAAACATGAGTTATTGCAAGTGTTTATCTTTTATGATGCCATGCCATAAATAGATTAAACATATTTTTTCTCCTTTGGTTTTATATTCTCAGTATAAGCCCATATAAAAATTTTGTCAAGGGGCAAAATTTAATTTGGGGTTTCCATGTAGCCAACAGGCTTTCCTGTGCTGATTGCGTATTCGATTTCAGACCTAGTGCTTGTGCCAATATAACCGTTTTTGTTTATGACGAAAATTTCGTCAGCCATGTCAATCTTTCTTTTATGCATATCATCAAGCATTTCTTTTGTGCCTTCTTTCCATACTTCATTGTCGCCCGAATGACCGAATAAACCAACGCTGATTACAATGTTTCCTTCAAGGGATAATCTTTTTTGTTCAGCAAGAAATTCATCTTTGAACTTTGTGCTTCCACAAAGGGTTATTACTTTATATTTTCCAACCATATTGCTCTCCTAAATATTATTATAAAATGTATATATTCTATAAATTATAATATAAAAATACATTTTAACTCAAAAATTTTATTAATTATAATTTTGAAAAATTACATATAAACTTTTGATAAAAATATTATATCACAAAAAATAAATTAATTACAATTAAAATAAATGGTGGGTGGCTAGAAAATAATTTATTGACGGAATATTTCTTTTGTGTTAGTATAATTTCGTTAGGTGAAATTATGAACGAATTAGAAAAATATTATAACAAATTTAACGAAGACAAAAGGCTGTTGTCAAGGCATGGTCAAGTTGAATTTTTTGTTGCTAATCACTATATTGATGAAGTGATTGGTGGAAGAGAAAACTTGGACATTTTAGATGTTGGTGCAGGTACTGGTAGATATTCAGTTAGGCTTGCTGAAATGGGGCATAACGTGACTGCTGTTGAACTTGTTAATAAAAATGTTAGTCAAATTAAAATGAAGTCAAACAAGGTTGTCGCAAAGCAGGGTGATGCAATTAATCTTAGGTTTAAGGATAATGCGTTTGATATTGTTTTGTTGTTTGGACCACAATATCATTTGATTAGTCATGAAGAAAAACTTAAAGCTATTAATGAAGCTAAAAGAGTTGTGAGACCTGGTGGACACATTTTGATTATGTATTTGATGAATGAGTATGCAGTTATTACTTATGCGTTCAAAGAAGGTAATTTAAAAAAATGTTTGGCTGACGGAAAACTTGATGAAAACTTCCAAACAATTACAGATAAAAGTGACCTATATAGCTATGTGAGAATTGAAGAGATTAATAAGCTCAAAGAAGAAGCAGAATTAAAGAGAATAAAAATTATTGGTGTTGATGGTGCGACTGATTACATTAGACCAGTTATAAATAAACTTGATGATGAAGATTTTGAAGTTTATAAAAATTACCAATTATCAATTTGTGAAAGACCTGAGCTTATGGGCGCAAGTTCACATATACTTGATATTTTGCAAAAATAAAAAACGCAAATATATTAAAAAAATATGCAAAAAATATATAAAATAAAGCAAAAAGCCTTTATCAATTAAGATAAAGACTTTTATTTTGAGCGTTTTAAAACTTCTCTATAAATATCCATCCAGTTATAAACTGTTGTAACATTTTTTAATTTTACTTCTTTAACGCCTTGGTCACGGAGATAAAGAACTTCAACTTTTGAACCCTTGAACTGTTCAACGTTGAGTGGGTTGTCGTCAATCATTAGGTCAAGGTTTAGTTCTTCGCATTTTTGTGCTTTGTGTCTTTCACCCCAAATAATCATTTCTGGTTTGATTGAAAGTTTTTTTAGTGCTTTTTTTGTTAATGCGATTTCTTGTTTCCTAAAGCAGCCACGAAGTGTGATGAGATAAAACTTGTGACCCAATTTGCTGAGTTCTTTTAAAATTTCGTTTGCTCCTGGCATGAAGTTGCAATCTTTTACTGTCTTGTCATAGCATTCAGTGAAAAATCGTTTTGATTCTTCATCTGTCCAGTTGAAACGGGCTTCTAAAGAAACTTCATTCAAGTTTGTTAGTGGTTTGCCAAGCACGGTTGTTGACCAATATTCTGCAGCGAATCTTAAAACCCTTTCACTGTCTAATATTACGCCATCAAAATCTATTCCAATATTCATATTATTTTTCCTTTTGTTTATCTTTTTATGTCTTTGCATTGATTTGATAAGAAACTTTCAACGTCAGCAAGTGTTTGGGTGAATGCATCACCATGTTCGCAGTGTTTGAGCACGTCACAAGCAACACCGACATTGATTGCTGTTTGTGGATCGTTCCAGTTTTTCATTAAACCATAAATAACGCCACCGGCAAATGCGTCTCCACCGCCAACTCTATCAAGAATATCAAATGGATATTCTTCAGTCTCAAGCTTTTTGAGGGAATCGTTTTCAATGTAATAAGCAAAACCTTTTAAGGCATTTCTTGATGATGTGAAAACGGTTCTTTTTGTGTGAACCAAATATTTAATGTTAAACTTTGACAAGAACGCTTTGATTACTTCATCGTCTTCGCCTTTAATATCAAAGAATGTTTTTATGTCAAAAAGGTTTCCGATGCAAACGTCAACGTATGGTATGATTTCTTTATATTTTGATTTTGCTTCTTCAACTGACCAAAGCTTTGAACGATAGTTGAAGTCAAACACAACAGTTAGTTCCATTTCTTTTGCTTTTTTGGCTAAGTGAGCTGCAACGTCAGATGTTTTTGTTGAAAGGGCAAGGGAAATACCTGATGTGAAATAGCAATGTGCACCTTTAAAAATTTCATCAGCGTTAATATCGTTGATATCAATGTCTCTTATTGCTGCATTATCACGGTTGTAAATGACGTTTGAAGGGCGTTCGCCGAATCCTTCTTCAACAAAATAAATGCCAAGTTGTGAGCCTTTTCTGACCACATTTGAGATATTGACTTTGTTTTTTGTTAGGTGTCTGATTGCGCCTTCTCCAATAGAGTTTTCAGGAATAACTGAAACGTAATCACTCTTGCAACCAAGTGAAGACAAGGTTATAAGCACGTTTGTTTCGCTTCCACCATAATAAACATTATAAAGTTCAGAGTCTTTAATTAATCTGTGATTTGCTGGTGAAAGACGCATCATAATTTCGCCAAAACCAACTATTTTTTTATTCATAGCATACCTCTCTAGTTTAATTATATTATATATTTTCGGGCGATTGTCAAACTCAAAACAAAGATTAATTAATATTTAGTAGATTTGATATAAAAATTTGACCTGTGGGATTGATTTTTCCTCTTGGTCTTCATCTTCATGAACCAGTTTTCCACCCATTTTTTCATAAAAACCCCTTGCTGGAAGATTGTATTTATTGCATGAAATAATGAACTGATTTGTTCCGGCTTCTTTCAATTTATTGTATGCAAAATCAAACAGGGCTCTTCCAAGACCTTTGCCTTGGTGGTCTTTTAAGATATAAAAAAGGATAATCTCTCTGTTATAGGTTTTAAAAGGGCGAAGTGGTTCGCCAGTGCAGATATAAGCCACAATATTGTCATTTTGTTTTGCAACAAAAAGGTCTTGCTTTTTGCTAAGCACAAGCTTTTTGAACTTTTCTTCTTGTTCTTCATAATTAAACCCGTCAATCTTGGCGTCACTATAAATGCCACGATAGGTGGTTTCCCAAACTTGTCGCTTTACTTTAGCGATTTCTTTGCAATCTTCAAGAGTTGCTGGAATAATATTATAATTTAAATATTTCATAATTGTTTCTCCATATAGATTATAACAAAATTTGAAAATAAAGATAAATAAAAAACAAGCCGAAGCTTGTTTTTATTTTAAAGGCTTATATAGAATATATAAACGGTTTTTCCTGCAGTGTTTGTTGTTGAATAACAATTATAGAATGTTAGCCCTTTTGCAGCGATTTGGCTCTTTACGTTGTTAACAGAAACTGATGAACCAAGCAAACATTCGAAAGTTAAATAGCTTGCTCCAGTTGGAATGGTTGTTGTTGATGCAATATATGTCATCATTAAAGAGATTTCTGAAACACTGTCAAATTTTAAGTCTGCGCCACTTGAAATTGTGAAATAATCATAGAAATCGAAAGTGGTTGTCGCGTTAAGCTCTGCGTGGTCGGTTGACGAATAGCCTTCGCTGGTTTTGTAAGCGTCAGTGAACATAAACTCAGTGTATGTTAATGCTTCATAGTTTCCAGTTGGGGCTTTTGAGTTGCCGTGTGTTGAGTCAACGCCATACCAAGCTCCGTTAACATAAACCTTGTTCCAAGCGTGGTTGTTTCCTGTAACGATAACGCAAGGAATATTTTCAAGTTTTGACATAATCAAGAATGCTTTTGCAAAGCCTTCGCAAACGGCCTTTCCTTGATTGAAGATGCCTTCAGCAAACCAAGAGTCATAATATCTAGTGTCTTTTGCTGTTATTTCGTTATTCATTGATTTGTTGTATGCAAGGTGGTCATATTCAGCATTCATAACAAGCCAGGTGTAGATTGCAAAGAGTTTGTCAGTATTTGTCATTTGGTCGTTGCAAATATTCTTCAAAACGGCTTGTGCTTTATTATAAACTGTTTCTGCATTTGAACCAGGTTTGCATACTGGTTTAAAGCCCATTTCTAGGGCATAAACAAGTTGTTCACTGTTTGATACTTCAACTGTGCAGCCAACTTTGTTTATGTTGAATGAGTTGTAGTTATCGGCTCTTGTGTCAGCAAATGGTGATGCTGGGGCAGATGCCTGTTGTTTGTGAATATATCCAGCTGAGTTGAAGGTTTGACTTGCAAATGAGCCCATGATTGAATTTTTAACATAAACGATTCCGTAAGCATCAGGACCTGAAACATGTGCGCTGAATGCAAGGGTTGAACCACATTGGAATGTTGATGAAAGATATGCGTCATTGATTGCAAGTTCAAGCTCATCAGAAATTGCAGTTGTGTTTTTTGCTATATTGCTTGGAAGATAAAGCTTTACTTTGCAGTTGTCTTTTATATCAAAGAACATTACGTAGAATATCCAAGAAACAAGGTCGTCATGGTCTTGAATGGTTAATGTTTTTGAAGAAAGTGCTGCACCAAATCTTGCAATATTTTCTGGTGTTAATGGGGAACTTACCATGTAGGTTGATTTGCCATATAATGTGAAGTCGCGTGTTATAGCTGTGTCAAATGTGTAAGGCGAAGTCATGGCTGCATTTGAGAACCATGAGTTAACTTTGTAGCCAACCATTCCGGTTTCTTCTTGAGCCAAAATATGATTTACTTGTGCCTGAGAGAGAATTGTTCCGTTCTCAAATTCTTGAGTGTAAACATCTACTCCGTCAACGCATAGAGTGAGATAAACTTCATCAAGCTCATAATGTGCCACGAATATTAAGTTTCCAGTTGTTCCTTTTGGAATAACTGCTGTTGGTTTTTCGCCGTCAATGATTGTGCCTGACCATGCAATGAATGAGTCGCCAACCTTGGTTGGGGTTGGATTGATGAGTGTGATTGTGTCTGACTCAATAGTGTAGCTTGTTGGGTTGCCAGGAGCAGCAACGGTGCCGTCTTTGAGAACATAAGTGATTGTATATTCAACCAAACTCCATCTTGCTTCAAGGTCATAGTTTAACATTTTTGTGGTCTTTATGGTTTCAACTTTGTTGCCTGAGCCGTCAAACCAACCAAGGAAGTTATAACCCAAAAGTTCAAGTGGTTCAAGTGTGATAACGCCGTTTTTGAGAGTGTAGGTTGTTAAGTTAGGGTTTGTAAGTCCTTTTGTGTTTGAGTATGTAATAGTGCGTTCTTCGTCAACAGTGTGTGCAAAGATTGAGAAACAGTTGTTTTCGTTTTCTTTGTTAAATAAATAGCCTTTTGCACCGTGTGTTTTAAGTTTTGTATAAACACCTTCAGTGTTATCGTTTCCTATAATCGATTCAGCAAACTTATTTGCAAGTTTTTCAGATATATTTTCTGCACTCAGGCTGCTTGAAGCAAGGCTGATTGCCCTAAACACATTTTCAGAACTTGAAGTAGAAAGATTGTTGATTTGAATTGAAACATAGTCTGCATAATAATCTGTGTCACCACGTGAGCCTTGAATGAGATTTGCAGAAATTGTTAAATATAACTCATCTGGAATATTTGAAGCAAGAAGGCTTGCAGGGAACTTGTTTAGTGATTCAGTCTTTAATGATTTTGTGTTTAGGTTGAAAACAAAGTTTAAACAAACAATGATATTGTCTTCATAGTTGTCATAGTTTGAAAAGGTGAGTTGCAAAAGTTTTGCATCAAGTCCCAAGTCTTGACCAGAAAGAGAGCTGTTTATTTTTGCAGCGATTTCTTTGTCTGTGAAGAAAATAACGTTTTCATCAAAGTTGTGCGCATCAATTTTTGAGTTTGCAGAAGTCAAGTCTTCTTCAGTGAATGCGTTTGACAGCGTCATTGTCGAAGAATCAAACTTGTTTATTTTGTTAATTGAACTTATCAAACCTATTGGGTTGATTTTGTATTTAAAATAACCGAATGCAAACACGCCACCGATTGCAAGAATAATCACGTTGACAATAACAAGCAGCGTGATAAAAACCCTTTTTGCAAAGCTTTTTGGTGGTTTTTCATTGTCATATTTTACTCTTTTTTCTTTTGCCATAAGCACCTCAATATTGCATTAATCCACTTTTATTATAATACAAAACTTTAAATATTAATAATTAATTTATGCAATAAATAGAAAAAAAGAGATTCAAATTTTGAATCTCTTTAAAATTTATGATTTTGACAGATCAACGTGATCCTTCATATTTGCGTCATATTGTTTGCTGTCCATGATATTTGTTTCTTGAACAACAAATTTGTCCTTTTGACCACTTTTTACATATTCAGCGAACTTTTCAAATACGATAGATTCGTCTTGTTTTGCTTGTTCCATTTCTTCAGGAGTGAGTTTAACATATATGTTGTGTTCCATAAAGAATGATTCGTAGTCTGTTACGCTTCTAATGATAGTTCCATATTGTGGCTTGCCATCAAAATAACCTTTAATGCCATATGTTACTTCAGTTCTGGTTCTAGAGAACTTGGTGAGTTCTTTTGTTGAGAATGATGCGACATTGTCAGCTTCTGAAAGCTCAACGCCACTAACACCATAAAGGAAATTTTCGCCAGATGGGTGATAACCACCATCGATAGGGCAGTCTGTAACTTCACGCATTGTGCTGTTGAGTGAATCAAGATTTTTTACGTTAGAAATTGAATAAGAAGAATAGTTTTCTTTTTCAATGATTTCAGCAAACTTGTTGATGATGTCAGCCGAACTTTTAAGTTCGTCTTCGTTTTGGAAGTATGAATCACTTACAAGATAGTTGAACGTAGTGTAGGCTTTTTTCTCTGACTCTGCACGGGTTGCAATACCGTTGATATCAACTGAATACATTGAACCATCAGTTTTATTAACGTCTGCACAAAGGAATGTGTATTTTGAGAACAATTCATTTTCTGCCTGTTGAATGGCTTCAGAGTTTAAAACATGGGTCATTGAGGAATCAATATATGCTTGAGCACCTTCAAGTTCTTTTGATGTACAACCTGTTAATGTCATTGAGCCCACAAACAAGGTTGCTGCAAGACCTAAAACCATTAATTTGTTTTTTACACTTGAATATTTTTTTGCCATTTTATTCTCCTTATTTTGTAACTTCAGATTCAAGTTCTTCACTTGATGTATGTTTCAAAAGGTCAGATTGTTTATAAGTTACTGAGGTTGTTGAAATTCTTTTTGCGTCGATTTTTGCGCTATCTTTGTTATTGATAGCTTCTGCGCAATATTTGTAAATAAGCGAATTATCTTTTTTCATTGCTTCATAGGTTTGTTCATCAACAACAAAGCTATATTCATCTTGAATAGTGAAAGTTCCTTGTTTTGGAGTGATGAAAATGCCATAGCCAAGACCAACATGACCGTCAAATCCAATGCCTAAACCAAAGCCTGGTTGAACTTTTCTTGATTTTAGTTCAACAAGAGTTTTTGTGTCAAAAGTGATTCTGTGTTCTGCGTCGTCAAAACTTGGTGTGCCAAGGTTGTAAAGAAGCCCTGATGAAACATTATATTTTTCAAAAGGAGATACTTCATTTTTGATAAAAGCATCATTTATTGAAGAAATATCTGGAACTGGAGACACTTGAACGTTTACAGGTTCATGGTCTTTGATGATTTTTTCAAAAAGGTCATAGAGTTTATCATAAGACTCATCTTTGTCGAAGTTTTCAAAATATGTTGATGGAACTTCATAAGCAAGGGAAGTGTAGCCAACTGAAGAGTCTGTGAAAGATGAAACGCCATTGAAATTAACATCAAAATCAAATGATGACTTGATAACGTCGGCACCAATCAATTCAAAGTTTTTAATTTTTAATTCAGAGCCGTTTTCTTCAAGTTCAGCATTACAAACATTTTTAATGTCAACGCCAAGAGCTTCAGCACGGTCAATTATGCCTTGCGAACAGCCAGTCATTGTTGTCATGAGTGCAACAGCCCCAAGTAATGCAAAAATTTGTTTAACTTTTCCAAATCTTGCCATAGCATTCTCCTTTAGATTTTATATAACCTTATTATACAAAATATATAATCAATTTTCAATAGTGTTTTTTTATTCAGTTGAAGCATCAGCGAATCTGTTTTCAAAGTCAACAGCTTCAGCAATTTTCTTTTCAACGTTATCAATGTTTTTGGTTGAACCCAAAACATATAGTGTGTCGCCCTTTTCAAAGATTGTTTCTGGAAGTGGGTCAATAACATTTTCGCCACTCTTGATAAGAACAATTGAAATGCCATATTTTTTTCTAACGTTGACGTCTAAGATAGATTTGTCAACCCACTTTGCAGGGCAAATCATTTCAACTATTCTGTAGTCGTCAGTGATTTTTGCAATTTCGTTGGTGAGTGGGTCTGTTAGAGCTTTTGCAAGTTTTTTGCTCATGAAAGCTTCAGGAAAGATGACAAGGTTAACGCCAATGTTGTCAAGCAATTCTTTGTGTTGATTTGTTTGAGCTTTTGCAATAACATATGGCACGCCAAGTTCTTTGCATGAAAGTGAAATCAACATGCTTGAAGCAAGGTCTTCGCCAATACAAACGATTGCACATTCAAAGTTTTGAATGCCAAGTGAACCAAGAACATCTTTTTTTGTTGCGTCAGCCACAACTGCGTGTGTAACTTGACCTTCAATGCTGTCAACAAGTTCTGCATTTTTGTCAATTGCAAGAACATTTTTGCCTTCTTCGGCAAGGGCAAGTGCCAAGCTTTTTCCAAAGTTTCCAAGACCGATAACAACGAAGTCAGAAAAGTCTTTGGTTATTGTTATTGTGTTGTTTGATATTAAATTTTCTACCATTAATTTTTACCCCACAGATATTTTTGCATCAATATATTCGATGCTATTTGGTTGATTTTTTACTTTAAAGGCAAGTGGAATAGTTAACATTCCGATTCTGCCCATATACATCATAAGTGACAATATAAACTTTGATTGCCAGCAGAGAGTTGGAGTGATTCCAAATGAAAGACCAACAGTGCAAAGCGCTGAAACACATTCATATATAATTGCATCAAGTGGAACAACACCACCTTCAAACAAGAACACAAGAGTTGTTCCAACAAAAAGTGTTCCAACTGCAATTAAAACAATCTTTGTTGCTTTTGTGATTAAAGTGTTTGAAATCTTTTTTGTTCGATAAATTATGTTTCCATGTTGGTCAGTGCTTCTTGTTAATAGCAACAGTAAAACAAAGAAAGTTGTTATTTTAATGCCACCGGCCATTGAAGCAGGGGCTCCACCAATAAACATAAAGATTTCACAAATCAAAACGGAAATAGGAATCATTTGTGACTGGTCAAAAGTTGCAAAACCAGCAGTTCTTGTTGTTATACCCTGAAAAAAGGCATTTGTAATTTTGTTTCCAGTTGACATACTCCCGATTGTGTTAGGGTTGTTCCACTCAAGAATCATGATTGAAACAGAGTTTAAAATGATTAAAATTCCTGTAAGCCACAAAACAACACGGGTGTGAAGATTGAACTTTTTCTTTCCTTTAATTTTTTGGAAAACATCAATAAACACGATAAAACCAATGCCACCTAGTACAATCAAAAACATAACAGGAATCAAAACCCAACATTTATCTGCAAAGTATGCAAGATTTGAAAAGTCAGGTGTTGACACACCAAGTGGGTCAAATCCAGCATTGCAAAAAGCTGAGATTGATAAGAACAATGCTCTAAATATACCCATTCCAACATTTTCAGAGAACTCTATCATGCTTGGAAGTAAGGCTAAGAAACCGGCAAACTCACAAACCAAAGTGGCAATAAGAACAAAAATAATTGTTTTGACAACACCTTTAGTGTCGTCTTTATTAAGGCTTTCTTGAATAGTGAGTCTAGTTGCATAGTCGATTTTTTTGCCAATCATTAAAAACAAAAGTGATGTGATGGCAACAAAACCAAGACCACCGATTTGTATTAATAACAAGACGATTATTTGCCCAAAAATTGTAAGAGTGCTTGCAACGTCATAAACCATCAGGCCCGTCACACAAACGGAGCTGGTTGAAGTGAAGAGTCCGTCAATAAAAGGCATCCACTCTCCAGATTTGTTTGATACCGGCAAACATAACAAAAATGCTCCGACTAAAATTATTGATGCAAAACCAAGCAAAATAAATTTTGCTGGTGACATTTTGAAAAATTGTTTAAAGTATTTTTTTGTATTCATATGCTCAATAATAACACATTTAAACGAAATTAGCAAAGGAATGTTTGTATTTTCGTAGATATTGAATTTTGTGTGGTTGACAAAGAAAAAGGGGATAGAATGAATATTTTTTTGTAATTTGATAATGATTGAAGTTATGGAGAAAAATATGAAAAAAGTTAACCCATTTTACGAAGAAAAAGCCGTTCCCGTTGACGGAACATTCAAGGATATGAAAAATTTATGTTTAAAACCTTATGATAAAGAAACTGCTGACCCATACACAAAAACAAGAGTTATTTTGATGAATGGCACGGAGTTTGAAGCAAACTGGTTTATGCATCAGTTTAACAGGCATTGCAATAACAACGACATTCGAAGAGAACTTGCGAATGTGCGCAGACACGAACAGCAACAGCAAAAAATGATTGCAAGTTTGAGACCTATTGACGAAACCGACCTTGAAACAACCATAGCTTATGAGCAACTTGCAATAGACCTTACGGCAATACTTGCAAGGCACGTGAAAGATGATAATGTGAAAAGTGCGCTTAATTTTGCACTTTTAGAAGACTTTGACCATCTTTATAGGTTTTCAAATCTCTTGCAAATGGAAGAAGGCAAGTCTGCAGCTGATTTGGTTGGAAAATACACTGAAATCATGCCGGGCAGACCAACAATTTCTGAGCACAGGCACCCATTTGATAGCATCAATAAGTTTATTTGCAACTTATCAGCAGACCCATTTACGAAACTAACAACAAACATAATCACTGGTGCTGAGCAACAAACAATGAACTACTACATGAATATTGCAAATATTCATAAGTCTGAGCTTGGCAGAAAATTATATTCAGAGATTGCCATGATTGAAGAACAGCACGTGACTGAATATGGAAGCCTGCTTGACACAAATTGCACTTGGCTTGAAAATTGGGTTATGCATGAATACACAGAGTGTTATTTGTATTATTCATGCTATGTTGACGAACCAGATGAGTATATCAAATCGGTTTATGAACAAATGTATTATCAGGAATGTGGACATCTTAAAAAAGCAGCTGAAATGCTTGAAAAATATGAAGGAAAAGAGTGGAAGTGTTTATTTCCTTGTGGTGGGGACTTTCCAGAACTACTTCGATTTGAAGGCAACATTGAATATATTAGAGATGTGATTGAAAACACCATAAACTTTACCAAAAACAGAGAAGGGTATATTGATATCAAAGATGTTTCAGATAAGTCAGACTTTAAAAAATATAACAAGCAAGTTTGCAAAACTGAAAGCCAAGTTCCAAGTCACATGGTGATATGTTCATATATTAAAAAGAAGGGAGAAGATTATAGAGTTCAAATCAAGGAGCACCCAACCAAACAACTTCAAGATAGAACCACTGATGATATTTGTGTTGGAAGGTGTTAAACAAAAAACAGGGCAGTGCCCTGTTTTTATTTTGATTCAGATTCTTTTAAAAGTTTTGCTTACTCTCTTTCTTGTTTTGCTTTTTCTTTGAGTTGTTTTTCAAATTCTTTTCTAACAAGTCTTTGTTTGTACATCATGAAGAACTTGAACGGACAAATGGCAATCATAACCAAAAGCACTGCGTTGAATATTGTGATACTTTCAAATGATGCAACCACAATAAACATAACATAAACTAGTGTGCTGACTGTGTATTTGAGTGTGTCATGAATGAGATTGTGTTCAGCAATAAATTCATATTGACCAAGGTGTTTTATGATTGCGTCTCTTTCTGCATCTCCGAAATAGTCAGAAAAATAGATTGCTATTGTCAAGAAACAGTTGAGAATAATGAATGTGATTTGGTTTGTGTAAATCATGAATAAAACACATGAGATAAGTGGAAGTGTTCCAACGGTTAAATACACTGCAAGCTTGTTGGTTTTTTCTTTGTTTTCTGATTTTCTATATAAAATTAAAAGTCCGATTGTGATGAGTGAGAAGATTGAAGATAAGATACCAAGACTCAAGTTTGTTTTAAATGCAAAGATGGTGAGAATGATTATGACAACCTTATATGTGGTTTTGATTCCTGCCATCAATCCATTAAAGTAGGTGTATTTCACTTTGTTTCTATCGTCAGGGTTATTCTTTAAATATCTGAGATATTTTCTAATTTCAAGTTTTGAGTCATCACGTTTTTTGTAACGAATGAAAAGCGAAATAATAAATTGAATGGCTGTCATTATTACAATATAAATTGCAATGGTTGAGTAAGATGAAACGTCGATAAGCAAACCAAGTATTGTTGGAACAACAATGTTGATAAGGTTTGTTATGATTGTTGTTAAAATACTAAATTTTTTCATGTAGATTCTATCAACAAGTTCGTTTTTCATGACGTTGAAGCTTGAATAATAGAATGCATTTGATATACCACAAATTGCACCAGCCAAAATAATCCAGTGAGCAATAATTTCACCCCATAGCACAATGGCTATCAAGAAACAGGTGTTAACAAAAATACCAATTCTCAAAAAGATTGTTCTATCACTTCTATCAACAAAATAACTATTGATTATATAAACTAGGATATAGGCAACATATTGCGATATATAAAGCATTGCAACATTAAAAAGCCCTGAGCCAAAAATGTTGTCTGGGTTTAGTGCAATAATATGTGATGTTAAGAATGTGCTAGTGAATAGTTCAAGAACCATTCGAAGCATATGCACACTCAAAAGTGCTGTTTGATTTCTATTTAATTCTCTTTTCATAATACCTTCTTGTGTTAATATTATATAATAGTTAAAAAAATATTGGCAAATATAAAAAAGAAAAATTTTTAAATAAATACAAATACTCCATCAAATTGATGGAGCTTCTGCTTGGTTGTTTTTGTTTTTCTTTGTTCGTTCTTCAAATTTTTCAATGATTGGTTTAAAGTCTTCAGGAACTTTTTTCATCATTTGTTGTTTGAGTTTTTTTGGCATGCCATACATTGCTTCAGCCATACTTCCAACAATACATGCGTTTGTGTCAGTGTCACCACCAAAAGAGATTGCAAGTTTAATGCTTTCTTCAAACGAATTTGCATTAAATAGGGAATAAAGGCAAACGTCAATGGTGTCATTACAAGTCATGTTGAACTTTGTTATGTTCGGCGTGTTTATTTTTATATTTAGTTTTTTGATAATATCTTCTTTTTTTATGCCGTTTCTTGCATAGAAGATAATTAATGCAACAAGAGTTGCCCCAACAACAGCGTCTTCGCAGTTGTGCGAAGGAATGGTTGCAAGCTTTGCGTTTTTGATAACGTCTTCTTCACGGTCAAACAAATGTCCAACAGGCGAAACTCTCATCATTGCACCGTTTCCTGCGCTGGTGCCAACGGCAGTTCCTTTTGCCCATTTTGAAAAACTTGGTGAAAAAATTGTTTTAAAATATGGCTTGAAATCAGGTTGGTGATTTTCATATTTGAGCGCCCATTCACGAAGAGATTGCCCGTAGTCTTTATTGTTTAATATTGCATCTGCAATTGCGATAGTTAAGATTGAGTCATCGCTAACAAATGCATCAGGTTCAATGATATTTTTTACTTCAACGGCTGATACTTCTTTTATTTGCCCAAATTCATAAATTGAACCGGCAAGGTCTCCAACAATAGCTCCAAACATAGGATTCTCCTTTTAGTGGTTTATTTTTTTAAGATGAATGCAAACAATCGTCTGCTGAGTTTGATTCCTTTTTTTGTGGTGTTTGACTTAATATATTGCTCAAGCAATTTTCCATCGTTGTCTTCGTCATAACCATTTAAAATAGGTGTGAATGACAATAAATATTTAAGGTCTTCAGGTGTTTTGTAATACTCAGTTTCTTCAAATCTAATAAGTTTGATTTCTGAAAATCCAGCATCAACACATTCAGCCAAAATTTTGTTATAAAGTTGTGGTTCTTTGTATGCTTGACCACGACCAAATAAGTCTTTAAGCTCCAAGCAATCATCATTTGAAATATCTTCAGAAACAAAAACACCGTTTGGTTTTAAGACTCTGAAAACTTCTTTCATGTTTGCACCACAGTGTCTTGAAGACACAACGTCAATTGCGCCGTCAGCAAAGGGGAATGGTCCATCACTATTTAATATTTTAAAGGCAAATTTATTTTTAGTTGCTCCAGAATTTTCATAATATTTTTCAACATTTACCTTGGCTTTTTTTAACATTTCAGGCTCTAAGTCAGTCAAATACACCTTTTTAGCTGAAGAAAAGAATCTGCTTGATTTTTCAGCGCTTCCAGAGCCTATATCTAACACCACGCTTGAAGGTGTGATATTTTCAACAACGGTTTTGTAATAATCAAAATCAGAAGTTGATTCTCTTGTATATTTCATTTGTGAAAAATTCCAGCCGATTTGTTTTCCAGCTTCTTTATAATTAAATTCTTTCATAATAATCTCCGACTTTATTTTAATACATTTTCTTTAATTTTCAAATACTTTTTTATAATACATCAAAAAGAGTGGCTAAAATGTATAGTTTGATATTTTTGTAATTTAAAAAGATGATTTTTTATAATATGTGTGATATAATGGGTTCACATATTTGATAGGAGATTTTACTTAATGTTTAACAACGAAGGAAGAGTACAGAATTCAATACGTAATTCATTTTTTGCAATTGCATCTCAAAGCGTTGGGTTAATTATGTCTTTTGTATATAGATTAATATTCTTAAGGATTTTAGATGAGACATACCTAGGATTAAATAGTTTATTTACCAATATTTTAGGATTATTATCTTTAGCTGAGCTTGGTATAAGCGTTGCTATTTCATATAGGCTATATGGATCTATGCATAATCAAGATTCTGCTAGAACAGGAGCCTTAATAAAATTTTATAAGAAAATTTACTATTGCATTGCAGCCATTGTTTTAGTGGTAGGATTAGGTGTAATGCCGTTTTTAAAGTTTTTCATAAAAGATTACTCAAGCATACCAGTTGATACAAATATTTATTTGTTGTATTTAATTTTTCTAGTGCAAAGTGTGTTTAGTTATTTGTTTTCCTATAGATTAATGTTGTTTAACAGTGATCAAAGAAACTATATAACAAATATCGCATCAATTATTACAACATTTGCTCTATATTCACTGCAGATTTTAGTTCTATACCTTACAAAAAATTATTTATACACACTTATTGTCTCAATTTCAGTGAACTTATTGTCAAATGTAATTATGAGTGCGTATGCCAAAAAAAGATATAAAGAGATATTTTCTTCTAAGGAAAATATAGACTCAGCTGAAAAAAAGGAAATATTTAAAGAAACAGGGGCTCTTCTTTGTCATAGAATCGGTGGCAAAGTTGTTACAAGTACGGATAACATTTTAATATCTAGTTTCGTTGGTATTGCGATACTTGGTGCATATTCAAACTATTCACTAATTGTTACTAGTTTAGTTGCTCTTTTGGGTCAATTTTTAGGAGCTATAGGAGCAAGTATTGGAAATCTACATGTTGCAGACAAACAAAGAGAAGAAGATGTGTTTTTGAGATTGGTGTTCTTTAACTTATTTATTGTTTCATTTTGTGCAATCTGTTTCTTTGTTTTGATCGAACCATTTATTGGTGTTATGTTTGGCTATGATTTGGTTTTAAACATTGATGTTGCATTTATCTGTGCGCTCGCATTTTATATTGGTAATGGTAGATTAATTAATGACTCATTTATAAGTGGATGTGGATTATTTGTTAGAGATAAGCTTAGACCTCTAATTGAAGCGGGAATTAACTTGGTTGTGTCAATAATCCTTGCTCAATTTATAGGAATTGTTGGTATATTAATTGGCACAATTATTGGTCAACTTTGTACGGTTTATTGGAGGGAACCATATCTTTTATATAAATATGAGTTTAAAAAATCACAAGGTGAGTATTGGAAACTGCATATAAGATTTTTATTATTAACATTTGTAATTGGTTTTGTATGTTATTTTATTTGCAGTTTTATTCCTAATAATCTTGGATTGTTGATTTGTAAATTCCTTATTTGTATCATTGTGTCATTATTATTGTTGTTGTTATTTAATTGCAAGAGCAAGCATTGTAAATATTTCTTGTCATTAGTAAAAAACTTTAAATTTAGGAGAGAAAATAAATGAAAGCATATATAAAGAGTATAGATTATTCCAGCAAGAAACTTTTAGTTGTCGGTGATTTAATGATCGATAAATATATCTACGGAAATATTTCTAGAATTTCACCAGAATATCCAGTTCCAGTATTTAAGTATAAGTCAGAAGATATGAGACTTGGAGGGGCTGCAAATACTGCAAATAATATCAGTGCAATTGGCTGCGAAGTGGATGTTTTTGGTGCTATTGGGAATGATGAAGAAGGTGTATATTTAACAAAATTATTAAAGCAAAGTAATATTGGAACAAACTTATTAAAAACAATAAAGAACTTTGTAACTATTACAAAAACTAGATTTTTGAATCAAAATAATGCACAAATTTTAAGATTAGATAAAGAAGAAATCTTAGAGCTTTCTGAACAAGAAGAAAATTGGTTATTAGACAAATTTGAAAGAAACGTAAGTGATTATTCTGGGGTGGTTATTTCAGATTATATGAAAGGATTTTTATCTAAAAGATTCACCCAAGAGATTATTAACATATCAAATAAGCATGATGTAAAAACATTCATAGATGTAAAAGATACTGATTATAAAAAATATCAGAATTGTTATTTATTAAAGCCAAATTTAAACGAACTTCAGGCACTAACAAAAAAGACATTGACTACAATGGATGAAATTATTGATGCATCAAAAGAGTTAAAGAAACAAGCGAAGGTGAAAAATATACTTGTCACACTTGGTTCAAAGGGAATGCTTCTTATTGATGAAAAAAATAATATAAAAACAATCAATACCGTAGCAAAAGAAGTGTTTGATGTTACTGGTGCAGGAGATACTGTATTAGCATATGTCTCTGCGTTAAATGCTTCTGGTGTTGAATTGTTTGACGCTGTAGAACTATCAAACGTAGCAGCGGGTGTTAAAGTTTCTAAGGCAGGAACAGTTCCGATTAGTTTTGATATGATAGATAATTCAGATTCAAATAGTAAGATTATAAAAAGAGAAAATTGGTCGTTTATAAAAAACAATTTAGGTAATAAGAAAGTTGTTTTCACAAATGGATGTTTTGATGTTATTCATGCAGGACATATAGAGTCATTAAAATTTGCAAAAAGCAATGGAGATATTTTAGTCGTAGGTTTAAACTCTGACAGTTCAATAAAAAAATTGAAAGGTGAAGATAGACCAATTAACTGTTTTGAAGATAGAGCTAAGGTATTATCGGAACTTAGTTGTGTTGACTATATTATTGAATTTGGAGAAGAAACACCTTATAACTTGATAAAAATGATTGTTCCAAATATTTTGGTTAAGTCAGAAGATTATAGAGATAAATTTATTGCAGGAAGAGATATTGTTGAAAATAATGGTGGTAAGGTTGTTTTAGCTCCATTTGTTAAGGGCTTATCAAGCACCAATATAATAAATAAATCAAAAAATGGAGGAAAATAAATGTTACAATCAATAAAAGATAGAATTCAGGAAAGTATTGACACAAAAAGAAAATTTTTAGAGAATGAACAAGAAATAAAAAATATTGAAGCTATTGCAAAATTAATTGTAAAATGTTATCAAAATGGAGGCAAGGTTCTTGTTGCTGGTAATGGTGGCAGTGCTTCAGATTCACAGCATTTTGTTGCTGAATTAGTTGGAAGATTTTTAAAAGAAAGAAGAGCGCTACCTGCTATTGCTTTAACTGCAAACTCTTCAAATTTAACATGTATTTCAAATGACTATTCATATGATGATGTTTTTTCTAGACAAGTTGAGGCTTTGGGTAATCCAGGAGATGTTTTCGTAGGGATAACAACAAGTGGCAATAGTAAAAATATTGCAAAAGCAATGGAACTTGCCAAGGCTCAGGGATTGTTAACCATTGGTTTTTTAGGTAAAAATGGTGGTGTTTGCAAAGATTTAAGTGATGAATATATTTGTCCACAAGGACCTACAGCAAGAGTTCAAGAAGTCCATATTTTAGTTATACATATTTTATGTGAACTTATAGAAAATAATTTATTTGGTGAGTAATGAAAAAAACAATTTTTCTAGATAGAGATGGTGTGATAAATGTTGATACGGGGTACGTGTATAAAAAAGAAGACTTTATATTCATGGACCACATTTTAGATGATTTAAAAACAATGTATGATTTAGGATATCAAATAATCATTGTAACTAATCAATCGGGTATTGCTAGAGGATATTATAGTGTTAAAGATTATAAGCGCTTAACTAAGTTTTATTTAAATAAAATGAAAGAAGTTGGAATAAAAAAAGTTAAGGTTCTTTTTTGCCCACATCATCCAAACGCGACAATATCAAAATTTAAAAAAGATTGCAATTGTAGGAAACCTAAAACAGGATTGTTTAACTATGCAATAAAAAAATATAAGGTGGATATACATCATTCTTTTGTAATAGGTGATAAAATACGGGACTTATCAATTTCAAAAGAATATCCAAACATAATACCGTTTTTAATTCATTCACAGGATGATAATTATCAAACAATTGAAAGAATCATAGATATTTTACCAAAAGGGGATGAGAGATTTGATAAAGAAAATATGTAGAAAAACTGCGAAGTTTTTTAGACTGTTAAAGTTTAAACTTTTTTACAGACATAAAGGTGATATAAAAAAAAGAGATTTGGCACTTGTACTGTTTGGTGGTTTAGGGGATGGAGTTATTGCTTTGCCTTTTATAAAACAAATTATAGATTTTCACGGTAAAGAGAATGTAGTTGTATTTTGCAATAAGACATTGTTTGGACTATTTAAAGAATATTCTTCAGCAGAAGAAATTTTTCTTTTTGATAATACCGATAAATATTCAAAAGAATGGTTCGAAATCTGCAAGAAATTGAAAGGTTATAGATTTAAAAAATTATTGGATTTAAATTATTCAAGAGCCACTGTGAAAAATGGTTATTTAGTAAGTAATATTTTGTCCAAGGAAAAGATTGGAATAAAGGGTGATACCATAAATATGGTTAAACCAAATGATATAGACAGGTATTATACAAATTTGATTGAACTTGAAAAAGGTCAACACGAATGTGTTAATATATACAATTTTTTAAAATCAGTTGGATATGATATTAATGTTGATTTATATTATTTAAAACAATATGTAAAAAGCAAAGAAAAAGACTCAAAGCACTATGTTGTATTTGCTATAGGGGCTTCTGCTGAATATAGGATTTGGCCAATTAGTAAATGGGTTCAAATTGCAAAAGAAATCCTAAATAAATCAGACAAAGAAATTATTGTCTGTGGTAGCGAAAAAGAAAGTCTTTATTATCAAAAAATACAAGATGAACTTAACAGCGAAAGATTTATTAATATGTGTGGAAAAACAACACTTGAAGAATTGATCAATTTGCTTGGAAATTGTGATTTTGCAATAGCTAATGACTCCGGTCCAGCACATATTGTTTCTAGCACGGGAGCAAAAGGGGTTGTTCTTCTTGGCGGTGGGTTTAATTATAGATTTTTCCCACACATTGATAATAATGGAAATAAAACAAACGTAGACACAGTTGACTATAAGATGGATTGTTTTGGATGTAAGTGGATATGTTCATCAAATGATCAATTTCAATGTATAAAAAATATTGATGTGAAAGAAGTATTAGAAAAAATTAAGGTAATAGAAGAAAATTACAATGAAGAAAAATGAATTTAAATTAAGAAATTATGAAGATGGGGACTATGAGTTTGTTTATGACGCAAAGAAATTTGGTTATAAAGAGTATGTGGAGTTCTATTATGGCAAGTGGGACGATGATGTTCAACATGACATGTTTGAAAATTATTTAATTTCCAGAAAAGGGTTTATTAAAATTATTGAAGTTCAAGGCGAAAGAGCAGGGTTTATTGATATTAGCGACACAGATGACGGCGTGCTTGAAATTGGGAATATTTGTTTGATGCCAGATTTTAGAGGAAAGGGTATAGGTTCAAATTATTTTGATAAACTTTTAACTGAAAGAGAAAATCAAACAATGAGACTTCGTGTTTTTAAAAATAATCCAGCACAAAATTTATATAAACGTTTTGGGTTTAAAATTACTCAAGAAACAGATACGCATTTTTATATGGAAAGAAAAAAAGGATAACCGATTGGTTATCCTTTTTGTTTATCTTTGAACACGTCCTGAGCCGTCACCTTGTGCAAGCTTCAAAACTTCATCAACTGAAACCATGTTATAGTCGCCTTCAATTGTGTGTTTTAAGCAGCTTGCTGCAACTGCAAACTCAATGGCGTCTTGTGAAGAAAAGTTGTTTGAAAGGGCATAGATTAAGCCACCACCAAAGCTGTCGCCGCCACCAACTCTGTCAACAATGTGGATAAGATAATTTTTAGAGAAGAAATAATCTTTTCCGTCATAAAGCATTGCTGCCCAATTGTTGTCATTTGCTGAAATGCTACCACGAAGAGTGATTGCAACTTTCTTAAACCCAAAAGTGTCAACAAGTTTTTTTGCAACACTTTTGTAGCCTTCGTGAGAGAGTTTTCCACCAGTGATATCTGTGTTGTCGGCTTTGATACCAAACACGTCGCTAGCGTCTTCTTCATTTGCAATGCAGACATCAATAAATGGAGCAAGCTTTGACATAACTTCTTTTGCTTTGTCTTTTGACCAAAGTTTTTTTCTGTAGTTAAGGTCACATGAAATAGTGAGTCCCATTTCTTTTGCAATCTTTACTGCGTCAAGACAAATTTCTGCGCATGAATCTGAAAGTGCCGGAGTGATTCCTGTAAAGTGGAACCAAGAAGCACCTTTAAAAATCTTTTTCCAGTCAAAATCAGATTTTGATGCTTGAGAGATAGATGAATAAGCTCTGTCATAAATAACTTTGCTTGGGCGTTGAGAAGCACCTTTTTCAAGGTAATAAATACCAAGTCTTTCGCCGCCACGAACAATCTCAGATGTGTCAACACCAAATTTTCTTAAACTGTTAACACAGCTTTGAGCAATGTCATTATCTGGAACTTTTGTAACATAGGTTGCATCCATGCCATAATTTGCAAGTGAAACGGCAACGTTTGCTTCGCCGCCACCAAATGTTGCGCCAAACTTTTCAGCTTGTGTGAATCTATAATATCCTTCTGGGGCTAATCTTAACATGATTTCGCCAAAACATACAATTTTCATTATTAATTTCTCCTTAAAATAGTATGAGTTAAGTATATACTTTTTGAAACTTTTGTGTCAAACTAAAGCCACAAAGAGAGTAGTTCATTTTTTTATAGCGCAAATAAAAAAGGCTTGATTTTTTAAGCCTTTTTGATTAGTTCCAATCTTTGCAAACTGAAACCCATTTTTGATAGTTTGAATATTTTTCAAGTTCGGGTATTGTGAGTTTGATTGCACTATTGCTGCTGCCACAAGCAGGGAAGACAGTTTCAAAACGTTTGAGTGATTCATCAAGGAAAACAGAAACATTATCATTTATTCCAAACGGACAAACACCACCAATTTTATGGCCGATGAGAGAGTCAACTTCGTCTGGTGATAACATTTTTGCTTTTAAGCCAAACTCTGCTTTGTATTTGGCATTATCAATTCTTGCGTCACCAGCAACAACAATTAATATTGCAGTTTCTTTGCCCATGAAAGACAATGTTTTTGCAATGCGTTTAGGTTCGCAGTTGAGTGCAGCTGCGGCAAGCTCAACGGTTGCGCTTGAAACAGGGAATTCCAAGATTTTATCTTCTATACCAAATGTTTTGAAATATTCTTTTACTTTTTCGATAGACATAAAACACTTCCTTTAGTTTATAAAACAGAAATCATGATTGCACCTGCAATAACAAGCAGGGCAAACAATATCTTTTTTAGAACATTTTTTTCTTTAAAAATCAATACTCCAGCAAGGACTGTGACAACAATCTTTAATTTTGAAAGAATGCTGATTGTAATCATTTGGCTGTTTGGAACATTATATGCTTGGAACAATAAAAAATCACCAATAAATAAAAACATTCCAACAAGATATATCCAAAAGTTTGACAGGTCCTTTTTGTCAATAAGGAATCTTTTTGACTTAATGCATTCAATCATAAAGAAAATCCATGAGAACACAAACACAAAAAGCAAGAACCAAAATTGAACTTGATAAGGTGTTAAGTGAGAAGTTGTGTATTTATCAATAACATTGCTGGAAGTTGTGATTAATGCTGAAATAAGCAGTAAACATAGCTGAATAGGAGTTGTTTGACCTTTGCTGTGTCGGTTTGAAAGGTTGATTCCTGCAACGCCACCAACGATTATTATTGAACCAATAATTTGCCAAATGCCAGCAGTTTCTCTGAAAATAATTATGCCAAGAATGAATGATAAAACAGCAGAGAGAACGTTTGTTACGGTTACGATTGATAAGTCTGCGCTTCTTAAAACCTTCAAAATAATAAACCAGCTTAAAGCTAACAAAAAGCCTTTAAGTGCAAAGATTAAAACGAACTTCAATGGTATTGCAATACCGGTTGGAATCCAAATTAAACTCAGTAAAAATGACACTGAAGTAAACAGCACCAAAATGGTTGTTTCCGAACTTTTTTTGAGTGCACATTTCTTGAATATATTATAAAACCCTATAAAGCATGCATATAGAACGGTGAATAAAATTTCCATAGACTGAGTATAGCAAATAAAAAACAAGTTAGCAAATATAAAAAGATAGCAGGTGCTATCTTTTATTTGTTTATCTTAAGATTTCAGATTCAAAATATTGTTCTTGAAATTCAGTGAGTGCACGGATTTGTTCATCTGAATAATTTCTTCCATCTGCCATGACAACAAGTTTGTCATCATTGTCATTTGTGCGGTGAATGATTGCAACAACTTTTCCTGTGAACTGGTCAAGTGGTTTGTGTTCACCAAGAACATATGCGTCAAGTTCTTCGCCGTCACCTGAAACGGTGTTTGGGATATAGCCGTAGTTGACGGGATAGATAAAACCGTGTTTTGGGTGTTTTGAACCAAGTGGTCTATCCATTTTTACGTTAACTATAGTGCCAAGATATTTTTTATTCATAATGGGCTCCTTATAAATCATATTTTTTGGTTTTAATTGATTCTTCAAGCTCAACTGATGAACGAAGTTTTGTGATGTCGATGCCGTATTTTTTGTATACCTTTTCAACGTCAAGAGTGGTGAGTGTGTTAAAGTCAACATCAAGCTTTGTGCAAACCGATTTGATTGCGTCTTCACTTTCTCCTTCAAACTCAACGTATGCAGGAATCATTGGCCAGAAATCTATGTCGATTTCAACGCCGTCAAGCATATATCTTATTCTTCGGTTTTCTTGATGACTTCTCACGTTATAGCCAAGTTTATTTAGTATTTCATTTGCCTGATCAAAGTCAGAAACAATGATTTCAGATTCTTTTGTTCCGTCAATGTTAGAATTGTTTATTTCTTTTATTGTCAGTGTGGTTTCAACTCCGTTTGTGCGAAGACGAATCCAGCTGTTGTCTTTAACTGGAGTGAAGTCATAGCAATTTCTAATTTGAATCCAGTCACCAACAAGTGTGGCATTTGTTTTTTTGAGCTTTGACAAGAACTCTTCAACATTAACTTCTAAAAGTCTGCATTCAATTTCACTTTTCATATAAAACTCCTTTTTTGATTTTAGTCTAACTTAACTTGGTTGCCATTATTATCATAAAATATTGCATTAGAAAAGTCATCAAAATAATAAGGGTTTTCTTTTAAAAATTTAATAATTTTTCCTTATTTGTTTAGTGATAAATAGAATGTGCAGGTTGAAAGTTTTTGACGTGAAAGCAAAAGGGTTTTGCCGTTGTCCATTTTATAACTAAAACCTGCTTTGTATGGACATTTTGAACAGTCTGCATTAAGATGTGATTTCATTGGGCAGTGTCTAAGTGTCATAACAGGGTAGTTTATTTTTTGAGCGATATCGCTTTCGGCTGTTATGAATGGTTTGTTATAGATGTTTGCTGTTATGGTGTTGTAAATATTCATGCCTGCGCCAACGATATAATTGTCGGTTAAATTTAATGCGTAATAATTGTTTATAACAATCGGAAGGTTTGTTTTTGCAATAATGTCTTTCAAAAACTCTATATCTTTTTCAAGTGCAAAGTTTGGAGTGTTTAAAAAGAGTATTTTGTGTTGTGACACGCAAGTTTTTTTGAGTGATTCAATATCATTTATGTCATAAACTTCAGGCGCATAGATAATGTTTGTTGCAGTGAGTTTTGCGTTTGTGTTGGATATTATTTGGAAATCACTTAGTGGGTTAATGTTAAGATTTGTTTTTATTGTTATTGATTGGATATTTTTTCTGTATTTTTGGGTGATTTTTGTTTCAATGATTTCAAACACAGTTCTTCTGAACTCATTTATGAGTTTTGTTGGCAAGAACACGCTTTCAAAGGTTTCAAATTCAAGCTTGGCATCAAAGAGTTCATGCTTTTTGAAACTTGCAACAATTTGTTCTTTTTCAAGTGGTCTGTTTTGAGCTAGAAGCAAAACTTCACCCAAAACGCATTCTGTTTTATCATTAATTTTAAACTCTGCTTTGATTGGTGAATTTGCTTTCATTGAAAGCTTAATTTTGACAGGTTTCTTTTTTGTCATTTGAAGAGTTTCGTCTTCAAGTTTTGCATCAATAATCAAGTGAACTTGGTCGCCAACGGCAACTTTTTGTGTTGTGGTTGTTTTGTATTTGCCGTTTGGTTGTTTTGTTAAGTCATAGGCTGAGAGTGTGCTTTTTTCAACATCATTAGAGAAAATTTTGAAAGTTGATTTTTCTGAAAGTTCTCTGTTTGAAGAAAAGAACACTTCATTGAATTTTTTGCCAAAATTAACTTTTTCAACCTTGCCAATGTTGATTCCTATATGATTGTGATAGTTTGAAATAATATTGCCATTTCCGTCAAAATAACCAGCAGTGTAAAGTCTGTTAAAGCCAAGCATAAGTTCATCTGGGTTGGTTTTGATTCCGTTTAGAGCGTTATAATATTGTCTTGTTGCAGACGCTACATAAAATGGTCGTCTTGCACGGCCTTCAATTTTTAAAACGTCAACCCCTGCAGTTTTGAGCTCATCAAGTCTGTCAATTAAATTGAAATCTTTTGCGCTTAAAAGCGTGCCGGTTTTGAGTTTTTTGCCATTAAATTCAAGTGTGTATGGAAGGCGACAAAGCTGTTTGCATTTGCCACGATTTCCACTTGCATTGCATAGATATGAACTAAGATAACAGTTCCCTGAAAAGGCAACACAAAGGGCACCTTGTGCAAAATATTCAATTTCAAGGTTTGTGGTTTGTCTGATTCGTTTGATTTCCGAAATAGGTGTTTCTCGTGCAAGAACAATTCTTTTAAACCCGAATGGCTCAATGGCTTTTACGCCTTCAAGATTATGAATACCCATTTGGGTGCTGGCATGTATTTCAATTTCAGGGTAGTTTGTATGAACAAGGCTTGCAAGCCCAAGGTCTTGAATAATGAAACAATCAACACCAAGGTTATAAGCTTTGACAATGGTGTCAAGTGCGTCTTGGAGCTCATCATCTGCAAATAGTATATTGATTGCAAGGTTTATTTTTACATCAAAAATGTGTGCAAAATCAACTGCGCTTTTTAGGGTGGTTATATCAAAGCCATCTATATTATTGCGCGCATTAAAATTGTTTATTCCTAAATAAACTTCATCTGCACCATTGAAGATTGCCATTTTTAAACTATCAAAATTGCCAACTGGCGAAAGTATTTTCATGAGACAATTATAACATGAAATCTACAAAAGTGAAAGAATGTTTTTTGATAATTGACAAATAAAAAAATAAATTTAAAATATATACTGTTTTTACAAAGGAGAAAAGTATGAAAAAACCTGCTAGAATCACATATATCACTCAACGTGCGCTCATGGGTCTTGTTTTGGTTTTGAGTGTGCTTGGTTTGATTTTTAACGATGACCAGTCAATTAAGGCTGAATATGCGTTTAATATTGGTCAATGTTTAATGTTTTTAATCATTTCGTTTTTGCCAAACTTTTT
The DNA here is from genome assembly GCA_045596905.1 of Clostridia bacterium. GTDB lineage: Bacteria > Bacillota > Clostridia > Christensenellales > UBA1242 > RGIG1681. The sequence continues at coordinate 39,131 of JAZODG010000045.1, forward strand.
GAAAAAGTATAAACTTGATATTCCTGACTTTATTTATGTTATATTTATCTTGTTTTGCATGGCACATTTCTTCTGTGGAGAAATCTTAGGCTTCTTTGTTAAAGTTGCTTGGTGGGATAGTGCACTCCACACATTCTCAGGCTGTTTGATTGCACTTTTGAGTTTTTCGCTTATCAACTTGCTTAACAAATCAAACGGGGAAGGCTTCAAACTTAACATTTGGTTTGTTGCACTTTTTGCTTTCACAATGACACTTGCAATTGGTGCGATATGGGAAATTATTGAATTTGCTTCAGATGTATGGTTTAACTCAAATATGCAAAGAGCATATGTTTCAACCATGTCAGGTAGGGGATCGGCACTTGCTGGAACTGAAGCCTTGGCAGATACAATGAAAGATTTGATTCTTGATGCTATTGGTGGTCTTGCAACCTGTGCAATTTGTGTTATTTGTGTGTTGCTCAATAAAGTTAAGGTTGAAGATTTGTCAATAATCAAATACAGAAAAGCAAAGAAAGAAATTATGGAATCATTTGAAGTAGAAAAAAAGTATTTATGTTCAGATGATATGAAAAATGGAATCATTGAGATTATTGATGAATGGGACCCTATCGGTTTGTATCCGGCTGCCCCAGAAAATGAATATGAGCCAGAAATTAAAGACATTATAAAATTTATTGAAACAAAAGAGAATATAACAACAAAAACACTGGCAGTTGAGATTGATAGAATCTTTAAAACATGGTTTGGTTCAGATATCTATATTGAAAATCATAAAAAGACATTAGAAGTTGCCAAAAAGATTATGAAATTTTATAAATAAAAAAACACCGAATTTTCGGTGTTTTTATTTTATTTATTATCCATTTCATGTTTCTTTCTGAAGGTTTCACGGCCCCTGATTGTGTGGTCAAGAATCTTTTTTCTGATTCTAAGGTTTTCAGGTGTAACTTCCAAAAGTTCATCTTCGCCCAAAAACTCAAGGCTTTCTTCCAAGGTTAATTGCTTGATTGGAACAAGTCTGAGAGCTTCGTCAGAAGAACTTGAACGAATGTTTGTGAGCTGTTTCTTTTTGCAAACGTTAACAACAATGTCTTCGGCTTTTGGGTTAATACCAACAACCATACCACCATAAACCTTAACGCCGGCACCAATCAAAAGTCTGCCACGTTCTTGAGCGTTGAACAAACCATAAACAATTGATTCGCCATTTTCGTGAGCAATGAGTGCACCATAGTTTCTTGTGTTGATTGTGCCTTTATATGGTTCATAGCCAGCAGCGATTGAACTCATAATACCTTCACCATTTGTTTGTGTTAAAAATTCGCTCTTATAACCGAACAAACCACGTGATGGAATCTTAAATTCCATTCTAATACGGCTGCCTTTTGAGCTCATATTCAAAAGTTCACCTTTACGAACACCCATAGCGCCCATGATTGTTGAAACGCTTGTTTCTGGAACGTCAATGGTGAGATTGTCAACAGGTTCAAGTGTTACGCCATTTTCTTCTTTAAAGATAACTTTTGGCATTGAAACTTGAAATTCATAGCCTTCTCTACGCATGTTTTCAACAAGGATTGAAATGTGCATTTCGCCACGACCCAAAACTCTGAATCTGTCAGCGCTTTCAGTTTCGAAAACTTTAAGTGAAAGGTCACGAATAGCTTCTTTGAAGAGTCTGTCACGAAGATGACGTGATGTGAAGAACTTGCCTTCGGTTCCTGCAAAAGGTGAGTCGTTAACAGAAAATTCCATTTCAATAGAAGGTTCTGAAATCTTTACAAATGGGATAGGTTCAATGTCATCTGCATTTGCAACAGTGTCACCGATTGTTACTTCATCTGAACCAGAGATGCAAACAATGTCGCCAGCAACAGCTTCAGTAACAGGAACTTTCTTAAGTCCTTGGAACTCAAAGATGTTTGTGATTTTGAATGTTTTGTGTTTGTCTGGTGTGTGATAGTTCACAATATGCAAAGTTTCGTTAACTTTAACAGTTCCTTGATCAACCTTTCCAACTGCAAGTTTGCCAAGATAGTCGTTTGCTTCACAAGATGAAACAAGCATTTTAAAACTCTTCTCTCTTGGTGAGCTTGGTGCAGGGATATGCTTGATGATTGTGTCAAGAAGTGGCTTCATATCTGTGCCTTCAGTGTCCATATCAAGTGTTGCAATACCAGCTCTTGCTGAAGCATAAACAAATGGTGAGTCAAGTTGTTCTTCAGTTGCATCAAGGTCCATAAGAAGGTCAAGAACTTCGTCAATAACTTCTTTAACCCTTGCGTCTTTTCTGTCAATCTTGTTTACAACAACAATAACTTTGTGACCAAGTGCAAGTGCTTTTTCAAGAACGAATCTTGTTTGTGGCATTGTGCCTTCATATGAGTCAACAACCAATAATACGCCGTCAACCATTTTAAGAACACGTTCAACTTCTCCACCAAAGTCAGCGTGTCCTGGTGTGTCAACAACGTTGATTTTAACGTCGCCATACATAAGTGATGCGTTCTTTGAAAAGATTGTGATGCCTCTTTCTCTTTCAAGAGCGTTTGAGTCCATAACTCTGTCTTGAACGGCTTGGTTTTCTCTGAAGATGCCGCCTTCTTTCAAAAGGGCATTAACAAGAGTTGTTTTGCCGTGGTCAACGTGGGCAATTATTGCGATATTTCTAATTTTATTTTCTTCCATAGTATTCTCCATAAAAAAAGTTAGCATTTGCTGCTAAACTTTAAATTAACCCAGTTATTATAACATTATTATTTAATTTTGTCTATATTATGAAATAATTTTTTTTGTTTAGGCATAAATTTTTCAAAAGGGTATTGAAATTTGATGCGTTGTGGTTTATAATATAATAACTGTAGTGGACAAGGGAGGAAACTATGAGAGTTTTATATTTTAACGTTGGTGAAACTGAAATGTCAACCAGCCCAATCGCAAGATATGCCATGGACGAAATTGACCATAAAGAAATGAGAGAAGCTATTGCTGCACGTGAAAATGGTTATGGTGGTCCAATTTATACAACTGGTGAAATTAAATTTAAAGACGGTGAAGTTTTTTATAAAAAACAATTTTTATGTTATGCAAAAGATTTGTTTGTTAGACACTTAACACAAGACGGCAGACAAAAAGTTATTGAAAGTGCTATTCCTGTTTGTGATATGCTTAAAGGTGAAAAGGTTGATAATATTTTCATGTATATGCCAACACAAATGGATCATGATGAAGTTGCTTCAATCGTTTATAACATTTGCTGGGAAAATGGACAACTTTTGAATGAGAATAACATTATTCATGATGACAGAATCGCTGAATATGCAGACTTTAAAGCAGCATCTGAAGTTAAGGGAAGCAAACAAACTGGCTCTAAAAAAGAACATGAAAAAGGTGTTCTTGCATTCCTCAAAGAATTGGCTGCAAAACATAACGGAAAGAATGGTTCAGATATCATTATTTTGATTGGTGGAAACGACCTTTATAAAATGCTCACAACAAGCAAGAAAACAAAAAAATATTGTGAAGCACCACATTCAGTTGTTTATGGCGCTGAGTCAAGTGATACTCCTGACAAATATTGTTTGGTTGACGCAATTGAAGCAGGCAAAGACCTTGCTCCAGGCGAAGTTGTTCCAATGTATATTGAACAACCAAAATCAGCAATCGAAAGAATTTTCGGTTAATTAACAAAAAGGGCGAAAGCCCTTTTTTCTTTTTGCCAAAAAAATTATAGACTAAAATCAAATTTTGTTGTATATTTTTTGTATGGAAAACTTAAGTGAAAAATTACCAAATGAATATAAAGACCAAATGCAAAGTCTTTTAAAAGGCGATTTTGATAAGTATTTGAACGCGCTTAACCAAAATCCTGTTCGTGGGGTTAGGATAAACACAAAAAGAATCGCAGTAAAAGATTTTTTAGCTAGCAGTGAAATTGGTCAAAACGCAACTGAGATAGGCTATGCAGATGACGGATTCGTTTTTGATGATGAAGAAAAGTGGGGAAACTCTGTTGAACACTTAACTGGTCAAATTTATTTTCAAGAACCATCAAGCATGGTGCCTGTTTGCGCAAGTGGTATTGAGAAAGAAACCAGACCACTCAAAGTTCTTGACTTGTGTGCTGCACCCGGTGGAAAGACTGGACAGATTGCCAGCAGAATATCAGATGACAGCATTGTGTTTTCAAATGAAATCATCAGAGCAAGAGCTGAGATTTTGCAGTCTAACGTTGAACGTTTGGGGTTAAAAAATGTTGTTGTGCTCAATGAAGAACCAAAGAACTTGTTGAAGTTTGCAGGTTTTTTTGATTATGTTTTTGTTGATGCCCCATGTTCTGGCGAAGGAATGTTTAGAAAAAACCCTGAAACAATTGATGAATGGTCAGTTGCAAATGTTTTGCACTGTGCTGAAAGACAAAGAGAAATTTTGGCTATTGCAGAAAAGCTTGTCTGTGAAGGTGGAAAGCTTGTTTATTCAACTTGCACATTCAATGAAAAAGAAGATGAAGAAGTTGTTGACTGGTTTTTAGATGAGTTTAACTATAAGCTTGTTGACGTTTCTGATGAAATAAAAAAATCAACAATATCATCAAATATTGCTCATGATAACAAAGATTTTGCAAGAAAGTTTTTGCCTTATTCAGGAAAGGGAGAAGGTCAGTTTGTTGCTGTTTTTGAAAATCTTGATGAATATAGAAAAACAAGCTTGTTTTCAAAAAAACATTATAGAAGTATTTCACAAATAGGACAGAGTGAAAATAGACTTTTTAAGGAGTTTAGCTCATCAAGTTTGAATGTAGAGTTTAGTTGGAGAGAACTTTATAGGGTTGGTGACGCAATATATCTTGCTCCAAAAATGTTTGACACAGAAATGCAAACAGCTCTTGAAGACCTTAAGTTCTTGTCTGCAGGAGTGAAGCTTGGCATGATTGAAAAAGGTAGGTTTGAACCAAGCCACACAATATTTATGTCAATACCAGAACTATTTAAGCATAAAATTGAACTATCAAAAGAAGACCTTAAGAAATATATGCATGGCGAAGAACTTATGTCAGATATTAAAGATAAGGCATACGGGGTTATCACAGCCAATGGTTTTGCTGTTGGTGGTGTTAAAATTACTCAAGGCAAGCTTAAAAATTTATATCCAAGGGGGCTAAGAATCTAATGAACTATACACTCATAACAGGTGCTTGTGGTGGGCTTGGAAAGGCTTTTGTTAAGATTTTAGCAGAGAATAAAGAAAATCTCATTTTGACAGGCACTAGCGAAAAGAAACTTCAGTCTCTTATTGAAGACAATAAAACTTTATTTGAAGGCTTGAGCGTTAAAACAGCTGTGTGTAATCTTTCAAAAAAGGAAGACAGAGAATCACTTATAAAAATGCTTGAAAACGAAGAAATGGTTGTAAATAAACTTATCAATAATGCTGGTGTGATTATTGAAGGTGATTTGCTCAGATTTTCAGATGAACAAATTGCAAATGCGATTGAAGTTAACTGTATTGGAACGCTTGACTTAACAAAAAAGATAATTGAAAGAAGAGATGAATCGCAAAAACTTGAAGTCTTGACGGTTGCAAGTCAAGCAGCATTCCAGCCAATTCCACATATGGCAGTTTATGCAGCAACAAAATCATTTTTAACTTCAATGATGACGGCTCTTGCAGTTGAATTTAAAGACAAAAATGTTGTTATCACAACCACTTGTCCAAGTGGCATGGCAACAACAAAAGAAATGACTGAATCGATTGAATCAATGGGCTTTAAAGGAAAGATTACGACACTTACAACTGAAAAGGTTGCAAAAATCTCACTTAAAGCATTAAGAAAGAAAAAAGCTGTGGTTATACCAGGTGTGGTGAATAAGCTTGTTGCGTTTTTCTCAAAATTTTGTTCATATCATGGGCTTGCCAAAACCACTGGAAAAATGTGGAAAAAGTCTCAAAAGAAAAGAAATTTTTGATATGATTTCATAAGTTTTTTTAAAATAGGGTTGACAAAAAATGTTATATAATTATAATAGATGCTATGGAACAGATAAATACACAAGAAAGAAACTTATTTTCTAAAAACATTGTTGAGCTTAAGCTCATTTCCGACCGTATTGCTGAAGGCAAGGGAGAAGCGGCTGGTATTTTTAGTAATACCTATCAAATCTTGTATATCTTGACAAGAAAAGAGAGAGTAACTCCAAAAGAACTCATTGCTGAACTTAATATGGCAAAGAGTAATCTTGCTATCTTAGCAAAAAAGATGATGAAAGATGGTCTTATTGAATCTCATAAAGACAAATCAAATAGAAGAGAAATTTTCTATAACATCACTGATGCTGGAAAAGAGATGCTTCAAGACAAGCTTGATAATATTGATACCGTTTGTGAAGGAGACACAAAAAGAGTTACAAATATTATCATTAAGGCTGTTGAAGAACTCAAGAAGTTGGAAAATAAAAATTCTTCACAAAAGAAAAGAAAAACAAATGCTAAATAGGCATTTGTTTTTTTATGTTCAAACAGTTTCAATTAAGGGTGTTTGTTTGACAATTTGACAAAAATATGGTAGTATTTATATAGTCAAAGGGAGGGCTATATTATGGCTACAAACGTTAAAAATAAAGCAGTCGCAAATGACTATCTAAACAGAATGTTGCAAGACAAGGGCTTCAGAGAAGACCTTACAACAATTGTTAATAGACAAGAATCTGACACAAAAGATGATTTCTTTCTTCAACTTATTATTATGGATATAAGTGGAAAAACAGGATATCTTTTTGAAGAAGAAGAGTTTAAAGCAGAAATTAGAAACAGACTTGGTCTTGAAAAAAAAGAAGCTGAACCGGGAAACTAAAACTTAGCCACTGCAAAGGCAGTGGTTTTTTTGTGCTTAAAATTTATAATTTTTTATAAATGTTTGCAATTAGTTAAAAAAGGGTTATAATTAAACACTGTAAGGAGATTTTTATGAAAAAAGTTATACCAATCACTTTGCTCACAGGTTATCTTGGAGCAGGTAAAACAACATTACTTAATTATGTGTTGAATAATAAAGAAGATTATAAGGTCGCTGTTATCGTTAACGATATTGGAGAAGTTAATATTGACGCAGACCTTATTGGTGCAGAAAACATTGTCTCTCAAGGTGACGACAGTTTGGTTCCACTTCAAAATGGTTGCATCTGTTGCACTCTTAAACAAGACCTTATGAAGCAAATTGCAGAGCTTGTGGCATCAAATAAGTTTGATTATATTTTGATTGAAGCGTCTGGTATTTGTGAGCCTATTCCAATTGTTCAATCAATAACAATGGTTGCTGATGCAAGTGAAGAATACAACCTTCCAAGCATTTGCAGACTTGATAATGTTGTTTCGGTTGTTGATTGCCTTAGACTTTCAAAAGAGTTTGGTTGTGGCGATGACCTTGTTAAAGAACATATTGAAGATGAAGATATTGAAAACTTAATTATTCAACAAATTGAGTTTTGCAACAAAATTATTCTTAACAAAATTGACCAAGTGTCAGAAGAAGAAAAGAAAAAGGTTTTGGCAGTAGTCAAAAAACTTCAACCAGAAGCTGAAATTTTGGAAGCAGAATTTGGAAAAGTTCCAATCAACAAAATCATGGGCACAAACTCATTTGATTTTGACAAGGCTTGCATGTCAGCTGGTTGGATGAAGGAAATTGAAAAAGAAGCAGATGAACATGATGACGGACATGATGAACATGACCATCACGACCATGAACATGAAGAGCATGAACACGACCATCATCATGATCACGAACATGAAGAGCATGAACATCATCATGACCATGAGCATGAACATGACGGAAAGAAACATTCGCATCATCATCACCATCATCACCATGGCGAAGGCGAAACTGAAGAATATGGCATTGGTTCATTTGTTTATTACAGAAGAGTTCCATTGGTTCGCTCAAAGTTCCGTCAGTTTGTTGATGCTATGCCAAAAAGCATTATAAGAACAAAGGGTATTGCTTGGTATTCAAACGATAATGACAATATGTATATCTTTGAACAAGCAGGTCCACAAAAAACTTCATATAAGGCTGATTTCTGGATTGATGCACTTCCAGATGAACAAAAACACATTTACATCATGCAAAACCCAGATATTATGAAAGACTGGCAAGAAGGCGTGGGGGACAGAATGGTTAAGCTTGTGTTTATTGGCAAAGATATGAATAAAGAAGAAATATTCAAACAACTTGACGCATGTTTAGATAAATAACAAAAGAAAAACACCAGAAATTCTGGTGTTTTTTTATTACATTGGTTGTGCTTGGTCCTTGAGTGGTTCAAGGAATATTTTTTCAATAACTTTAACGCATTTTTTATCAAGTTCACCACGTCTAACAAGATTGTCAAGAATAGCAATAACTTGGTCAGGTGCATATGCTCCTTGATAAGAACGATTCATTGCAAGTGCACTTGTTACGTCTGAAACTTGCAAGATTCTGTCTAAAATATCAAGCTTTGTTGCGTTCAAGTGTTCAGGATAGCCAGAGCTGTTGAGTCTTTCATGGTGATGAGAAGCAAGTCTAACAAGGTCTTCATCAAAATATTCTTTCAAAATAGCCCTTGTACCTTCAATATGTCCAACACGAATAAGTTCTCTTTCATAGTCTGTTACGTTTGGTTTGTGTAATAATGCTTCATCAACATGAATCTTTCCAATATCGTGAAGCAAACTTGCTGTGTAAAGTTTTGATAACTCTTCTTCTTTAATGCCTAAAGCGTAGGCAAGTGCAAGCGACTTTTCTGCAACGTCAAGACTATGCAAATAACTCTCTTCAGAATGCAATCTAAGTTTGAGCAAAAGCTCAAAAACAATGCGTCTGTGCTTTTCTTTTATTAAGTTAGTATTTATCGTTTCCATAAGTATAGTCAAGATTATACCATATTTGGGTTCATTTGTACATAGTTTTTGCCAAAATTTTTTGTCTTTAAGGGGTATGTGAAATTGAAATTTTAATTAATAATCAGTGTGATTTGCGAAAAAATAAGAGAGAAAATAATATGATTATTAAAATGAAACAAAACAAAAATTTTTAAAAAAGTTTCAAAAAAGTGTTGCAATAATTAAAACTATGTTATATAATACCATTGTTCGCTTGAACAATAACTAAATATTCCCCAGTAGCTCAGTGGTGGAGCACTCGACTGTTAATCGATAGGCCGTTGGTTCGAACCCAACCTGGGGAGCCAAAATAAAAGTTCGAACCAAAAGGTTTGAACTTTTTTGCTTTATTTTTAAATTTATAAAAAAGGGGAATTGTTTTGGAGTATTTAATTCCTATAATTTTATTTTTATGTGTAGCTATTGTCTCAATAATCTTATTTAATAAAGGTTATTATGATAATGAGAAACAGATAAGAGATAGGGGAAAGGAAGGGGAATTTTATGTTAGTCAAGTTTTGGGCGATTCAATAGATGGTGTAAAACAAATTTTTAATGATTATAAATTTATATCAAACGGAAAATCAGTTCAGATTGACCATATATTTATTAATAAAAATGGTATTTTCGTTATCGAAACAAAGAACTATAAGGGGTCGATATATGGAAATGAAGAACAACAAGAATGGACTCAAGTGTTGGCATATGGAAATGTTCAAAATAAATTTTATAATCCTATAAAACAAAATAATTCTCATATTTATAAACTTCAAAAGTTTTTACCTAAAAACATAGATGTTATTTCAATTGTGGTTTTTATTGATGCTGATATTGAAAATGTTGATTCAAATAATGTTTGCAAATTAGATGAGTTAACAGAAATATTAAATTTTGATTATGGAAGAACCATAACACCAAAACAAATAGATTATGTTGCAAACATTCTAAGAAGATATCAAAACGATAATATTACAGAAGAAGAGCATATTAAAAATATTCACAAAATGCAAGAAGATATTGAAAACAACATCTGCCCAAGATGTGGAGCTGGATTGGTAATTAGAAATAGTGATTATGGTGAGTTTTATGGCTGCTCAAATTATCCAAAATGCAAATTTAAGAAAAAGGCATAATAGTACATATTTACACTTATGTTATGGAGCCAAAATGGAAGACTGTAAGGTCTTCCTTTTTTGTTGACAAAAATCGCGTGAGACATTTATAATAAAAATGTAACAAAAAAAAAGGAAGGTGTTAGGCATAATGGAAACACTCGTACTATGTTTAATTATCACGGGAATAATTCTTTTAAAAAGAATGATTTCAAAAATTAAGTTCTTCAAGAAAAGAAAGAAGGTCAATAAACTTTTAGAACAAAAAGTTGCTGCAGAAAATTTTAAGGCAACAAAAACACTTTATGTTTCAGATTGGAGAACTATAAACTCACCAAATGAACAAAAACAACAAATTCTTGTTGATTCAAAGAATAAAAAGCTTTTATTGACAGATTATGTAAAACAAAAGTTTTATGTTTTCAATTTTTCAGATGTTATTGGCTGTGAAATTTTTGAAACAAGTTCAATTTCAGGCAAAAGAAAAAATATGGATAACTGGTGCAACTCATTGAAGTTGATTATCAAGATTAAAGATATGGATTTGCCACAAGTTGCTTATGAAATTGTTTCTAAGAGAAAGGTGGATAAAGAAAGCCATTTGTATGAAGCACTCAGAAACTCAACTCAAGAAATAAAGTCGTTTTTTGATGTAATCAATTCAGAAGCAGCACCAAAAAGCAAGAAGTTTGTTTATTGCATGTATTGTGGTGCTAAAAACCATGCTGAATCACTCAAGTGTGAATCATGTGGTGGTGATTTGAAATAAGCAAACAATAGTGAGAAGGTTCACATATTATGTTATTGTAACAAGAACTTAAAGAAGAAGTCTCAGACTTCTTCTTTTTATATTCTGGAGCGAAAGTTTGTTTATTGACTTTTAAAAAAAGAGATGCTATGCTGGAAATATGAAACTTGATTTGATTAATAAGCGTTATTATAACAAAGACGGAACAATGAACTATGAAAAGGCAAGCAGACATTTTGGTTTATCTAAAAGCGATTTACAGTTTTTTTATAAGGGACACTTTAGTCTTATTGACACGCCAACACTTATGACTGGCGTGCTTGTGGGGTATAGGCCAACGTCAAATAATCCTATGTTTCATTCTCCATGGAGAATGCAGACATGCTATCATTCAAATGAAGACCTAAGCAGAATTTATGGGATTGTTACAGGGTCAAGTTATCCAGCATGGTCAACATATGATTATTTTATAATGGACAGCTCAGGAAAGATGCTCTACAAAAATTTTAAAATAGAGCAAACGGTAGATGAAAATGGTGTGATTCATTTGGTTTCACCAGAGCATGGATTAGATAATGTTGTTTATCCAGCCGAAAGAAGAAAGTATGGATATAAATGTTATTATTGTTATGGTAAGGACATGAAAGGTTTGAACGACCAAATAAAATATATTGCAAATGCTAAAGTTATCAAAACTCCAAAATATTTCAAAAAAGGTTTTGTCAAAACAGAAAACTTAGAAAAAATATAATGGTAACTTTTTGGTGGAGGAAGTATTTTATGAGAACATTAAAAGCAGGTTGTTTTTTGGTTGATGTAGAAAATAAATGTATTGCATTGATCCATAGAGAAAAACAAGATGATTATTCTTTCCCAAAGGGACATGTTGAAGAAGGTGAAGATATTATTCAAGCGGCACTTAGAGAAACTGCTGAAGAAACAAAAAGAGATGCAGTTATTGTTGAAGGGTTAGAGCCACATTTGGAAGAATATACAACACCACATGGCGAAGATTGTGCATGCTACATGTATATCGCTGTAGATAATGGTCCAAGTGATAATGATAGCACTGATACTCACGAAGTTATTTGGACTCCATTTGACAAGGTTGATGAGACATTGTCATATCCTAGTCTCAGAAAAACTTGGAGTGAAGTTAAAGATAATGTTGAAAAGGTTATGAATAAAAAAATCTAAGAAAAAGGCACTCATTTAGAGTGTTTTTTTTGTGCCAAATTTTTGCAATTAGATTTGAAAATATTGTATATTGTGAATATCTATGTTATTATGAAACTGTAATAACAAAAAATGGGAGCGTTGACGTGGACGGCGAACTTAAGAGAATCAAAAAGGTTTATGGTGAAGATTTTGCAAAACTTTGCAGAAGTCTTTTTCCTGCGATTTTGGAAGACGAAGGAAAGCTTTTGGATATTTTGACCAAAAACTTTGCTCCAACACGTGCCCTTTGTGATGCTCTTGATACAGATGAAAAAAAGTTTGAGTTAAAATATTTCGTATATTATGAAGCCGGTGTTGGCAGTGAAAAACCAAAATATAACGCATCAACACCTGAACAACTTATGGAGTCAGTTGGATATAAACTTTATAGATGCCAAACCGATGAAGAAGTTAAACAGTTTATGAAATATTATAGAAAAGATGAACTGCTTTGCACATTCAATGACCCAGATAGAGTGAAAGAATGTGATGTGTTCTTTGCTGTTCATAAAGACGCTGAAAGACTTGATAGAGAAGCGTTTTTGGAACCAGAAAGAGAAGATGATTATGGAACTTCAGTTATCAGTTTGCAGTTTGACAAAACTGACGGTGAAGTTTCAATTAAAAATCGATATAATCACACAGTTGAAAACCCAGATAATACATTTTCAAATGATCTTGATAGAATTGTTCCAGGGTTAAAGGATAGCTTTTACACACACTACGGCATTGAAAGTTATGTTGATTATTCAGAATATAGATATCCTGGTTTTGATAATTTTGTTAAAGCTCATGACGGCAAAAGATATAGATATAATCAACGTGCAAACGCTGATGGTGAAAGAGTTTATTTTTGTGAAAACAATATTGTGATTCGTGCTGGGGAAGTTCGTCAATATGACAAGGCAAGATATGAGCTTGTTGAGAACTTTTTGATTGATAAGTCTGAGAAGAAAATAAGAAACCTTATTTTTCAAAAAGATGCGTTTGTTGATGAATTTCAAGACGTGCAAAAAATTGAAGTTGAAAACGGTGAAGGTGGCTTAAGAAATATTCTTGTAACAAAGCAAGACGGAACATATTTTACTGTTACAATCAATGGCAGCAGTGCGATTGTTGGATATGAAAATAATTTTTCAAAAAACGTTGGTTCAAACTTTCTTTCAGACAATAAAACATTAATGTATTTGAGAATGGATAACGCTGAAGAAGTTGGAAATATGTTTTTGAGAAACAATAAAGACCTTGTTGAGCTTGCGCTCCCAAAACTGAAAAAAGTTGGTGAACAATTCTTGACTTTAAACAAAAAGCTTGAAAGAGCTGATATGCCGATGGTTGATGGACTAGAGGAAAATATTATACAAGTTTTGCAAAAACAAGGTGGCGTTGAAAGAGAATAAAAAAAGAGCAAAGTGATTTGCTCTTTTTTTATACTTCAATAATATTGAAACCGGCAGAACGAATAAGTCGGTTGTATACGGCTAGTGAAATACCGGTCATGTCAGGACAGCGAACAAATATGTGTTCTGCGTGATGATTGTCTAGTTCACGAAGAATAGAAAACAGGTTATGCGCTTGAGTTTTGGGGTCGTTTTGTTTGCCGTATGACATTGATGGGATAGGTATTTGTGATTCTTCGCCGTCAAAACACATTGCAAAAGTGTTTGTTTTGTTATGTGATTTTATATATTCAACAAAATGGTCAAGAGGACCTTTTATGATTGTTACTTTTGCGTTTGGGGCGTAGTGTTTATATTTCATGCCTGGAGAACGAACAATACTATCAGTTTTAACGCCAGCAATAACTTCATTTGCAAGCTCAACTGGTTTTTGCAAAACGTTTTCGATATCTTCTTTTGTGACGATTCCGGGTCTTAAAATTATTGGTGTTTTTTCTAATACAGAAATAACAGTTGATTCAACACCTGCGTCACAAATTCCACCATCAATAATAAGTGGGATCTTTCCGTTCATATCAGCAAAAACGTCAGATGCAGTTGTTGGGCTTGGTTTTCCACTAAGGTTTGCACTTGGCGCAGAAAAGGCAACGCCTGATTTGTTTATAATTTCTCTTGCAATTTCATTTGATGGCATTCTCACGCCAACACTGTCAAGGCCAGCTGATGTTTCGCTGCAGATTTTGTTTCCTTTTGGCATGATGATTGTGAGTGGTCCAGGCCAAAAAGCATTTGCAAGTTTTTGTGCGTCTTCATTAAATTCACTGACGATTCCGTCAAGCATCTCTAGGTTTCCTATGTGAACAATAAGGGGGTTGTCACCAGGTCTGCCTTTTGCCTGAAAAATTTTTTTGATAGCGCTTGGATTTGTTGAATCACCAGCTAGTCCATATACGGTTTCAGTTGGCACGGCAACAATTTCGCCTTGTTTTAATAGTTCACAGGCAAGGTTGATGCATTCTTTTGTTGCTTTTAATAATTTTGTTTCCATGGGCATATTTTATCACTCTAAAATAATTTATTCAACCAATTAAATAACTTCAGAGACGTAATTTTTCTGGAAACATTATTAAAATAAATTATATATCAAAAATATATAAATAATCTGCAAACCGATTTGACATGACAGCAGTTTATTTTATATATTTAAAGCATCAAATAATAATTAAAAGGAGATTTAAAAATGAGATTAAAAGACAAAGTGGCTGTTGTTACAGGTGCATCAAGTGGGGTTGGTAGAGATATTGCGTTGCTTTTTGCAAAAGAAGGTGCAAAAGTTGTTGCTGTTGCAAGAAGAGCAGAAAGACTTGCTGAACTTGAAGCTCAAAGCAAAGAACTACCAGGGGAAATTGTTGCCTTTGCAGGGGATATTTCTCTTGAAGAAACAAATGTAAAAATGATTGATTTTGCAGTGTCAAAATTTGGTAGATTTGATATCCTTATCAATAACGCAGGTCTTATGGATAACTTTGCTCCAGTAGAGAATTTGGATACAGAACTTTTGCAACGTTTAATGGCTGTTGATGTATATGGTCCAGCATGGGCAACAAAAAAAGCTGTAAATGTATTCATGCAGAATAAAACAGCAGGAAGCATTGTAAACGTGGCTTCAATTGCTGGTATTTGTGGTGGAAAGAGTGGTTGTGCTTACACAATGGCAAAACACGCTGTTATTGGACTCACAAAAAACACAGCGTTCTCTTGCCGTTTAGATGGTATTCGTTGCAACGCTATCTGCCCAGGTGGAATCAACACTGAAATGACAGATCCAAAACTTTTTGCAACAGCTGACCAAAAAGGTCTTCAAAGCGCTATGCTTGCTTCAAATTTTGGAACAAGAAGTGCTGAAGCAATTGAAATTGCAAATGTTGCACTCTTCCTTGCTAGTGATGAAG
>JAZODG010000046.1:0-54538 GCA_045596905.1 Clostridia bacterium
ATGATTTTGCTTTCATTTTTAAAATTATGATTAACTATATGATAGTGTGCATGAGTAATGCTACTTGCTGAATTTTTGCTATCATTTCTGCTTGTTCCATGCTCAAAAACGATTGGGTGTTTTCCAAATATCGCATAAAATTTTTCTCTATATTTTTTAATTATATTTAATAGTTCTTGCTTTTGAAAATCCTTCAATTCATTCATTGAAGTGACATGTTGTTTTGGAACAACCAGCAGATATCCAACAACAAGAGCACCCTTAGTCGGAACAATCAAAAAATTATCTGTTTCTTCAATAATTGTATTTGATATGTCAGCATAATCAATGTCACAAAATGGACATTTTGTATTTTCCATAAGACTCCTATTTTATCTAAATTTTCAAAATATTCTCAATGGCATAAAGCACACCAAGTTCTTGAACGCTTTTTGTTATGTGCGTTGAAATCTGTTTTAATTGTTCTTGTGCATTATCCATTGCAATTTTAATCAAACAATTTTCAAACATTTCAATGTCGTTTGATGAATCACCAATCGCAACTGAAATATGGTCTGGATAAAGACTTTTCAAATAATTAACAGTATTCGATTTTGTTGCCCCTTTTGGCAACACGTCATAATATTCCCCCGGCATGCCAGTAAACCTAAACTCTGGATAGTTTTTTGTTAAGCTTTCAGGAACATTACCATTAACAAGAAGCTGAAAAACATTCAAGTTTTCCATGTCTTTATAGAACTCTTCCTTTTTTACAATTTTTGGCACATATTTCTTGATGAGTTCAGGGTCATCAAAACATGATTTTTCTGTGTACCCATCTTTATAAATCCACTTCAAACCAAGGCTATTTATCTCTTCAATAAACCTTCTTAGCAGCTCTTTATCTATTGGCTTTGGGTGAATAACCTGCTCATTTGTTTGCATATCAATCACACTGCAACCCATAAGTCCACAGAGATATTTTGCTTTCTCAGTGCCACTAACCGACAAAATAGATTTTTGAGACCTGCCTGAAACAATAGCAACCACATGTCCGTCTTGTTGGATTTTTTCAAAAACCTTTGGTATCTTTTCGTCCATTTTCTGATTTCCAACCGGAACAAGGGTTCCATCAATATCAATAAACAATAAATATTTTTTCATGTCTTTTTCCTACATGTTAATAATATCATAAAAAACAAAAAGTGCATACAGATTGTATGCACTTTATTTTAATTTCTATTCAGGTTGAGCCTGACAAGGTTCTTCATCTTCACCTTTTGCTTGCTGGTTTAACATTCTCTCAATTTGAAGCAAAGCTTCTTCATCTGCCGATTGCAAACCAAAATTTTTTAAATCTTCAATATCATCATATGTTATTTCGCCATAAACGGTCTTTGTGCTATTGCAATCTGCAACATCAATTATTTCACATAACTGTGTTGCATCTGCTTCGTTTACAAACGCCCCAACAAAATAAGTTGGATAAATTTCTAACTCATCGCTCACATTATCCAAAATCTCATAAACTTTAAAGAAATTTTTATCTTTACTCATATCTTCGTCCTTCTTTTTATTCCTTTTCTTTTCCTAACATTGGCAAAATTCTTCTCTCAAAATCAGTAAGTGATAATTCTTTTAAGACAATGCCATTGTTTAATGTGATATCAACATACAAGCCATCTTCCAAGTAATCACTAATCGCTTGTGGATTAACACGAACGCTCTGATAAAGTTCATAGCTATACACTTCAGGAAACCTGTCTAAAACGGGTCTCATATCACTCCAAGACAAGCAAAGCTCTTTGCCACCAATCATATATGTTTTACAATTAAATCCTTCTTCAATAATACAAGCAACACTGTTTAGATTAATGTTGTGAATCTTTGAAAAGCTTCCGTATTCAGATGTTTTCATAATATCCCCCAATAGACTCCAATTATAACAAGAATAACAATGAAAATCAATAGCAAAATAATAAGACACGGTACCGTGTCTTATTTTACAAACATTTAACGCTTTGCCTATGCACGTTTTGAACAATACCAAGCATTGACATAAAAATCATAATAGACGTTGAGCCAGCAGAAATAAACGGCAACGGCAAGCCCGTTGGTGGCACAAGCCCTGTTACAACAGCAACATTCAAAAGCACTTGAATAATGATGATTGCACCAATGCCAACCGTCAGCAAAAATCCAAATCTGTCAGGTGCTTTATATGCGATTTTTGTTATTGTTAAAAACAATAAAACAAATAGCAATATAACAAAACACACACCAACAAAACCAATCTCTTCAGCTATTATTGAAAGAATGAAATCAGATTCCGAAAATGGCAAGAATAAATATTTCTGTCTTGACTTAAACACTCCAACCCCAAAAGCCCCACCAAGAGCAATTCCAAGCAGCGACTGAACAAGCTGAAACCCTTCACCCTTGCTTGACGCAAACGGGTCAATAAACGCAACAAGACGCTTGAGTCTATATGGCTGCGAAACAATCAAAAAAACCACTAACAAAATTGCTGGTATCGACAAGATTAAAAAATGCTTAAACCTTGCCCCACCGACAAACAACATGGTTATCATCAAAAGCGCCATACAAATTGTGATTGACATATTTGGCTCAATGATAATCAGCACACAATAAATCATTCCAACAATCAAAACTGGCAGCATTCCTTTGAATGATTTTATTTTTTCACTGCTTTTTGAAAGCACGCTTGCAGCAAAAATAATAAATGAAATTTTTGCAATCTCCGACGGTTGAAATGTGATGAACCCAAGATTAATCCATCTTGTTGCGCCATAGTTTGAAAAACCAATTTTTGGAACAAACACCAGACCCAGCAAAACATAAGATACAAACAAGAGAATATATTTGATTTTTTCTAAAAATTTATAGTTAAAAAAAGAAAACACCAAATAACAAACAAAGCCAACAGCTACACCAAATAGCTGTTTTTTAAAAAAGAAAAATTTGTCACCATAAGTGATTTTTGCAGAATAAAAACTAGCACTATAAACAAACACGCACCCAACACAAAGCAACAAACACATAATGAAAAACAATGCAAAATTAAACGATTTTTGTTTACCTTGTTTTAAAATCAAAAGCTTCATTTAACTCAATTTCCTTAACGATCTTTTTAAAGAAATTTCCACGTTCTTCATAGTTTGAAAAAAAGTCAAAACTTGCACATGCTGGTGACAACAAAACAATATCATTTTCTTTTGATTGTTTAAAAAGCAATCTTGTCGCAGAATCTAAATTATCACAAATAATATAGTTTTTAAACTTATATTTTTCTGCAGAAATCGCAATTTTGTGTCTAGTTTCTCCAAAAATTGCAATATTTTGCACATTTTTTGGAAGTTTTTCAAACAGTTCATCAAAACAATATCCCTTGTCGCTGCCACCCAAAATCAAACCAATGTTGTTTTTAAAACTCTTGCATGCAACAATAACACTGTCAATGTTTGTGGCTTTGCTGTCGTTGTAAAACTCAACACCATTAATCTTTTTCACAAACTCTATTCTGTGTGGCACTCCACCAAAATTTTTTAAATTCTCAAACAAGTCAATGTTTCTTGTTTGAAGAAAAACTGCCAGAGCTGCACACAATATGTTTGATAAATTATGTTCCCCAACAAGTTTTATGCCCTTTAGCGAAGTCAGTTTAATTTCTTTTATACCGTCATTAAAATATATGCAGTTTCTTTTTATATAACAACCTTTTACACTTTTTTTGGTGCTAAAATAAAAAATTTGCGCTTTTGTTTTTATTTTCTCATTCATTAACTTTTCATCATCTGCGTTTAACAGCAAAAAATCTTTTTCCGTTTGTTTTTTGAATATCTTAAACTTACACTTAATATAGTTTCTCATAGTTTTATGTCTATTCAAATGGTCTGGTGTGATATTCAAAATTGCAGAAATATGTGGACGAAAATTTCTTGTCTGCTCAAGCTGAAAACTTGAACACTCAAGCACTGCAATATCGCCCCTTTTGTCATGACCAACAAATGATGAAACGGAAACACCAACATTTCCACCAAGAAAGACTTTTTTATTAGTGTCTTTTAATAAAAAATAAATCAGACTCACTGTTGTTGTTTTTCCATTTGTGCCGGTAACTGCCATGATGTCGCTTTGAAGTTTGTTTGCGCCATATTCCACTTCTCCAAACACCTTAATATTTCTTTTTTTTGCTTCTTCAATAATCTTCACCCTTGGCGATATTCCAGGACTTGTCACAATAAAAGACAGACCCGAAAACAGCCTGTCTAAATAATCTTTTTCAAATTCTTTTGCATTGATATCTTCGTTTTTGGCAAACTCAACTTCATAACCTTCTTTAGATAGAAGGTCAGCAGCTCCCCTTCCACTTATACCGGTGCCCAAAACCAAACATTTCATATAATCTCCTTTAAAGGATATTAAGCAAAATTGTTATTGCGCCAACTATAAATGTAACAAGTGCATAGCACATGGTAATGCGAACTTCGTGACAACCTTTCTTTTCGAAATGGTGATGCAGTGGCGCCATTAAAAATACCCTTTTTCTTGTTAACTTATAATATGCCACCTGAATGATTACTGACACACAACTAGCAACAAACATAATACCTAAAATTGGAATGTATAGTTCAAGGCCTGAAAATACTGCAACACTTGAAACCAAGCTTCCAAGAGCAAGAGAACCCGTGTCGCCCATAAAAATTTTGGCAGGAAAACAATTGAAAACCAAAAAGCTAAGTAACGCCCCGATTGCAACAACTGACACAACTGCCAGATTTTTTATTTCTTCGTTCATTATGGCATTTCCACCCACAATGCCAGTTTCTAGAAATATAAGAGCTAACGCCACAAATGAAGCAAGGTAACACAAGACTGTTGAACCAGCAAGCCCATCTAACCCGTCTGTCAAGTTCACTGCGTTTGTTGTTGCAAGATAAATGATAGCAACAAGTGGAACTATCCAATAATCTATATCAACAACATATTTGGTAAATGGCACAACAATAACTGAACCCAGCATTGAATGATAAACAAAAAATCCAACAGCTATTGAAATTGCCAACTGAAACACAATTTTTTGATATGGCTTCAAACCTTCATTTTGCTTAAATTTAAATTTAATAAAGTCATCAAGAAAACCAACAAGACCATATGCAATAAAAATAAGAATTGTCATTTTCGCTAACTGACTTTGACCTTTAAAACAAATCATAGCAACAATAGAGATTGAAATAATAAATATTATTCCACCCATTGTCGGAGTGCCAGATTTTGAGCTGTGTGATTCAACATACTTCAAAATTACCTGCTTAACTTTTTCTCTTTTGATAAACGAAATAACCACTGGAGAGATTATCAGCGTGACAAAAAAAGCATATATAAAATATTGAATCAGCTCTAAATATTCTTCCACTATAATCCCCCTAGTTTTTTAATTTCCCCCATATCACTATAAGGAACTTTTACTCCTTTTTCATCAATATAATTTTCAGAGCCTTTCCCAGCAACCAAAATTATATCTTGTTCGTTTGATATTTCATAAGCTCTCTTTATTGCATCTTTTCTGTCTGCTATGGTTTCATAGTTTTCAT
This sequence comes from Clostridia bacterium, assembly GCA_045596905.1. Lineage (GTDB taxonomy): Bacteria > Bacillota > Clostridia > Christensenellales > UBA1242 > RGIG1681. The sequence continues at coordinate 5,595 of JAZODG010000046.1, forward strand.
TTTTCATTCCACTCTCAATGTCTTTTATTATCTTAAATTTATCTTCAAATCGTGGATTATCCGAAGTAATTATGCTAAAATCAGCTATTTTTGATGAAATTTCACCCATAATTGCTCTTTTTTGCGTTTCTCTATTTCCACCACAACCAAACACACAAATCACTTTTTTGTCAGGCTGTTTTAACTTTTTGCAAAGTGACAGCACATTCAAAAGTCCGTCTGGAGTGTGTGCATAATCAACAACGAAAAGTCTTTCGTTTATCACAATGGTATTAAATCTTCCTTCAACCACCAAAAGCCTTTTAACTGCTTCTGCAATCTTGCACAAATCAAAACCAAAGTGTTTTAACAGCCCCACACATGCAATCACATTGCTCACATTAAAGTCGCCCACAAGTGCACTCTCAAATTTGACACCATCAATTGAAAAATATTGTCTTGCCCCATAAAGCGAAATATCTGTTGCCCTTATATCTGAGTTACTAAAAATAGAATATGTAATCAATGGTGTTTTTATTCTTTCCACTAGCACTTTGCCATACTCATCATCAATATTAATTATTGAAAGTTTTGTCTTGTTAGAAAGAAACGCTTTTTTCTTTGCATCAAAATATTTTTCCATGGTCTTAAAATAATCTAAATGGTCTTCAGTCAGATTAGTAAAAATCATCGCATCAAACACAATACCTTCAACCTTTTTCAGATCTAATGCATGAGCTGACACTTCCATGAAAACATACTCAATATTTTTCTTAACCATATCCTTAAAAAATCTATGAAGCTCAATCGGGTCTGGTGTTGTCATGCCTGTTTCATGTGTCTTTCCACTAAAGACCACACCATTTGTACCAACAACTGCCACATGCTTTCCAAAATATTCAAACAATTGCTTGAGCACATGCGTGATTGTTGTCTTTCCATTTGTGCCAGTGACTCCCACGATCTTTAGTCTTTTTGCAGGACAACCATAAAAATTTGCTGACATAATCGACATAGACTTTCGACTATCCTTCACAATAATCTGTGTCACACCCAACCCACTCAGCTCCTGTTCAACCACAACAGCCACTGCTCCGTTTTTTATAGCAGAATCAACATATGCTTTTCCATCATGTGTTTTTCCACTCAAACAAAAAAACAAACTGTTTTTTGTGGCATCTGAGTCTTTGTGACACAGCGCCTTTACATCAATATTTAGGTTTCCAACCACTCTGCATTTTAAACCCTTAATCAAATAAAACAACTTCATAACAACCCCTATTCAAACAACAATAATACAATATCATTTTCGCTAACTTCTTCACCTGGCGCCGGAATCTGTCCTGTCACATAATCACCATCTCCCTGCACCAAATATTGAAGACCACTTCCTGCAATTTCAGAACTTGCTTTGGTCAAAGTCAGACCAATATATGTTGGCAAAATAAATTTTTGTTTTGGTTCAGATGTCTGAGTATTATAATTTTCGAACTCAAAGATTTTTTCAAAAACCTGCTTTGCAATAGGTGCTGCAACAACTCCACCATAATATGCACCAACAGGCTCATCAACATAAACATAAACCAAATATTCTGGATTATCAAAGGGCGCAAATCCTATGAATGATGCAATATATTTTCCCTGCGCAATTGCACCATTTTCATACTTTTGTGCCGTGCCTGTTTTTCCACCAATAATATCGTTATTTTCGACTTTTGCATATCTGCCACCACCCTTGCTAACCACTGAAAATAACAGTTCTCTCATAATTTTGCTTGTTTTTTCGCTAAAAATTGCGTTTTTTGAAGCAGCCGTTCTTTCATAAACCTTAGTGCCAGATTCATTCTTTATTTCTTTTATAAAGTGTGGAACCATCACCATTCCACCATTAATTACTGCTCCAACACCAACAGCCATATGCATTGCTGAAATTGATATTGTTTGCCCAAATCCCATTCTTGCTAGGTCTGGTGCAGTAACCGACGGCATAGGCATAAGCACAGCCCCCGTTTCCCCAGGAAAATCTATTCCAGTGGTCGAAGTAAACCCAAGCCTATCAAGATAATCGTAAAACTTAGCTAACCCAATTTTTTGAATCAAGTCCATAAAAACACAGTTGCAAGAATTCATCAAACCTTGTTCAAGTGACTGACTGCCATGACCGGAACGTCTTGAACACCTAATCTTTACACCATTAATAACCCTATATCCACTGCAATAATAAAAACTATTCTTGTTTGCCAAGCCTTCTTGAATGGCTATCGCTGCAACTATGGCTTTGAATGTTGAGCCTGGTTCAAACGTGTCAGTGATAATCGACGCCCTTGAAAGTTTGTTTAATTTCTCATAATCATTTCTTGGAATATCATTAAGGTTATACGACGGCAATGTGCAGCACGCCAAAATCTCACCAGTTTCAGGATTCGTAACAAGACACGACACAGACTTTGCACCAGTCTGCACCATTGCAGCAGCCAAAATTTTCTCAACTTCATTTTGAATCTTAAAGTCAATTGTTAAACTCAAATTAAGCCCACTGATTGCATTTTCATAATATGTCACTGCACCTTCAAACTTATCTCCACGCAGGTCCGACTCAACCAAACTCACACCATCAATGCCTGCAAGATATTCATTATAAAAAGACTCTAGTCCCGTTTGCCCCACATTGTCACTTCCAACAAAACCCAAAATCTGACACAGCATTGAATCATAGTTATAATTTCGTTTGGTGTTTGTTGCAAACAAAATGCCGTCTTCATAATTTTTTAATATAGAATCAACAACCTGTTTTTCAATGTCTTGTGCAACCTTAATTTCACTTAAGCTCTGCGAAATGATTTTTGAATAGATTTCTTCATAGTCTTTGCCAAGATTCTCAGATAAAACCGTCGCAACATTTTCAAAATTTTCAACGTCGGCAGGTCTAACATAAACATCATATGTTGTGTAACTTGAAGCCAAAACCACTCCGTTTCTATCAGTAACAGACCCCCTTGTTGCCGTGAGTGGCAAATCACGCAGCCACTCAGTCAGACCCTTCTGAACATAAAAGCTATCGTTTAAAATTTGCAGATAAAATAGCCTAGAAATAATTATAAAAACAAAAAAGATTATCAGCATAATTAATGCTAATAATCTTCTTTTCATTGAAAATATACTATATTTTATTGCCATTTCAACCCCAAACTCAACAAAATATCTTTTGTGTCGTTTGAGATAAAATTTAAGCAAACAGAGAGCTTAAAAACTCACAAACATCATTAAACCAATTCGACTCAAGTTTTTCAGGACCAGCTGGTTGTTCATAGAACTCTTCAAAGTTCACAACAATTGTGTTGTAGTCTTTCACTTCAACAAATTTATCATTTATATCACTAACACTCTCATTATATTCTTTAACTTTCTTTTCTATGCCATCTTTACTTACATTTTCAGCATATTTAGTATTTAGTGCAGATATGCTGCTTTTAAGTGAAGCAATCTCAATTTGCTTGTCAGCGAATGTTGATTGAATACGGTTTGCTTCAATAAAATTGAACACAGTCACAAACAATAAACATGCAACAATCATCGAAAAAACAGCCATAACAACTTTCATTCTTGTTTCAAAAACAAGTCTTGCTCTCTTTTTGATTAAGTTTACAGTTGGCTGTTCTTTCTTAATCATTGGAGCATTCAAAGTTGGAGCTTCAAATTTTTCTTGAACTGGCTCTTCAAATGTGTTTGAAGAAGTTGAATTGTATGTTTTTTGTTCTGTGAAGTTTTGTGTGCTTGAATAATCTTGGTCGTCATAAGACATACCAGGATTTGAATAGCTAGAAGGGCGATAAGAGTCTTGTTTTTCTTCGACGTCTTGTTCTTCAGTTGTCGTTGTTGATGAATATTTATTCATTAAGCTAGATAAAAAATCATCATCGTACATAACCTTTGCCCTCCTTTGAATTCTATATCTTTTCTACAACACGAAGTTTGGCTGGAGCCGACCTTGAGTTGTATGAAATCTCTTCTTTAGTTGCTTCAATTGGGTGTTTTGTGATTAGTCTCACAACTGGCTTGTGCCCACACACACAGATTGGAAAGTCTGGTGGACAAATGCACCCTGTTGAAAGTTCTCTGAATTTTTGTTTAACAATCCTGTCTTCAAGTGAATGAAATGATATTATTGCAAGTCTGCCATTTGGATTGAGCTTTGAAACAGCCTTATCAATAAATTCTTTTAACGCATCAAGTTCACCATTCACTTCAATTCTGATTGCTTGAAAAGTTCTTTGAACATTGCTTCTGCCGTCTTGACCACGATATCTAGGAACAGAAGAAAGTATTATTTCTTCAAGTTCTTTTGTTGTTTCAATCGGCTTAGATTCTCTTTGTTTTATGATGTGTCTTGCAATACTCTTTGCGAATTTTTCTTCGCCATAGTCACGAATAACTCTTGTGAGTTCTTCTTCTGAATATGTGTTCACAAGTTCATAAGCAGAGAAACTGTTTGACCTTGACATTCTCATATCAAGTTTTGCGTCTTGTTTGAAAGAAAATCCTCTTTCGCCATTGTCGATTTGATAAGAACTAACACCAATATCAACCAAAATTCCATCAACGCCATCAATCTCAAGACTATCCAAAACGTCATCAATGTTTCTGAAGTTGTCATTAACATAAACAACATTGGCATGGTCTGAAAGATTCTTTTTGGCAGCATCAAGTGCTTCAGTGTCTTGGTCGATTCCCACCAATAACTTAATGTTAGCCTTTTCTAAAATAGCTTTAGAATGCCCACCACCACCAATTGTGCCATCAACATAAACAAGATTATCTCTAATGTTAAGCGACTCAATGGTGCTTTCTTTCAAAACGGGTATGTGCGAAAATTCCATACTATACTCCAAACTTAGCTAAAACGCTAAAGTCAGTGTTTTCATCATCTTGTGATTCTTCTTCCCAAAGCTCTTCTGCCCAGATTTCAACACGATTGCCCACACCAACAAAAACAATATTTTTTGTTATGTTTGCGTAAGCCACAAGTTCTTTTGGCAAAAGCACACGACCTTGAGCATCTTCTTCCATATCAAAAGCTGATGACAAGAATTTTCTAACTGGTTTTTGTGCTTCAACATCAAAGAGTGGGATTGCTGTCATCTTTTCATAAAGACCTTTAAATTCGTCAGCAGAAAAGACGAACAAGTTTTTGCCCGTTCCTTTAGTAATCACAAAATTAGCGCCCAGTTCACACTTAAACTTTGAAGGCATACGCATACGCTTTTTACTATCAATACTATGTCGATAAGTGCCAATAAGCATAGAATATCCCTCCTTATAAAGTTTATAAATCTATTATATTAAACTCAAAATTAAAACGCAACACTTTTGACCACTTTTGACCACTTTTTTAACAAAGTTATTAACAATTGTGTTAATAACTCTCTAAATGCTGAAATTATCGACTTTTAAAAAGTGGCTCAAAATCCCACGAAAATCGATTTTGTATATTTTGACCATAAAATTAAATCGTTAGCCTGCCCCAAAGTGGCTAATTTTGGACAGAAAAAAACTAGGTGATTCTTCACCTAGTTTTAATTGTTATTCAGCAGTTGTTTCTTCGACTGTTTCAAGTGTAGTCTCTTGAACTTCTTTTTCCTCATTATTGATTTTAATAATACCCTTTTTACTTAAAATCATAACTGTAATTGCTGCAGCATCAAGAATAGCAAAGATAACCATAAACACAATAGACATCGTTCTAAGTGCAATCATTGTATTTTCTTTGTATTCCATAGAGAAACCTAAAACTTCAGCAGATAAAGTTATTTTTGTTGATGAAATCTCACCAATAAGGTCATAATTATTTGTTTCGGTATTTAATTCATAAAGCTTTCCATCTTCAATATTGTATTTAGAAGTAAATACTTCATTTGAAGTAGAGTTCACAAGCTCCATTTCATTTCCTTTAAATTTAATGGTTGAAGTAACTTTCATACCCATAAGTTCAGCTTCAAAGGTATATTTGTTTCCTTTTGGAACAAAACAAATAACAAGTAACGCAACTAAAAATAATGCAACACAACTTGAAAAAATCATTGGTAATGTCTTTTGACATAAATTTATTGTCTTTTTAACAATTGAATTTTCTTTTTTTTCTTTAACTTTTTTTGCAAGATTCAAAATAACCGTATCACCACTTATAAATAATTCAACAGTATCACCAACTTGCACTTCCCAACTTGCGTTTGATTTTTCGGTCTTCACAATTGAGCCATCATCTTTACCAATAAAAATCTCTTCTTCAGTAATTTTAATAACTTTATTCATATTTTATCCCCTTCTTTGTTATTTTCAAAACTCTTTTGTATATTATTATAATATACATTTGTAATATACTTGTCAACACTTTTGGGTTATATGTACAATACAAATGTATATTAATATATATGTATGGAAATATTAAAAAGAATTAATGAATTAAGAAATAAAAGAAATTGGTCAATCTATAAATTGGCTGAAGAATCTGGCATAACACAATCAACACTTGCGAATATGTTTTCAAGAAAAACTTTGCCAAGTCTATCAACGTTAAAACAACTTTGTGAAGCTTTTGGTATTACACTCTCTCAATTTTTTGAAGACGATTCAAAAGAATTTAATGATGAAGAGCAATTAATAATTTCAAATTATAGAAAATTATCTGAAAGCGAAAAAGACATTATAAATAAACTTATTGATTCTATTTTAAGCAAAAAATAAAACAGCTGCATTTTTGCAGCTGTTTTTTATTCATGAATAAGTACAGGATTGTTGTCTATATGGTCACATGAAGTGAAATGATAGTTCACACCATTTATCTCTTCAATCCTTTTGCAATTTGTGTAGCCATGAAGGTGTCCAAACACAACATCACTAACTCCATATTCCACAAAAAGCTTCATAAAGTCGCTTTCGTCATTTTGTGCGTTATGTGGTGGAAAGTGCATCATGCAAATAATCTTTTCGCCATTTGTTTGAAGTTGTTTTGCAAACATCAAAGTCAGTTTAAGTCTTTCAACTTCTCTTTTATAAATTTTTTCGTCTTCAGGCAAAAACTCTTTGTCTGGCTCAGGAACAGTCCAACCACGGGTTCCACAAATAATCACATCACCAAGTTTGATTGCATCATTCTGAATAGCCTGAATAGACTCTGGCAAAATCGCACGGACAGCCGAAATCGATTTCCACCAATATTCATGGTTGCCCTTAATGATTATTTTTTTGCCAGGGAGTTTGTCAATCCACTCAAGGTCACTCACAGCATCTTCAATGCGCATTGCCCAGCTGATATCCCCTGCAATCAAAACATAGTCATCTTCAGTTATCTTTGACTTCCAGTTTGCGACAATCTTGTCTGCATAACCTTCCCAATTACCCCCAAAGATATCCATTGGCTTGTCACAATTTGTGCTTAAGTGCAAATCACTTATTGCGTAAATTTTCATTTTATTCTCCATCAACAAATTGATAAAGTCTTTCAACTATAGCAGATTTGCCATAGGCTGTTTCTGAACTAATCAAGTAAATGTTTTCAATGCCAACTTTAAGAGTTTGAGCAATATCATTGATTTTCTTCATGCGTTCAGACTTCTTTATCTTGTCATACTTTGTTGCTACTATTGTAACAGGAATATTGTTAAATGTTAAGTAATCTAACATCTGTATGTCTTGTTTTGTTGGAGCATGACGAACGTCAACAAGAAGAACACCTGCTTTCAAGTTTTTTGAACCTTCAAGATAAGAATCAATAATCTTTCCCCAGCGTTGTTGTTCAACCTTGCTTGTTTCTGCATAACCATATCCTGGCAAGTCAACCAAAATAAACTCACTGTTCATCATAAAGAAATTCACAAGCTTTGTTTTGCCTTGTGTTGCTGAAACCTTTGCTAATTTATTGTTGTTTGAAAGCATATTAATAAAGCTTGATTTTCCAACGTTGCTTCTGCCAAGCAAAACGATTTCTGGCAAATCAAAACCCTTGTAATTGCTAAAATCAACTTCAGACTTTAAAAAAGTCGCACTCTTAATAACCTTCATAATTATCTCCATTTATATAGTTTTGAAATCATAACTACACTATTTACAATAATATTTTAACATGATTTTTTATAAAAATCAATAGAACAAAAAAATTATCGCAAAAATAGTTAATTTTTGCGATAATTTTGCGTTTTTATTGATTTTCCGAAGGTTTTTCTTCTTTTTCTGGTTTTTCAATAACCGTTGGAAGAACTTCCAAAGAGCCTTCTTCTTTAACATCCATAATGATTTTTTGAATGTTTTTATTGCTTGGTGAAGTATACATTACTGGAAGCATTGCGTTTTCCATAATGGTTCTAAGTCCCCTTGCACCAGTTTTAAGTTCAATCGCTTTTCTAGCAAAAGCAGAAATTGCTTCGTTTGTGAACTCTAATTTGATGCCATCAATTTCAAACAATTTTTTGTATTGTTTGATAAGTGAATTTCTAGGTTCAACCAAAATCTTTTTAAGTGCCTTTTCATCAAGTTCTTTGAGTGAAACTGTGATTGGAACTCTTCCGATAAACTCAGGAATAAGGCCATATTTGATAAGGTCATGTGGTTCAACCTTTTCTAAGATTGCACCTTCTTTGAGTTCTTTTTTGGTTTTAACATTTCCACCAAATCCAAGAGACGAACTATCTGTTCTCTTTTTGATAACTTGGTCAAGACCAACAAATGCACCACCCATAATGAACAAAATGTTTGTTGTGTCAATTTGCAAACATTCTTGATTTGGATGCTTTCTGCCACCTTGTGGTGGAACTGAAGCAACAGTGCTTTCTAAGATTTTTAAAAGAGCTTGTTGAACACCTTCACCTGACACGTCACGTGTAATTGAAACGTTTTCACTCTTTTTTGCAATCTTATCAATTTCGTCAATATAAATAATACCCTTTTCAGCTTTTCTAATGTCATAGTTTGCATTTTGAATAAGCTTGAGCAAAATATTTTCAACGTCTTCACCAACATAACCAGCTTCGGTCAATGTTGTTGCATCTGCTGAAGCAAATGGAACATCAAGAATCTTTGCAAGAGTTTTTGCAATAAGAGTTTTTCCTGAACCGGTTGGTCCAAGCATTAACACGTTGCTCTTTTCAAGATCAACGTCATCAATAACTTTAACATTAGCTTCGCCTTTGTTTTCATTTTGTTTTTGCTTTCTTGCGATAAAATAATTGATTCTCTTATAGTGATTATAAACAGCAACAGACAATACTTCTTTTGCTTTATCTTGTCCAACAATATATTGGTCAAGTTCTTTTTTTATCTTTTCTGGATTTGGCAATATAAATGGAACTTCTTTTTGACGTTTTCTTTCTTCGGTCTCAAGGATTTCTCTGCAAATTCTGATACAGTCATTGCAAATACCAACAGAACCTGTTGGGTTTTCTACAATTTCCTTAAAAGCACCCCTTGGTCTGCCACAAAAAGAACAATTTGTATTTCTTGGTCCATTTGGTGTTTGTTTGTCGTCCATAAATTCTCCTTAAATAAAATCAAGATATGCAAAAAAACATAAATTCCTTTGTATATCTTGAAAAATTTTTATTGTCTTTTTGCATAAATTTTGTCAATCAAACCATATTTTTTAGCTTCTTCAGCGCTCATATAGTTGTCTCTATCAGTGTCTTTTTCAATCTTTTCGATTGCAACACCTGAGTTTTCAGACAAAATTCTGTTTAATGTTTTTCTAGTCTTCATAATGTGGTCTGCATGAATTTTGATATCGCTTGCTTGACCTTGATATCCACCAAGTGGTTGGTGAATCATAATTTCAGCATTTGGCAAAGCATATCTTTTGCCTTTTGCACCACTTGAGAGCAAAATTGCACCCATACTTGCAGCCATACCAACACATGTTGTGCAAACATCTCACTTAATGTAGTTCATGGTATCATAAATTGCCATACCAGCAACAACGCTACCACTAGGGCTGTTGATATACATCATAATATCTTTATCTGGGTCTTTGCCTTCAAGATATATAAGCTGTGCAATAACAAGATTTGCAGTTTGGCTTGTGATTTCACCATCAACAAAGATGATTCTATCTTCAAGAAGTCTTGAATATATATCATAAGACCTTTCTCCACGGTTTGTTTGTTCAACAACCATTGGAATAAGCATGTTTTGTTCGTTCATAAACCTACCTCAAATTACTATTTAATAGTATTCTTCTCTTTTAAAAGATTTATAACCTTTTCAGAGATAATATTATTTTCAATAACTTCTCTTTGGCTTGGATTCATTGTCTTTTTGAGTTCTGCTGGTTTCTTTTTCATGTTCTTAGCAAGTTCTTCAATCTTTGCTTCAACTTCTTCTTCAGAAGCTGTGATGTTTTCTTGCTTAACAAGTTCATTCAAAACAAGAGTTGTTCTGATTTGTTTTTCTGTGTCAGCTTTTCTTGATTCTCTGAATTGTTTGTCGTCCATACCAACATATGCAAGATACATTTCATAGCTCATGCCTTGTGCTGCAAGTGAACGTTTCATGTCTTCAACTGAGCGGCTGATTTGATTGTTAATCATAACGTCAGGAATTTCAACTTCTGCATTCTTAACAACTTCATCAACAAGTTTTTCTTCCAATTCTCTTTCAGCAGTCTTTTCTTTTTCTGCTTTGATTTTTTCTTTTGTGTCCTTCTTGAGTTCATCAAGTGTTTCAAATTCGCTAACGTCTGAAGCAAATGCATCATCAATAGCTGGAACTTGTTTTTCACGGATTGCAAGAAGTTTAACAGCAAATACAGCTGGCTTTCCTGCAAGTTCTTTTGCACCATATTGTTCTGGGAATGTTACGTTAACGTCTTTTGACTCATCAATTTCCATTCCAGCAACTTGGTCTTCAAAACCATTGATAAATGTGTGTGAACCAAGTTCAAGTTCATAATCTTTTGCTGTACCACCTTCAAAAGCAACACCATTCATTGAACCAACAAAGTCAATGTTTACAAGGTCACCCATTTTTGCAGGTCTGTCTTTAACATCAACAAATCTTGCTTGTTTTTCTTGAAGTTCTTCAAGCTTTGCAGTAACTTCTTTTTCTGTTACAGAAACTTTTGATTTTGAAACTTCAATACCTGTGTATTTTCCAAGAGTAACTTCAGGAACAAGAGTGATTGTTGCAACCCATTCAACGCCTTCTTTTCCAACATTTTTAACAGAAATGTCTGGATAGTCAACAGCTTGAATGTCTGTTTCTTTTTCAAGCATTTCGAAGAATGTTCTGTCACAAACTGTGTTAAGAGCATCTTCATAGAACAAAAATTCGCCATAAGTTTTTTCTAAAACTTTTCTAGGAATTTTGCCTTGTCTGAAACCATCAAGTTTATATTTACCTTTATTTTTTTCATAAGCTTTTTGAACTTCAGCTTCCCATTCATCAGCGTTCAAGCTAAAGTCAACAGTAATTTTTCCGTCTTTCTTTTCGTTTACTTTGTATGTCATTATATTTCTCCTTAAAAATAACTAACATACCTATTTTAATAGTTTATGCCAGTTTTGTCAAGATTATATGAAGTATTCAATATAAAAACAGGGCGAACCCTGTTTCCATTATTTTTATAAGTTTGTATTTATTTTCATGCTTTACATAAGTGCGAAAAACACAACAGTAAATGCAAAGCAAATTGCAGCAAACACAAGTCTCACAATAAGCCAAGGCTTGCTCTCAACTGTTTTGTCAACCAAGATGCAATCATCTTCAGTTGTTTGTTTGTGCATAAACACAAGTTTCACCGTGCAAAGCACAGTCAAAACCAAGAATGCCACGCCATATAAAATGACTGAAATTCTCATTAATGCCATAGCGCCAACAAACTCATAAACAAGCACCAAAATCGATGCCGCTATAAGCGAAAAATAACTTGAATAATCAAGTGTTTTTAACATATCTTTTTTCTTCATAATTCACCTATTAAAAAATACTAATTACGTTTAAGAATACAATTGCACAAACTGCCACAACCCACAAAATCCACATCCAAAGTCTTCTTCTGTGTCTGATGTAACCGTGTGAAAGCAATACCAAAACAGCCCAGCCAATAGCGTTTGCAATACTTTGAAGTCTACCTGTGATGCTAGCTGAAATTCCACACAAGCCAAGCACATATGCAACAGCAAGTGCCAAACCACCAATAATTACTGCACAAAATGACAAAATATTTAAAAAATATGAGATTGAAACTGATTTTTTTGTTGTAGTGGTTGTTGTTTGCGTTTTTTCTTTTTGAGTCATAATTATATCTCCTTATATAAAAATTATATTATCATAAATTTTTCATGTCAAATAATTAAAAAGCTCTATTTTAGTTTATTTAAAAGTTTTTCAAAATATTCTGGAAGAGCACACTCAAACTGCATTCTCTTGCCAGTTGTTGGGTGTGTAAGCTCAAGCTTGTAAGCATGCAAAAGCTGTCCTTCAAGATTAAACTTTTGATTCTTGATTCCGTAGGTCTTATCTCCAACAATCGGGTGTCCTAAATGCTTTGAATGAACCCGAATTTGGTGCGTTCTGCCGGTTTCTAAAACAAACTCAACCAAACAGTAGTTTGTATATCTTTTAATAACTGTGTAGTGAGTTATTGCCTTCTTCCCTTCATCAGATACAGCCATCATTTTTCTATCGGTTTTGCTTCTTGCAATAAAAGTTTCAACCGTTCCTGAATCTTCTTTTAAATTACCCTCAAGGAGTGCTTGGTAATGCCTAAAACATGAATGCTCTGCAATCTGCCCTGCAAGTGATGAATGAGCCTTGTCATTCTTTGCAACCACCAAAAGCCCCGACGTGTCTTTGTCAATTCTGTGAACAATGCCCGGTCTAATGTTATTGTCACATTTGCTCAAGCTGTCAAAGTGAAACAAAAGTGCATTAACTAGTGTATGGTTATATGCTCCAGGAGCTGGGTGAACAACCATGCCCTGTGGTTTGTTTATTATGGCAAAATCATCATCTTCATAAACAATATCAAGTGGAATATCTTCAGGTTCTGCGTTAATATCAAGCACATCTTTTGAAAATGATAGGCTGATTTTGTCGTTATTTTTAATCAAAAAACCTGCTTTTTGCGTTTTTCCGTTAACAAACACTCTATCACTGTCAATCTGAAGTTTAACCTGTGACCTTGTCCAGCCAGTTTCGTTCGCAAGAAAAACATCAAGCCTTTGCTTGTCGTCTAAGTCTTCAACTATGAGTTCTAAATTAAGCTCCAACATCTTCTTCTTTTGAACTTTCCTTTTCTTCTTTATTTGGTTTTCTTAAGAACACTAGGCACACACAGAACAAAATTGTTCCGATTGTTATTGCCATATCTGCAACATTAAATATTGCAAAATTAATAAACTTTAAATAAATAAAATCTCTAACGCCCTTGAAAATTATTCTATCAACAAGGTTTGATAAAGTACCAGCCAAGATTAATGAAATTGAGATTTTTTCAAACCTGGTTTTAAGCCATTTTTTTGAGATTATCAAATATACAAACAATATCGATGCAAGCGAAGAAGTTATGATAAACACCCAGCTGTTTCCCTCAAACATAGAAAAAGCCACACCTGTGTTTAAGGTGCTTTCAAACCACAATAAATTGCCAATAATTGACCTTGCTGGTGAACCATATACAATAAACTTTGTTATTTGGTCAATAATGACAATAACAGCCATACAAATAAAGCTTGTTATCATAATTAAATTTTAACATAACCAATAAAAAAAGACAAGGTTATAAAACCCTGTCTTGATAGTTTGATTAAAACAAATTGTTAAAATTTGTTATATGTTATGGATTTCCACCACCCTGTTGTTGGTTTCCACCTTGTTGTTGATTTCCACCACCCTGTTGTTGATTTCCGCCGCCTTGTTGTTGGCTTCCATCATCTTTGTTTCCGTCTTTTTTCTTTGGAGACTTGTTTCCAAGGTCAATTTTTGTTCCATAAGCTTTGTTGAAGACATCAAGTTTTTCCTGAACTGCTTCAGGAGCTTCTTTGCTCTTCAACGCTTCAAGCAGATCTTTCTTGGCCGATCGTCGATTTGCCTCTTCCGTTATTTCCTTAGTTTTCTGGATAGCGGCTTTCGCAACTGCACTTCCCGGCAGGTTCTCAGCAACGGTTGCCATCGCTGATTGTGCTTTTTCAAGAATCATTTTAAATTTTTGGTTTGGTGGAGAAACAATAAAGTTTACTGTTTTTGCCACATTTTTAACAATCTTAATCATTTCGGTTCCGGCGTTGTTATCAAGGTCAGTACCACCGGCAATGTTTTGGATAGCTCCATAGAATGTTTCAGCTTGACCACCCTTTCCAACAGGAGCAATAACGCTAAATAATGCAAGTTGGAACATAAGTGCCAAGATTCCATTTAAGAACTTAACCATATGTGAATACTTCAGTTCAAAAGCACCAAATGTAACGGTTCTTCCTATTGTCATAAGTGCTTTTGAAAGCCTTGTTGCGGCCAGATTGTTTTGAAGTTCATTTATTGTAAAGAACTCTATTGTGTCAATGATTGGTATCAGCAAGAACGTGAAGTTTATTGCCAGAATTAAACCATACGTTGACAGCAGTTTTCGAATAAACGAATCAACCCATTTTGAATATCCGTTTGTGCCCTTTCCATCTTTGCCTTCCAGCAGTGGCAGGGTTGCAGTTGCAAGTGGATATATCAGTATGAGCATAAACAAGTCTAATGACCTAGCAATCAGCGCAAACACAGATTGGAAACAAATCTTTAAGAAAATTGCCGTTCCAACAACCAAAATAACATAGTTAATTGAAAGTGGATTGAACAAGTTTGATAAATTGATACCATACAAGCTCTTTGACATACTTGATGTTAATGCATCAGAGAAGAAATAGCTTATATGAAGTTTTCCTCCGGATAATGTGAAAACATTAATGGTTTTGTTTGTATATTCCAATGCAAGTTTGCTTGGGTCTAACGATAGGTCAGGAACAAGACTTGCAGGCTTGAATAATGAAGTGATAAAGCTTATACCAGCTCCAAGAGCCCCCATTATTCCACCGTTTTCGTCGGTTTGTGTTTGTTGCAATCCTGCAGCATCTGTGACTGTTTTTGATGAAGCATATTCAAGCTCATCTCTATAGAACATTATGTCGCCAGATGTTGTTTTATAGATTGCAGTTGGATATCCATTTTCAGTAAAGATACCCTTTGCAACAATAATGTTACCTGTCTCTAAATATTCACTTTCAAAAACAGATTCTTCAAATCTATAACCAACATAAAGTGGTGAATAGACATTTTCTACTGTTTTTTCATAAAGTGTTGTTGTGCCCATGTCATAATAAATGTCGTTATATTCAAAGTAAAAATCGGTTCCGTCCATTTTTTCATAATCATTATCTATCTTATAATAATATGTTTGACCAGGTACAACCTTTGATGCTTTCTTATATTCAAAATTAAGTTTTTTGATATTGAACTTGCGTTCATAATACAAATCAACTTTTTCATAGTTTGTTCCATCTTGAATATAAATGTCACCTATTTCTCTATAAAGTGAGTCTTCTAAGAAATAATTTCCTGATTCACTAACTGCAAATGAATCTGTTTCAGTGGCAGTTGAGATAATGTATTTTGCACCTTCAACTTCATCAACAGCACCCTTAATATGGGTGTATGTGTGAGATTGATTGAGATAGTTTGACTTGAATTGAATATATTTATAATGTTTATTTATAAAAGCTTCTCTAACAGCTACGAAATCATAAGTAATTCCAAGTTTTCCCACAGGATCTGTGGTTGAAGGATCGCTAGTATAAAGTCTAATATCATAAAGATTAATCAAGTTTCTAAAAATACTTTCACTGTCTTTTGCTGACTCTAAAACATCTTCAATGGTTGTAAAATAAACAGGTTCCATTGTGTCCATGGCATACTCAATAACATCTGCCATAACATAATATTCTTCAGGATACGCTTCAAACTTTGCAAACTTATCGGTTGAGTTTCCATGATCAAAATATTCATAATATTTCTTCTCAAAATCACTAAATGTATAGAAACCACCAGTTGGAGAGAATGAAGAGCCTTCCTTGTTTCGTTTATCTATGTTATCAAGGTTTTCAAGTAAACCATATGTTAAATAGTTATCAACGCCCGTTTTATATTGACTTGAATTGAATGATGAGAGTTTTGGGAAATAGTTGTTACCAAACACATTAACTGTGAAGTTGATAGCATCTTTTCTGTTTTCACCATCGAAGTCAAACTTAACAGGCACTTTTGCGCCGTCTTCAGCATAGATTCTATACCGATTTGCAGCAGTGGCAGAAACATTGAAAATTCTAGCTGAAAGCGAATTTGTATTTGAAAGGTTTGTTGCATTAAACAAAGATTTCAAAAGAATGTTTGATGCCAAAATGCCCATGATAGCCATAATTGGTGTGATGATAATAAAGAAGAACGCCTTAAGCATACTCTTTACAACCGTGTTAACTTTCGTTCCACCAGACTTATCGCTAAGTGAGCTCATATTGTTTTTAATAATAGCAATTATTGCACAAACAATAATGATAATTATTGCTATTGCAATAAAGTTTCTAATTATTTGAGTAACAAGTTTTGTGTTGTTAATCAAAAAATTAAACACCATATCTGAGTCGGCAGATGTCATGGACGCAAGTGATGAAGTGTCCATTGTTACACCAGCCAACTGCAAGATATAGAAATACATAACATCAATAAGATACATTGCCCATTTGCATGAGAAATACATCAACTGTGCTAGTTTTGTTAATAGATTTGTGAACAATGTTCCAAAATCAAAAAGCGAATTTGAAACTGCATCTGCAGCAAGAAAAACAGATGACAACTTATTCATCAATAAGCTTGGTATAAGTTTAACAAAACTTAAAACTCCCATCTATTTTCCTCCTACAGTATTGTATCAAATGTCTTTTTGAATTCAGCTGCATTTTGAGCTTGTTTCTTCTTTTTAGCAGCCATTTGTTCTTTTTTCTTGTTAGCTACAGAAGACCCTGCTGCACTAGCTTTGTCTTTATCTACACCGTAACCAACCAATGCCTTTTCAATTTCCTTTCCGTCACGCTTTGCTGCAAGCGTTTTACCAATGTCGGCAACTTTCGACACAAGCTTTGCTCCAGGAATCAAATCCTGAGCCGTTGAAACGGCTGCGTCTTTCATTTGCAACAATGCCTTTCCACTCATAACAGCACCGGCTTTCTTAGCCATAGCTGAAAGGTCGTTTGTAAGGTTTTTGATTTTTTGAGTCATTGGTCCAGGAGTTCCAATTGGAGAATCTGGACTGATAACTTTTTGTCCTGTGATGATTGGAAGTAATGCTTTTGGTATTGACTTGATGATGTAAACACCAGCAATTACCCACATACACCTTAAGACACTATTCAAGAGATTATAAGTGATAAAGTTTCCAAGTCCACCAATCTTAAATATGCTGTGATAGGTTGAAACAGCTAGGAAGCTATCAACATTATAAATCGCTTCAAATAATATGAAGTATGAGCTAAATCCAAGTATATAACCTATACACCCGAATAGAGCACCTTGCATATCTTTTACCCAGTCATTGAATGATTTGCTTTGGTTCTTTTCTGACATTGATCTCATTGCAATAACCATTGGACTGATTATGAACAATACAAGCAAGTCAAGAAGTCTTCTCATAACACCAAGCGAAGCATTAACAAGAATTGGGAATAATGTGAGTAAAGCCATAATACAAAGTATTAAGCTTTGACCACTAAGCACATAGAAGTTTGAGAATTCATCAAGAACTGAAATTGCACCAAAGTCATCTGTTTGAGCAATCAAATATACATTGTTAAGTTGAATGTAATTTGCGCTAACATCTGATTTGAATGAAGACTTAATGTTGTCTTTACCTGTATAGGTTGTGCCGTTGCCAATACCAGATGTGAATGATGATGACATCGTAAATGATGTATAGTTCTTTGTTGAAACTCTGTTTACAGCTTGTGAAAGCTGTGCATAGTTTGCACCAACACCGGTGTTTGCACCAAGGTCGGTTCTGTAGAATGTTACAGAGTTATAAACTGTTTCAGTTGTTGCAAACAATTTCTTTTCTGTAACAACAAGTGGCTTGCTATGCTTTCTGATAGCTGTTGGATAACCATCAGCTGTAATAATACCCTTTGCCACGATTGGATAAGCAGCTCCAGCACTATAATATTCTGTGTCAATAGTTGGGTAACCAGCAGCCACATATCTATCATAGTTGGTTGAGTTGTAGTTTCCGTTTGTCGCAAGCAATGGAATATAAAGGTTTGTTGCTGGGTTGTATGTACAAACAATAAATGTATCACCTATTGCTTCATCATAAACTTCACGTGCTTCACTGCTAATTTCAGACTTAACAACATCTGCTGTTGGTCTGTTTTCAAGATTAGCAAGTTTCAAAACAGATTGTTCTGTTTGATAAGAAACCTTCATTCCCACTTCTGCAAGGGTTGCAGCTTTAAGGAACACATATGCGTTTCCATTATCTGGTCTTTCGTCTTTTGTAATAAATCTTCCAGCATATGTTCTAAGTGTATATGCTTGTGAAGGGTTTCCTGCAATACCACATTCAAATTCAAATTCTGAGTTTACAAGTTGGAACAATGCAAGATATCTTCTTGCGTTTGACTCAGATGATTCATCTGCATATTGCTTATTTAAAATTACTGATTTGATAACTTCAATTTTAAATTTTTCAAATGAGATGTCATCAAGATTAATAACTCTAATTTCAGAACCATCTCCAGCATCTGCCACAAGCAAATAATTCATAACTTTGCAGAAGATTTCATGAATGATATCAACGTTTGTTGCACCCTTATAGAATCTGTTGTTCACATCAAGGTCTGCATACTCTTTCGTTGCATCCGTATCGTCTGATGAGTCTTGCTTATAAATTGTATCGATATAGTCAAGCAACGCTGCACGTGTTGTTGCATCATCAAGTGCCGTTGCTTCATCATCACCGATATAATTAATCAGGTCTTTTGCTGCACCAAATTTTGCATATGCATATTTGTTTGCATCACCTGGCACATCACTCTTTGGTTCTGAACCAACAATGAGTCGTGCAAGTGTTGACGATGAAATCATTGTATCTGCATGAGTGTTTGAAATGAAATGTCTAAGTATAAGCATTTCAAGGTTAGTTACTTTTGTTCCTGAATCATAATAAACGTCATCTGTTAATTTGAGGACACTCTTATGATTTGGAGAAAGGTCACCAAGGTTTGTTAAATAATAAATTGTTGCTGTATAGTCTGCAATATTTGATGCAAATCCACGAAGTTGTGGCCAACAATCAAGTTTTGTTTTGATAGCCTTGTCAACGCTGTCATAAACTTTGTTTGCGCTGATAATACCTGTGAAGTCTGCATTTGTATATTGTGCACCAACACCAACTGATTCAAGGAATGCACCACCATAAACATATTCTGCAAGTCTTGATGAGTCAACAGTTGACTTGAATCTGTAGTCTTTATTTTTAACATTAAATTTGAAGCCACTTGAAACATAGTTTGCACCAAACTGTCCAAGTGTGAATGTAATGCTTCTCTTATAAATCTTATCAAGGATTTTTTGTGTTGCGATATAGTTGTCAAGTTGAAGTTTAACATCACTGAACTTGTTCATAACAACTTCAATGATTGGGTTATCAAGTTTCTTGGTTGAACCATTTGGAGTCTTTTCATTCATTGCAACTTCAGTAAGTTCTTCAAGTTCCAAAATAACACTGTTAACTTTGTCCCTATAAGTAACAACTCTATCCCATGAAGCTTTGATGCTTATGTCAACGTCCAAGCCGATAGCTTCCAAAATCTTTTCGAACAAATCGCCGATTGGTCCTTCAGCTAAGAACTCAGCTAGTCCACTACCTTCAGAAATAAACATTTCAAAATATAATGGCAACGCTCTTGTGTAAACATACAAAAGGTCATCAAGAACTTCACTTCCGTGAAGCATATACGCAGCATGTGTTGCTGGAATAACGATTTTGATATCACCTATTGTTTCACCAAAACCATCAGTTGACATTCCGTTGATAACAGACATAATCAAAGTTAAAATATTTGAGTTGTCTGCTTCTTCAGAGTCAAGAGCAAGTGTTGGAGTGATAAGTTTTATCATTGACATTAATGTCTTGAATTTATGAAGTTGAAGTTGAAGTTGATATTTTGTTTTGTTTGGCAAATATTCATCTGCATCTTCAATTGATTCATCTTTAACCATTTCCCATCTAGTGATATCGCCTCTCATATAATCAAGGAAATATTCAACATAATATGGATTTCTGTATGTTTCATAATCAATTGAGCAATATGTGTGCAACATATAGCAGTAAACATGGCCAGCATCTTCAACCAACACTTCGCCTTGAGAATCTAAAACTTCTCCGTCTTCGCTGATTTGATTGCCTCTTCCATAAATTGACTCATAATCACCAAGCAATTTATCAACAAGTTTATAAACCATATTATAATACTTTTGTTCATTATTGTTTGTTGTTGCAAGCCAATCATTATAATTGGTTTCACTTGAATCAATATATTTTAAGTATGCCTTTTTGAAGTTGAATGTGAATGTTGGGTTTGAGTTTCCACAGAACTCATTTTCATACATAACAAGCTCAGCGAATGAACCATATGTGTATGACGTAACGTCTTCACCATTTTCATCTGGAAGGTCGTTAACATAGCTATAATAACCAGCGTAGTCACCACCAGAAATTGCAAGATATTCACAAATTGTGTATTCTGCATAAACTCTGGTTGCAACAGTATAGAGATATTCTCCGATATCTGAACCCAAAAGGATTGTTGCCAAGAATGCTTTATAAACACACATTCTCAAGCTGTTTCCATAAACTGTTTCACCAAATTCATAAGACAAATCATCAAGGATTGGAGCATATACTGAGTTGAAGAAATCCATAAAGAGTTCTGCTTCAAGTGTCAATGCTTCAAAGTTGTCTCTACCCATAAGTGAGCGCATTAAAGCGTGAATTGTGTCTTCATCGAACATTGATGAATATTTATAGTCTGCATAAGAATCTTCAACAGGGGTTGCAACTGAAATGAAGAATTCTGAGAGAACCATACCGGCAGCTGTCACGTTTGATGAGTTGTTGTCAGAAACATACAAACCAGTTGTATATGCTGAAACATATTCACCAAGTGTATCAAGCCAGCCGTCTGTTGCAAGAAGTGTTGACCAGTTAAGGTCTGGATAACACACTTGCATATCTGTCATGAGTTTTTCAACCCATGAAACTTGTTTGATAAGTGGTTTAACATGATAAGACTCAAGGTTAAGCAAGTTTGTCTTATACATTGTGTATGTGATTTCTCTATAAAGTTCTCTAATTGAAAGAACTGTTGTTGATGGATTATCAAATGTAAATGAAATTGTGTATTCATTATTTGGAGCCTTATATGCTTGTGTCTTTAAGGTTGAACCATCAACTTCCAAACTTTCAACAGGCATATAGTTGTGGTTAACTGAGAACTTATATGTTTCAACAAGTGTTCTAAATGCATATCCACTCATGTTTCCTGTTGAGATAATAGCTGCTTCATCAAAATAAGTAGCGCCTCTATCAACCCAAACCTTTGAAACATCTTGAGTTGTGAATCCATCAACTTTATAGAAGTTTCCGTTAATGAAGATAACTGAACCAACGCCGTCTTTTTTGTAAACATTGATATAATAGTCATCTGTCAAAACTTCTCTGAAATCCATTCCACCAAAAATGTTATGTCTAACATCGTTTGAGAACTCATTCATGATGATGAAGTCTGTCCAAGTCCAGTTTGTAAATGAATTCATCTTGTTGCGTGAATATGCATCAACATAATTGTTATATGTTCCATATGTTGCAACAAGTGTGGCGTCTGCTTTAAACTGAGCTTCGGTTTTTCCACCACTAAAGAATGAAAGTTTCAAGTTGAATGTTCCGTCTGAAACTGCTGCCCCACTCTTGATATCTCTTTGGAATGAAACATGTTCAGGAACTTCTGCATCAAGGAATAATCCTGATGCAACCAAGTTTTGAATATTGTAGTTATAGTAATAATAGTTTTCATATTCAAAGTCAGATACTACAACATCATACAAAACTTCAAAGATATATGAATAGTTTGTTCCAGAAGCATTGATAAATTGTGGATATAATGTATTCCACTCAGTCTTTCTTTCTGCAGCAACTTCAATTACGAAATCAACTGAATCTTTAAGCTTAATGCTTGATGCAATGTTCTTTGTGTGAAGTTTAATCAACACGTCATAATCATAGAACACTGAGCTAAAGTTTACATCTGTTTTATCAATTGTTGAGTTATTATTAAAGTCAATAACTTTATAAAGTTGTGAATCACCATATTCATCAATCTTTACCATGTAATAAATCTTCGCATACAAACCATTGATGTTAATGAAGCTTTGAAGATTTTGATTTGATAAAGTTGTTTCATAAAGTGCCCCAGATGATAACGAATCTCTGCAGTCAGAAGAAATACCTGAAGATGAATACTCTGTTTTCAAGTTTTCAATAAAGCCTGAAATCTTGCCGGAGCTAAGTGTTCTTGCACTGGTGTCAACTGACACAAATGCGTCCAAACGAACAAATTGTGTTCTGTGAGCACCCACAATTCTAACATATAAAGCATCTCCATCTTTATAAAGGTCAAAGCTGTATGTTCTTGGGGTTGCTGGCAATGTCCAGTGTGAAGCATTGTTCAAGTCTTGAGCATTAGCTCTTGCAATTGCAAGGTCAAGATATGTTAAGTTTGCATACTTTCTTGCATCAGGCAAATATGAATAGCTTGGTGTATAAGAATATTTGAATGCAACATTAAATGTTTTTTCACTAGAATGAGCTGGGTCATTGTTAATATAAGCCCCGTTAACAAACACATAATACATCAAGTAGTCTGCCATGGTCCATGTTGTGAAATCAGATGGATCAAAGTTAGCAGAAAAACTGATTACTTCAGAAGTGTCATAATCTGCCTCTAAAGCTGTTTTTGCAGCATTAACAGCAGTTGTTATTTGACTTGAAGCTGTGTTAAAGTTAACTAATATATCACCTGTTAAAACAGAGATAAGTGTTTTTGTTGAAGAAAGTCTGCCGGTATAAGATGTTCCACCGGTCTTTTCCCAACTGATTGATGCTGCGTCAAAGATGTTAAAGTTTACATATTCATCATTGAACACAAAGAAGTCTTGTGTTACTGAGCCATAAGTATACTTGTAACCTGCACCGTTCACAAGTTGAATATTTGATGAACCTTTAATATATCCTAACACAAGGTCAAGAATGGTCCAGTTACTCACATGGTCAAAGTCTTTTGACATGTATGTGAAAAGTGTTGTGCTTGATGCGTCAACAACCAAGTTGTTTGAACCGTCAATCTTATATCTATCCAAACTTTGTGATGATGAAGAACTTAGTCCAACAATACCATAATAGTTGTTTACGACATCTTTGAAATAGTAGAAACCAGTAGATAAACCATGTGGCTCAACATAATAATATGTTTTATATGTTGCATCTGAATCTACGGTTGCCTTGCTCTTAGCTTCAACAATCAAGTTAACTGAACTTGCAATACTACCAAAATTGATTGTATAGTCTTGAACTTTTCCAGTAAATTGACTTGTTAAGTTTGAAGAGATGTAATAGTAATATTCATTTTCACCTTTAGTGAACTTCAAATAGTCTCTGTTATGTGAATGATATTTTTCAATGTGTGCAACACCTGTTGCAAATTCTTCATTGAAATAATAATACAAAATATCAATCCATGTCCAAGTTTCTGGATCATCGATATCAAAATCATCTGCCCCACCATGAGCTGTGTCATAATCATATTTTTCTGTATTATCATACACATTTGAAGTGTCAAGTGGAACCAAGTCGTCAGTAGCAACAAATAAATTCTTTGGTGCAACTGTATAGTTCTCAACATTTGTTGCATCACCAGAACATGTTGCATCAAGTGTATTTAAATGCAAGAAGAGATCTTTTCTTGCTGAATCTTTTGCGTCTAATGTTCTACCTTCGCAAATTGTTGTGATATTTACATAATATGTTGTTACATTATCTTCTTCATCTGTAATTGTTCCTTTCAAATAGAACTTTGTTCCGTCAGATGAAAGATATGTGTCAGCGTTAATGGTTGTTGAAGTTTTTGAAATGATTCCATTTGCATATAAGATAATGCCAAGTGGAGTCCAGCTTTTGCTTGGGTTTGTATAAACTTCATGAACTTTAAAATCTACTGTTGAATTTGACAATGGCTTCTTTGAAGCATCTTCAAGGAATGGTGATGAATATGTGAAATAATCTCTATAATATGCAGCATACAAGTAATAAATATATGCTTCATTTCTTGCAATTGTTTCTGTGTTGGTTGATGAACAATTATAACTTGAATATTCAATAGTGCTATTCAAGCTATTAATCTTTACAAATCTGCCACCATAATAAATATACTCATCAGATGGTGAACCTGCTTTTTTAAACACCTTAAATTCTTGTGAAGATACACTCTTTGTAAGTTCATATGTGAACGCATCAAATTTTTGAAGTGAAGTTAAACCAGTGCTTGAAATATTATTAGATAATCTTGTTGTTGAACTTGTAAATGGTTTAGCTGTTGATGACAATGAGTTTACTTGGCTATACACAAGATGTGCATGGCTAAGTTTTGAAACTTCAATATATTTGTCATCTAATTTGAAATAAACCTTTCCTGCTGAATCCTTATACAAATAAGATTCATAAGTTTTGTCTGCTTCACCCTTTCCAAGTTTGTTGATAATAATATCAAATGGTGTGTATTTATTTGCATGGTCAAGAGCACCTGTCAAATCTTTTGTGCTTTGATATTTGAATGTAGCGTCTGAGAAGTATGTTGGTTTTGTGATTGTTGACTTAACAAGTGATTGAAGTTCTGTTGTATAGAAACTATCAATTTCAGCTAAGTTTGCAAATTCTTTCTCTGCTGAAGAGATTAATGCTTCAGAGCTTACTGAGCAAGCAAAATCTCCACTATCAATACGAAGAAGTTTATCTCCAACTAAGAAATAAATTTTGCCATCATCTTTAATAAGCTTTGATGAATACAATCCGTTAAAGCCACCAGTAATCTTTGTGATTGCAATATCAACATTTGTCCATGTTGATGGGTCTGTTACATCATAAACATCGTTTCTATAAACATAATTTGTGATTGCTTCAAAAACATAATTTGCATTATATGAATCAACAAGTTTCTTGATTAATGATTTTGATGCATCAGTTGCAACACCAAGGTCATAAACATAACCTTTGAAGCTATCATATAACCTATCATTAAATTCTTCTCTTGAATAAGACAATGATGTTAACACAAAATCATCATCAATATCATTTTGTGCTAAAACATAGTTCATAAGGTTCAAACCAAACCAGCCATCAATATCATATTCATCTGGAATTTTTGCTGAATTGATATAGTATGTGCCTGATGAGTTTGTTCCACCACCAAAGCGATACCATTTTCCAACTTCACTGTCATAATCAACTTCATAAACAAGTGAGTTATAACCAACATTCATGATAACATTGATGTTTTTATTGATTACTCCTAAGTTAGAGAAATAAACCAAATAATAGTCACCAACAGTCCATGATTGTGGGTTGTATGGATCAAAGTTTTCTGAAACTTCGAATTTTTTGATTTCAGTTTTTGCAGTGTTGAGTTGGTCAGTAATTTCACAGCCAACTTCAACGTTAATGCTTGTTTCGTCCATTTCCATATCTTCATACATAACACTTTCAAGTGTATGCAAGATATTCAAATCAGAAATATTTTCAAATGTGTTAAGGTTGAGATAATATGAAGCATCAGAACCTGTAGCAACACCTTCTCTTAACAAGTCTTTTGTTTTTAAATAATATTCAGTTCCAATCTTTCCAATAACACCTTCAATGCCGTTAAGTTTAAGCATATCAATGTTTGAATTTTGATTTGAAAGAGTATAGATATAGAAAATCAAGTAGTCTCTGAATGACCATGTTTCTTGATTTGTGTAGTCAAAGTTTTCAGATAATTTCAAATTAACATTTGCAAATCTTTGATAGAATACATCACTGTCTTCAACTTCTGTAAAAGTTACAGGAGCTACTTTATAGATATCACCTTCACTGGTAGGAATACCATAAATTAATCTCTTTGCTTCAGAAAGACCTGAAATGCCAAATCTGAACACAGACTTTCCACCACTGCCACTTGGCACTAAGAATGGTGTTGCAGAGTCTTTGTTTAACCCTGATGGGAATTGATTTGAACTACTAACTTGATAATAGATTCCGTTAAGATAAACATATTTTGATGTCTTTCCTGTTCCGGTATTCAAATCATTCTTTTCAACTGAATAAACATCAAGTGTAATACCTGTTGTTTTAAGTTCATTGAATTGATATTTTCTTAAGTCATTTGAAAGTGAAATGTTGCTGTAATATTCATAAACTAAGATAGCGTCAGAAACTGTCCAAGTGTCTTTATTGTTCATATTGAATGAATTTGACAACTTGATTGTTGTATCAACGCCGGTGTCTGTGATTTGAACAGAACCTTTGTTGAAGTAGTCAGAGTTATTTTCTGTTGGTACAACCAAAGAATAATAATCGTCATCTTCATCAGCCTTAGCAACATCATAATATGCATTGTTAAGTTTGATTACATATTTAGTAAAATCTGTGCTCCAACCAATTTCTCTGAATGTCATTGTTTGAACATCAATCAACGCACCTTCTGATTTGAGTTTTTCTAAGGTATAATCTTCAAGGGTGTTGTTTGAAGCAAAGTTGTAATATTCATAAATAATGATTTGGTCTGATTTTGTCCATGTGTTATAGTTTCCTAATTGGAAACCAGGAGAAAGTTGAATCAAAGCTTTTTCATTTGCCCAAGAAACAAGGTTTACATAGTCACCACTATCATCTCTTTCCATAACGTTATACATTGCAGAGTTCTCATCAATACCAAGAAGTGTTGATACTGTTGTGAGAGCATCTGAAACAGATGAAATAACATCTTGTTCTGTTGTGAAGATGATTTGATGGTTTTTAACCCCTGCTCCGTTTGGGTTTACTTTGCTTTCTTCAACCATACCAGCATCACGGTAAGATACTATCATTTGAACTTCGCCTTCAGCTGTTCCGTTTTCATACATTTCATCAACAGTGATAACAGTTGAGTCAACATACTTCCAATCGATATCAGATTCTGAAGTTGCCTTAATGTAGTATGGCAAGTTGTGAAGTTGACAATAGTCAATGAAGTCAGCCATAACATAATATTGTTCTCTTGTACAAATAAAGTTTTCGAAACAATATCCTAAATATCCATCAGCTGTTGGGTCGTTGCCTTCACCATAAGCGTAAACCATGTTGTTATATCTAAAGGTTGAACCTTCGAATTGGTTTCCACCATCATAAACAGTTGATTTTTCAAAACTCAAGAATGAATTGTTTGCAAAAGCACCAGCAATTGCTTTCAATTTATTTTGAGTATCTTTTGATTTTACGGTCTTTTGAACAGTTGGGCTATATGGATCATATACCTGAATGACTATAGGTATTCTCTTGTCATTGTTCGCATACGTCCTATATCGGTTTGCATCATAAGTTGAAGAAGCCAAAACCTGTCCACCAATTGAAATGCCAACTTCATTTCCAATACCCCTATAGAAAGAAGTAAGGATTGCATTTGTTCCAGTTAAAACAAAGTAGAATGTGAGTGGCATCAAGAGAATCATCAATATGTTAACAAGCATATTTTTGATAATCTTTGCTTTTTCGTTGTTGCCAGGTTTATATTCTTGCTTTGATGCAATATTCCATTCTTGCATAACCATTGCAAATATTGAGAATATAATCATGAGTACAATTGCAACAGCAGTTAATGCTCTGAATACTTTCATCAGCATTTCATAATAGTTGTTTCCACCTGAGAAGATGTTTTTGAAACCTTCAACCAACTTCCCAACAGTCATTTCGTTGCCGGTGCCGGTATCGATTCCAAGGAAGTGAGTAACAATCATTTGACAAGCGTCAAGTGCACCCAAGAACCATTTTAAAACAAGCCAAATAATGCTAATGAAGAAGTTATAAAGTTTTACGAAGATATTTTTTACTAAACTAAATATCATTGAACCAAAAGAAACAGATAAAAAACTAGTGCCATGCCCAGCACTAATATTTGCAAATAAATTTAAAAGAACTTTAAACATGAAACTAGTTTTTTCTCCTTTGGTTTATTATTTCGCATCGTCTCTTAATTTTTCGAAGAGATTTCTAACTCTATCGTTCACAAGAACGTCAACGCAAGTTCTTGAGCTTGCGCCGGTCATGAAGAATGCACGACCTCTAGGGTTAGTAACAATTGTGTCTTGTTCCTTTTCATTAATCTTACCTGCCTTTTCATAAAGGACAACAAGGTCGGACATATCTTGAGGAGCAAGAGCGAAGATAAGTGAATATTGACACGCATTGATAATCGCCATTGATTTTCTAGCAATTTCAGGCGAACCCGTAAAGTCTTTAATGTTCTGCGTAATAACGATTTGCGAACCTTCATACTTACGAATACGTTTTGCCATTTGTTGCATGAAGTCAAGAGCAACAGTTTTTCTAGGGTCAATGAATACGTGGGCTTCGTCGATAACAACAATAACTTTACGTTTGCAATGGAATCTTGCGTTATAGTCTTTGTTGTTAATAACTTCGTTGTTAAGCCAACGCATTACAAGAAGCATTTGCGCGTTTGCAACAGAACCAGCGTTGTTTGCAAGAAGTGACTGGAAGTTGAATACGATGAAGTTTTCGGCAGATGAAATAGTTGAAGGACCATTCCAAAGCTGAGCGTTTCTACCACCTTCAGCAAACTTGTTAAGATAGATTTTTAAAATCTTATAGTTGTTTCTGTTATAGTCATCAGTAGCATTTTCATAAAGCTCACTGATATAGTTATACAAGTCTTGCATGATTGGGAACTGTTCTGGTTTAACGTTTTCAATTTGAGTTGAGTTTGTTATACCAAACTTTGTATAAAGCTGTTTTAAAGCTTCGTTCAAAAGTTCCATACCGTCCATGGTAATACCATCAAGAATCATATCGAAGAATGATTCAAGGAACTGCATGTGCATCGCAAGAGCAACGTTTCCACCACCTGAGTCTTCGTCGTCCTGAGAAGCACTAACTTGAAGTGGATTGATACGACCTTCTCTAGCTGAACCTACGTCAACAACTTTACCGTACATGTTTTTAGCGATAATGTCGTATTCTTTTTCAGGGTCAAGAATGAAGATCTTACTGTCATCAGCCGCAAGGTTTGCAAGGATTGATTTGGTACAGAATGACTTTCCGCAACCAGATTTACCCATGATAACCATGTTTGAGTTGATTCTTTCTTTGTCTCTTTGGAAGAAGTCAATGAATACAGGTTCACTGTTCATACCAAGGTAGAAGCCCTTAGGGTCTTGAATAGCGTCTGAAACAAATGGGAAGATAGCTGCAAGAGATAATGAGTTAATACCTCTTTCATAACGTTTAAGTGTCATACGTCTTGAAACGTTACAGTTTGTGAAACCTTCTTTTTGTTTTCCGAACAAGTCATAAACACGATAACCTGCTCTCATGATTTGAGTTCTGAACGCTTTCTTTTGTTCTTGCTCAACCATCATGTAAATGTTTGTATCAAACAAAATTTCTGAACCTTGTTTGATATATGTCAAAAGTTCTGTAAGAGTTTGAATGTGTGTTTCGTTTTCAAGAATACTTGAAGCTTTTCTACTACCTTCAGAAGCTTCCATTCTAACGTTGATAATCGCCTTATCAAGACGTTTTTCTGATTCGCTTTGTTCAACTGGTTTGAACTTAACGCAGATTCTTGCACCTGGCACTGAGAAGAATGTTCTTCCCCAAGCGTTTGGAACTGCAAGTGGATAGTCTGAAAGTTGGAAGAATGTGAATGGAGTTCCATCAATAGTAACTCTGTTCATACCGAATGTAACTTTTTCAGGTTGAATCCATTTAAGCAAATCTTTTGGTTCAAGGTTTTTGATTTCTCTTTCGTCGAAGTTTGCATTATAGAAACTCTTTAAAAAGATTGCTGTTTGGTTTCTGTCAAGAATCTTTGGTTCAATTGTACCACCAGTTGCACTTTCAAGAGTGCTTGCAACGAAGTTTGCAACTTGAATCAAACTTTTAATGTTTGCACAATAGAATGCGATATACATGTGGTCTTTGAAAACTGGGAACTCACTATCAACGTTCATTTGCTCAAGATTTTGAATTCTGGCTTCAGCAATTTCCAAACGTGGTCTAGCTTCGTTAATATTTGTTGAACCGTTTCTAACAGAGTTCAAGATATCTTCTCTTTTCTTACATTCGTTTTCAATGTAGTTATCAAGAACCATTGGACGTTGGAACTTATAAAGAGCACCAAGGTCTTCTGGAGAAATAGTTTTCATCGCACTTTCTAAAGCTTCGATATAAGTGTTTTGTCTTTGTTCAGAAAGCATGTGGAATTGAACACAGTTGATTTCGATAGCAGCACCGAAGTATTCTTTATAATCGATAATACCGATTTGGTGTCTATCATCATATTCTTGTTCCAAAATACCAACATATGGCAAAAGGTTTTGAACGTTCTTGTTTGAGTTTGCCTTCATTTTTTTGAAGGAGTTTATACCAAACAACTGTTTAAACAAATCCCCTACCATCTGATACATTTTAACACCTGGCGAAATGCTCAAGAAAAGTATCGCGAACACAAGTATGGTTACACCCGAAATAACAAGTTTCACGATAAGCGAAAAGCCACTTGTCCAAGCAAGTGCTAAAAAGATTAATGCAAATAAAATAACAAATAAGTCTGTAAAGTTCATGCCTTTAAGGAACTGAACTTTAATCTTCGTAGACTTTGGTATCATTCTTGACATAATTCAAAAATCTCCTATATATATAGTATATAACATTCGAAAATTTCTAGCAAATAAAGTGGGCTCTAGAGCCAAATTTTATCAATATTTTTGTTACTTTTTAGTGGTTACATTTCCAATTTCAACGTTCATCATTTTAAGCTTTTTAATAAGTTCACTTTCAATGTTCTTTAGTCTTTGTAAGAATGTGTCAATTTCTTCAGAAATTGTTGTTTTTGAAGCTTCTGAAGCAGTTTTATATTCAGTAGCTAAATATTTTTGCGTTTTTTTGATGTCTCTAACATTCATACCGAAATCGTCTGAAAGTGTTCCAAACAATCTTTCAGCATAACCTGAAATTTTGTTATCACCAAGGTTTTCAAATGACAATTTCATGTTTTGAATTTGGTTCTTAAATTTCATAATAAATGAATTGATAATCTTTTGAATTTGTTTAGCTTCGATTGTTCCCTTTTCAATGTTATAAGTTTCACCAAATGCATCGGTTGCTGGGAACACGTATTTATCAAATACATCAATAGATCTATTGTATGAAAGAGTTTTGTTTTCACTAAGAGCTTGTTCGATTTGTTCAGAAGCAAAGTTCTTTTCAAAATCTCTCTTTTTGTTCTCAATTGAATCAAGAGTGGTTGATGCCAATCTCAATTTGATTGTGTGCGATTGAATATCACTTGTGATTTTTTTCATTTTTTGAGTGTTGTCATATGAGAATTTTTGATATGACAAAGCTTCTAATTCAACACCAAGTTTTTCAATACTCTTCTTTTCATTTTCAACTTTAGTTTTATATTCTTTGATGCTTTGAACAAGTCCCTTATAAAATTCTGAGTCACCTGCTGGAAGTTTTGAAATAAATGCTTTTGTTTCTTTTGCAACCTTGTCTTTTCTATCAACTAAAACACCGTTAAGTTTTAGAAGCATGTCAGGACTTGTTGAGAAGAACGCATTTGTATGAACAACTTTTTCAAGTTTGTCAGCTTTTCCGGCAATAAATGCTTGAAGTTCACTGATTTTCTTGGCATTTGACAAGCTATCAAAATTCTTTAAGTTCTTTGCTTTATGCTTTTCAAATTCCCTTTTAATTTGATTATTTAATCCATCAAAAATTGTTTCATATCCAATCAAATCTTTTTTCATGGAAATTGTTTTCAATTCTTTTTTGTATTCTTTTGCTTTAACAAGGTCTAATTCTTTTTCAGTTTTAGACTTTTTATTTGAATAGTTCTTTCCTAAAAACATTGACGCATTTGTCATTGTTGCAGGAATAAAGTCACTAGAGTATTGCATACGAGCAGTTGCTTTTGCAACTTCTTCTTCTAGTGTTTTCACAATTTCATGTTGTTGTACAGAGATTGGGCTAGAAGAAAGGTTTAAACTTCTAATAGCAATATTTCCACTCTCATTGTTTGATTTTAAATAAGTTTTAGATGCAAGTCTTGGGAAGGCTTGTTGGAATTCAACAGAAAACTGTCTTCCATTTCCCTTATAATTTTTAACGAATGTTTCAAATCTTTCACGGATTAATCCCCATTCAATCAAATCATGTTGAGCACTTGCATATCTACCACCATTTTCTTTCGATGATGTGGTTTTGATATTACTTTTTCTAACCCTTGTATTTGCCATATCAACAGCTTTGCTATTGATAACAGAATTTTTTGTTGTATATTTCTTTGACGCATCTCTGTATGTGGCTTGATTGGACAAGAAACCATTTTTTTCTAAATAGGTTTTTTGTTTTGAACTGCTGTCAGAGGCAACCTTTTTTTGGGCTACTTCAAGCAACAAATTCAATTTTTGAGAGAATAAATTGATTCTCTTTTTGATTAAAAACTTTTGTTGTTCTTCTGTGAGCGATTGGAATCTGAACCCTTCAGCGATAGGTTTTGAGTTCTTATCCATTTGTCCAGAATATTTTTTCATAAACGCAATATTTGCCATTCTGTTCATTGTGTTAACAGCGCCTGGCAAAAAATAGGTTTTTGCAAAGTTTTCAAAGTTTACACCAAACTCAATTCTATCGTTTCTAATCGCTTTTGTAGAATTGTATCTTTCAATAAGCTTTTCGATTGTTTCAAGTTGGTCTTTATGGAACTCTTTAAACTTGTCAGGAATTGACTTTTTGAAACTATTTCTTTCAATTTGAATAGTATTTAAAGAACCAATATCTTTAACAAATTTATAAGCTATAGACTTTGATTTTGGATATGAAAACTTTGCCTGGCGATTTCTCACCTGGCTAAAGTTTTCAATATCCTTCAAAGCCTGAACTTTAAGTTCTTTTTGTTTTTTATGATAGGCCTTTTTATCTTCGTCAGACATTTCATTGTAATTTTTTGGCAACTTAAAGTCTATGAGTTCTGTTTTAAGACGCTCATTTTCTTCTTTAAGTCTTTTAATTTCTTTTAAAATCTCTTCTCTATTCATAACATTCACCTATCATATTTTTTATGAATTTTTATTCTTTACCAAGTTTTGCCATAAGTTTAGCAATTTGGGTTTTATTTCCGCTAATCTTTGCGTTAACAGCTGCATTGTGACGAGCCATAGCTCTAGCTTGAACGTTTTGTGAAACTCTTGCGATAACATCACTTTCGTTGAGTGTTTGTTTAGCAACTACCTTTCCGTAACGTCTTACATATTCTTCAGGTCCAAGTGAATAGAATTCACCAAGTTTATCCTTAAGAGATGCTTCAACTTTTTCTTCAAGGTATCTATCAAACAATCTATCTCTACGAAGTCTTCTTGTAAGTCTTCTGTAAAGTTTTCTAAAGTCGGTGTAATCCATGTTACCTGAACCTGGCTTGTAATCGTCATCATCATCGTCGTCTTTATCATCAGCCAAGCCTTTTCTAGCGATTTCACTGAATTTTTCTCTAAGTGATTGCAAGAAGCTCTTGTTTTGTTCAAGTTTACCCATTGCATGTTCAACATGATGAGTATGCTCTGTCTTAACAATATAGTTTCCACCACTGTCTTTCTTGTACAATGTTTGGTCACCGTATTGTCTCATCAATTCGCTCCAATGAGATCTCATGTAACTATCAAGTGAGCTTGTGCTTGAAGCTGCAGTTGCGTTGTACATTGGACTGTTCTTATCCTTAACTTCTTGTCTGATTAATTGGTTAAGTTTTGTTGGAGAGTATTCTTGATGCAAGATTTCTTTTGAAAGCATTGCTCTGAGTGTGTCAGAGTTGAGTGTTTGAACAACTCTTTGCTCTTCATAAGTCTTCTTATCAAAGATAGCAGTTGGGTTCATTGCAGCAACTTCAATCAAACGGTCTCTTGAAGATTCGTTTCTTCTCAAGTATTCAGCAATTTGTTCATTTGTCAAACTTGCTTTAATTTGTGCGTTTGTTGCAGAAGCCATTCTCTTTTCAAGTTCAGATTGCATTGAAGCAATATCTGCTTTGAATGCACTCCTGTCTGCTTGTTTCTTGATTCCAGCAGCGATTTCTGATTGAATCTTTGAATCAGAAAGAGCTTTTTGAATATATGAACCCTTGTCTGGAGCTGAAAGTGTTGAGAAGTCAACGCCTTGAGTCTTCCAGTAGTTTTCAATATACTTGCCAATATCACTTGTTCTTGGTTGTTTGTAAACCATATCGTGATATGCGTTACCCATAAATTCTTGGTTGCTTGAAAGTGCTTGAGTTCTAGCTTTCTTGATATCAGCTTCAGTAGCATTTGGATTACCACCAGCTAAGATATCTCTAATAGCTGCATTTTCATTAACAAGAGTTGTATTTCTAAATGCATTAGCGAAGATTTCTTGGTTAGGATCTCTTCTGTATTGTTGTTGCAATACACTCATTGTATAAGTGTAGTTCTTATATTCTTTCTTTCCAAGTTTCATTGGGTCAACAATTTCGGTTGCACCGTCAACTCTTGAACCAATAACACCCTTCTTAGCGTTTTCAACAACACTGCTTCCTGCACTAGTCATTTCTCTTGCGATAATATCAAATTGACTAGCAGAAATATTCTTAACGATTGAACCACTCATTTGTGATGGAGTAGCTCCACCCTTCATGACGATTTGTCCAGCCTTAACTTTTGCACTTGTAGCTCTAGCATGTTCATATCTTTCTTCAGCACTAGCTTCAGTTGCACGGAGTGCATCATATGAAACAGCACCAGATTCAAGGTCACGATATTTAGCAAGTTTTGCACGTTTTTCAGCAGTTTCGCCTTCAAATGCTTCAACATATTCTTCCATATATTGTCCAGACATTGAACCTTCAGGAACTTCTGTGAAGTATTTTCTTTGAAGTGCTTCTAATTGTGCTTCAATTTCTTTGTTACCAGCAGCCAAAGCACGATAGTTATGGCCACCCTTCTTGATGAAGTCTTTAACAAAGCTCTTTGAACGGCTTTGTTGTGAAGCAGAACCTGATTTGAATACAGCTTCAATTTCTTCATACATTGCTGTTCTAGCTTTTACAACATCATCATATTCGCTAACTTCAGCTTGCATTCTAGCTCTGTCTGTTCCACCGTTTGCAAGGTCAGTTGCAGCAGCTTCATATTCAAGACGTTTTGCAAGAGCTTCTTCGTAAGCTTGTTCAGCAGATTGTTCTTCTTTTTCAGCATCACCTTTAGACATAAATTCAATCTTAGACATTTGAGCTTCGATTTGTTGTCTTTCAGCAGAGCCTTCTTTTGTGAATTCTCTATATTGACTGAATAAGAAGTTATTTCTTGTAATTTCATCAACAGAATCAAGTCCGTTACCGTTATGAGTTCTCTTGAATGCATCATTTGCAGCTCTCATAACTTCTGTGTTAGATGCAATAATATCAACTACACCGTTGTATCTATCCATGCCACCAGCAGAGATAAATTGACCTTTGCTTCTAAGCACTGCAGTGTTACCAGCAGTTTCAGCAATAACTTTTGATGCCTTGAACTTGTCACTTGTATCTCTAGAGATAGCAGCAACAACAGCACCAACTTTTGCTTGTTGAGCAATTGCATCAACTCTTCCGTCTTTGCTTCTAGCATGTTTCTTTTCGATAGCTGCAATAACAAATTGTTGTCTGTCTGCATCAGTCTTAAGTTTTGAATATTCTTCGCCAGATTCTGCAGCGCCAACTTCGTCAGCATATTTTGACTTGTAGTAGTCATAAATTGCTGATGATTGAGCAGCAACAACACTGTCAGATTCTTCAAATTTCTTAAGGTCTTCAGCATCTAATGTTTCAGCATAAGATTCATATTGAGCATTGTCTCTGATAGATTTTTCTTCAGATGCGCTCATAATATCAAGTCTTTGTGCAACATAGCTTGCAACATCATCAGCGCCTTCGCCAGTTGTTGCAATATGATCTTGAACTTCAGCGTTAGAAATCAAGTCACCTTGTTGTTTGTAAAGGTTTTCAACCATATCAGTTTCAGCAGTTCTTGCCTTGATATCGTTATAAACACCTTCAGCACCAACTTGGTCTCTGTTCTTAACTTCATATAATGACATTTGACTTGCCTTAGAAACAAGTTTTTCTCTTGTACCCTTTCCTGCACCGTTCAAGAACTCAAGGATAGATGTGTCATCTTTCTTGTCAACACCGGCAGCCGCCATATCAGCAAGAACTTGTTGATCTTTACGTGCAAGTTGAAGGAGAAGTTTTTCTTGTTCTTTTTCGCTCAAAGCTTTATAACCGTTATCTGCACCTTCATTTGCAAGACGATTTCTTTGTTCGAATGTCAAATAGTCTTCACTGAGAGATTTAGCAATGTCACTCATTCTAGCTGAATCAGCACGTTGCATACCTCTCAAGATCTTAGAGTTATCAATGTTGTTTTCATGATATTCAAGTGTAATACCACCTTCGCCAACTCTACCGATATACTTGCCAGCTGTATAGTTTTCAATATGATCAAGTGAATCACCTGAAAGTTCAGCTTTCTTAGCAGCAAGAACAAGTTCTTGTTCTGTATATTTACTCTTGAAGTTGTTGTAACCTTCTTGAGCTTTGAGTTGTGATAACAATCTTTGATATTCTTCAGATTGAGAATCGCCAAGACCATATGTGCTTCTTAACAAGTTATCAACGATATCACCCTTGCCTTCAACTTCTGAGTTAACAAATGTATTGAATGTTGAATTGTATCTATCAATACCATTCTTGCCATTGAATACATCCAAAGACATCAAGTGTTCTTGAGTTCTTTCTTCAGCAGTTCTAGCAAAGTATCTTTCGTGGTTAGGGTTAAGAACGCCTTCAAAGCTATAGCCTTGCATTTGAGCAGAGATTCTCTTAGCTGCGTTTTGATTGTTTCTATAGAACTTAGCAAGTTGATTTGCATCAGCACCTTCAAGAGTTGCTGTGTCATCTTTAGCAAACTTTCTATATTCTGCTTCAAGTTGTGCTTTTGTTGTTGGATCAAGAGATCCTGCATAACTTTGTGTAAATGCTGCTTGAGTTTGAGCAAGTTCAGCTGCGTTCATACCAAGAAGTGCGTTTTGAGTAGCCATTACTGAATATTTATCAGTTAAGCCTGAATCTCTAACAATCTTGCCACTTCCTGCCATTCCAGAGAATGCTCTGTAATAGTCAGCTGTCTTGTTGTTGAATGCGCTTCTTAAGTTCTTCAATCTTCTATTGTTGTTGATTCCACTTAAGTTGCCGTTGTTTGTAGCTTTCATGAAGCCAAGCATTCTACGATCATCTGGAGTTAATGTTTCTTTTGTAACTCCTTGACGACCGATAAGTCTTGAAAGTTCTTCTGAACCAAGAGCTTCAAGCTCAGCATCTGAAACGTTACCGTCATATGCGCTATCAATCATTTCTCTTGCTTCTTGATCATAATCAATTGCTCTATTAACAGCAACATTTGCCAAGATTTCGCCTTGTCTATCAAATGAAAGGTTATCCATTACATTATGTTTTCCAAGAGCTGCAATGTTTGCACTCAAGTGAGCTGCATAATCTTGGTTTTCACCTTTGCTGTTAAGATCCCAAGCAGATACTTTGAATGAACCATCTTCAACATGTTTTTGAACAGCTGCAGAGAATTCACTCTTGTATGCTTCAGGTCTAAGAGTTGAAACAAATCCTGTTCCGTTCTTGAGACTTGACTTGATTTGACCCAAGATTTGATCTGGGGTTGTGTCTTCTTTGATGTTATTATCAATTACAAACTTTTGATATACATCTGAGTTCTTATCTTTTGTTACA
The DNA here is from genome assembly GCA_045596905.1 of Clostridia bacterium. Taxonomy (GTDB): domain Bacteria; phylum Bacillota; class Clostridia; order Christensenellales; family UBA1242; genus RGIG1681. The sequence goes on from JAZODG010000046.1 coordinate 43,802, forward strand.
TATGAATATATTGCTTCAGCAACAATATCTTCATTTTGAGCAGCCAAATCAAAGATTGATTGGTTTGTGATACTTTGTGTGCTACCTGTCATTTCTGAAGCGTAGTCAATACCAAGTCCCAAGTTCTTTGAAAGTTCAGCTCTAACGTTTCCAGTATATTTTGTTGCTTCAATAGCTTTGTTGATACCCATTGTTCCAATAGCATCATTTCTCAAAGCATTTCTAAGTGCATCATTTCTTTCATCTTTGCCAACTTTCTTGAGCAGGCCGTTAGCATCTGCAACACTGAATCCAATAGCACCAGTTTGAGCATTTCTTGTTGTTTGAAGTCTCAAACCTAAACCACCATGGGTTGTTCCACTTTGAATATATTTAAGTTGTGCAGCAGCATCAAGATTTTCAGCTTGAACTTTTGCATTGAATGAAGCAAGTTGTTCGCTTGACATTGTTGATCTATAAAGTGCAATCATGTTTTCGTTTGAAATCAAACCATCAACTTTCTTGCCCTTAACAACACCACCAAGCAATGCTGTGTTAATATCATATCCATTAGCACCAGCATAAGATGCAATTGCGTTTCCAGCAACAACATGTCCTGCTTTTGTGCCAATCTTATTAAGGATTACATTTGCATATGCGTTTGGTTGACTAGCAACAAAGTTCGCATCTGAAAGTGAACCCATATTATAGTTATATCTAGCAACTTCTTCAAGGTCATCGCCAACCATTTCTTGACCATAAACAGCTGAATTAACTACTTGTTCAGAGTATGGAGAATTGGTTGCAAGATTTGGAGCAAATCCACTTGCTGGCAAGCCTGTTTGAGCAGCGCTATCAATAAGTTGTCCTGTAACAGGAGCTCTTCCTGTTAAGGTTCCCAAACCATTTTGAGATGCAGCAACTTGTGCTCTCATGTTTGGTTTAATGAATTTTTCGTAGCCTTTTTGTGCAAGAACACTTCCAGCTCCAGCAAGGATAGCACCACCAACGCCACCAGTCATAAGACCAAATGCCATTGAACCAGCAACAATTGCTGTCTTTGTGCCCATCTTCTTGAGCATTTCCATTCTTGCTTCTGGGCTAGCTGCATTGAATGCTCTACCCTTGTTCAAAGCTTTCTTCATAAGCATTGAACCACCAAGAACAACAGCTCCGGCAACTAAGCCACCGGTTGCAAGTGCAAGACCTGCTGTTGCACCAACTGCAAGTTTTGCAAAGAATCCAGTAAGTTTTCCTGCATTATTCTTACCACTTAAGAATCTATCAAGTTTTCCACCTTTTCCGAAGAACTTGTTCTTGTTTGCTTCAGATTCAGCATCAACTGCACCAGTTGTTGCTGCTTCTTCGCCTTCAACAGCAGCATTTTCAGTTCCAGCTGCAGCTTGTGCAGCTTCTGTTTGTTCTGCTACATATTGTTCTTCTTGAGCCATAGCAGCACCAGCTTGTGTTGCACCAGCAGGACTTGAAAGTTCACTCATGCCATTTTGTGATGCAGCAACTTGTGCTCCCATATTTGGTTTAATAAACTTGTCATAGCCTTTCTTAGCTAACAAGCCACCTGATCCAATAAGGATTGCTGTTCCAAGACCACCTGTTGCAATACCAAATGCAGCAACACCTGCAGCAACGGCTGTCTTTGTACCCATCTTCTTGAGCATTTCCATTCTTGCTTCTGGGCTAGCTGCATTGAATGCCTTGCCCTTGTTCAAAGCTTTCTTCATAAGCATTGAACCACCAAGAACAATTGCACCAGTAACTAATCCACCAGTTGCAAATGCAACACCTGCGCCAATACCAAGTGCAAGTTTTGCTGCGAATCCTGCAATCTTTCCTGCAGCATTCTTACCGTTCAAGAATCTATCAAGTTTTCCACCTTTTCCGAAGAACTTGCCTGTGCTTGCATCGGTGTCAGAACCTGTGCTAGATTCACCTTCACCGTCTTTGCCTTCAGTTTCTTCTGAATCTTCAGATGGTTGTTCATCTGGGTTTGGAACTTCTCCGTTTTCAATAGCTTCATCAATCAATTCGTCAGCTACTGTTTCGTTTGAAACTTCTTCGCCATCTTCATTTGTCTTTGTTGGCTTCTTGCTCATTACACCCATGTTTGCTTCAACTGCAGCTGCTACTGTTTCAGTTGTTGGCTTGGTGTATAACAAGTCTCTTGCTGCTTCGTCAGATTCTGCAAATGCCTTCAAGTCTTCTTCACTTGCATGGTCAATGCTTAATCTTTCGTCGCCTTTTTCAAGTTTTTCATCACTACCAGATGCCTTAACTTGTTTTCTTCTCCAGTTAACGAATCTAATAGCCATGTTACTCTTATCTCTTCCAGCAAGTCTTCCAACTGCACCAACAAGATCTTCACTTGTTGGAGCTTCTTCTGTTGGAGCCTCTTCTGTTGGAGTTTCACCTGTTGGTGTTTCTGTGCTTGCTGCAGCATCTATCATTGTATCTACTGCTGCTGGGTTTGGTGTTGCATTACCATTTTCGTCTTCGACTACTGGTGGTTTTGTCATTACACCCATACCATTTCTAATTGCATTTGCTTGTGTTCCAACATCTGCTTTCTTGAAGTGTTTGTCATATCCATTCTTTGCAAGGATACCACCTGCTCCAAGAAGTACTGCACCTGCCAAGCCACCTGTTGCCAAACCAAATGTCATGGTTCCTGCAACAATTGCTGCTTTTGTACCCATCTTCTTGAGCATTTCCATTCTTGCTTCTGGACTAGCTTTCACAAATGCTCTACCAGTGTTGAGAGCTTTCTTTGCCAAGTATCCTGTTGCAAGTACTGCTGCACCTGCGAATAATCCACCAGTTGCAAGTGCAATGCCTGTTCCAAGTCCAAGTGCAAGTTTTGCTGCAAAGCTTGCAATTCCTGCGCCTTTGCCTTTACCCATTAAGATATTGCCTGCACCACTTAATAAGTTCTTGAACCAGTTGCCTTTCTTCTTGCCACCGTCTTCTGTTGTTTCGCCTGCTTCATCAGATGTTTCTTCTGCATCTTCAGATGTTTCTTCACTATCTTCAGATTCTTCTGAATCTTCAGATGGTTGTTCATCTGGGTTTGGAACTTCTCCGTTTTCAATAGCTTCATCAATCAATTCGTCAGCTACTGTTTCGTTTGGAACTTCTTCACCATCTTCATTTGTCTTTGTTGGCTTCTTGCTCATTACACCCATGTTAGCTGCAACTGCATTACCAACAGTCTCTGTTGATGGTTTCTTATATAATAAGTCTCTTGCTGCTTCGTCAGATTCTGCAAATGCCTTCAAGTCTTCTTCACTTGCATGGTCAATGCTTAATCTTTCGTCACCCTTTTCAAGTTTTTCATCACTACCAGACGCCTTAACTTGTCTTCTTCTCCAGTTAACGAATCTAAGAGCCATATTGCTCTTTGTTCTACCTGAGAGTTTGCCAAGAGCTCCAACAAGACCACCATCTTCGCCACCTTCTTCAGATGTTTCGCCACCTGTTTCATCAGATGTCTCTTCTGAATCTTCAGATGTTTCTTCGGTTGCTGCTGCTTGTTCTTCAGCATCAAGCATTTCACTAACCATACTATTATTTTCAACAGTTTCGCCATTTTCGTCTGTAACTGTTTCAGGTCTTGTCATTGAAGACATACCTTGTTTAATAGCTTCGCCTTCAGTTTCATGTGAAGGTTTCTTGAAGTGCTTATCATAGCCGTTCTTAGCAAGCAAACCACCTGCGCCAAGAAGCACAGCTCCAGCAAAGCCACCTGCTGCCAAACCAAATGTCATGGTTCCTGCAACAATTGCTGCTTTTGTGCCAAGTTTCTTGAGCATTTCCATTCTTGCTTCTGGACTAGCTTTCACAAATGCTCTACCAGTGTTGAGAGCTTTCTTTGCCAAGTATCCTGTTGCAAGCACTGCTGCACCAGCGAATAATCCACCAGATGCAAGCGCAATACCAGTTCCAAGACCAAGTGCAAGTTTTGCTGCAAATCCTGCAATCTTACCAGCTTTGCCTTCACCCTTAAGTGCTGCCAAGCTGAACTTGCCGAACTTGCCTAAGCCTTTGGCAAGTGCACCGCCCTTTCCGAAGAATCTAGGTTTTCCGTCGCCTTCTTCGTCAGAACCTTCACCATCTTCTCCACCTTCTTCAGATGTTTCTTCGCTATCTTCAGATTCTTCTGAATCTTCAGATGGTTGTTCGTCTGGGTTTGGAACTTCTCCGTTTTCAATAGCTTCATCAATCAATTCGTCAGCTACTGTGTCATTTGGAACTTCTTCACCATCTTCATTTGTCTTTGTTGGCTTCTTGCTCATTACACCCATGTTAGCTGCAACAGCATTGCCTTCAGTTTCGGTTGATGGCTTCTTATATAATAAGTCTCTTGCTGCTTCACTTGATTCAGCGAATGCTCTTAAGTCTTCTTCACTTGCGTGATCAATACTTAATCTTTCATCACCTTTTTCAAGTTTTTCATCGCTGCCAGATTCTTTAAGTTGTTTTCTTCTCCAGTTAACAAATCTGAGAGCCATGTTGCTCTTATCTCTTCCAGCAAGTCTTCCAACTGCACCAACAAGGTCATCACCTGTTGGGGTTTCTGCGTTTTCTGTAGGTTCACCAGTTTCACCATTTTCATCAGCTGATTCTTCTGCTGGAGTTTCTTCGTTTAATCTTTCTTCAGCATCAAGTGCTGCGCCAATTAAACCTTTGTTTGGTTCAACTTGTTCACCATTTTCATTTTCAACTGTTTCAGGTCTTGTCATTGAAGACATACCTTGTTTAACAGCTTCACCTTCAGTTTCATGTGAAGGTTTCTTAAATTTCTTATCGTATCCGTTCTTAGCAAGCAAACCACCTGCGCCAAGAAGAACAGCACCTGCAAGGCCACCTGCTGCCAAACCAAATGTCATGGTTCCTGCAACAATCGCTGCCTTTGTTCCCATCTTCTTAAGCATTTCAAGTCTTGCTTCTGGACTAGCTTTCACAAATGCTCTACCAGTGTTAAGTGCTTTCTTTGCTAAGTATCCACCTGCAAGGACTGCAGCACCAGCAAATAATCCACCAGATGCAAGTGCAATACCGGTTCCAAGACCAAGTGCAACTTTCGCTGCAAATCCTGCAATCTTACCAGCTTTGCCTTCACCTTTAAGTGCAGCCTTTCCAAATCCAGCCATTTTTGCAAGAACTGATCTGAATCTGTTTTGCTTTGTTTCTTCAGAGTCTTCTGTTTCAGATGAATCTTCACTTGTTTCTTCAGTTGATTCTTCACTTTCTTCAGAAGCTTGTGCATCTTCAGCATTTTCAACGTTTTCTGCATTTTCTGCATTCTCAGCATTTTCAACATTTTCTGCGTTTTCTGCATTCTCAGCATTTTCAACATTTTCTGCATTTTCTGCATTTTCAGTTGTTGCAGCTGTTTCTGCTGTTTCAGCATTTTCTGCATTCTCAACATTTTCTGCTACTTCAGCATTATCTGCTGTCTCTGCTGTTTCTGCTGTCTCTGCAGGTTTTCTTGAAGCTGCTTCTTCTTCAGCTGCAGCATTAACAACGTTTGCAGATGCGCTATTGTTATGAACTTTCTTTCCTGATTTTGTTTTTCTTGATTCAGGCATTGAGAATTCAGCACCGAATCTTGCAGCTATGCTATTTGCAAGTTTTGATTTAGCAATTTTTCTTCCAAGAGCTGTGTTGGTTAAGAAACCTTCAGCTTTTGCATGAAGTTTACCAGCAAGATTTTCAAGCATTGCCTCTCTTTCTTCTGGACTAGCTGCCTTAAACTTCTTAACTGCTTCGATTCCACGTTTTGCAAGGTGTGAACCTTTTTCAATCATCTTCTTGGTAAATTCTTTACCTTTCTTAGCAGCTTTCTTAGCAAACTTCCAGCCTGCTTTAGCTACAGTTTTAATACCCTTCCATGTATAGTGACCGGCAACAATTGCAGCGTTAGCAATAGCACCAAAGAACATACCAAATTTGCCCATACCACTTAAGTCAATCTTCTTTGGACCACCATCATCTCCACCAATATCGTCAAGACCACCATCATCAGCTGTTTCATCAGCTGTATCGTCTGCATTTTCGTCAGCTGTATCGTCTGCATTTTCATCTGCATTTTCATCTGCATTTTCGTCTGCGTTTGGATCTGCGTTTGGATCTGCATTTGGGTCTGCGTTTGGATCAACTGGTGCATTTGGATCTACGTTTGGATCAACTGGTGCGTTTGGATCTGCATTTGGATCAACTGGTGCGTTTGGATCTGTTGCACCTGGATCTAATGGACCCTTTTCCATTGCATCTTCAGCGTTTTCTACTGCATTTTCAAGTGGAGAATTTTGACCTGGTGTTTGTGTTGTTTCTTCTTCATCATCAACATTTCCACCACTTTGCATTCTACTCATTGGTCCTTGTCTTCTGCTAGAACCTTGTTGTTGGTTTCCACCTTGTTGTTGGTTTCCACCACCTTGTTGTTGATTTCCACCACCTTGTTGGTTTCCACCACCACCTGCTCCACTCTTGAATGCTTTGCTCATTGCGCCAATGCCTTTTGCAGTGAGTTTTGCACCACCAGCAAGAAGCGAACTTCCAGGAAGCAATCCCGGAGCCATTGCAATAGCTTCTTTTCCTGCATTAATGAGTGATTGACCAGTTGTCAATTCTTTTGCAGATTGAATGCTTTGTTTAGCAGCAGATTTGGTTTGTTCACCAGTCTTGTCAATACCAGGACCACCTGAAACAAGGTTTTGTATCAATGTTGGAAGTTCATTTATTAAGGTAAATGCTACCAACATAAATAATATATAGACATAATAGTTCAGCATTTTTGCACTAATTGGTAAATGCTTCAAGAAATAACTTCCAGATTGTTCAATAATTTCTTCCGTAAATACACTAAATGCAATATCACGGATAGGAACTAACAATACAAAGAATACATTCAGACCAATCAGAACACCATAGGTGCTGAGAACCTGTTTTATGATTTCACTTTGAACGGTCTTAAACTTGTTTCCACCGTCAATTGGCATTGTTGCAGCAGAAACTGGCATTGCCAAATAATAAAGTGTAATCATATAGAAACGTTTAATTACACCCCAAAGTGCATTAAACAATACTTTAATAATTAAGGCTGTTGCAATAATAAGTAAGAAGTAATTAATCTTTGATGCAGCAAAGAATGTTCCAACACCAATGTTTTTATCAAAGAAATAGTCAAATTGAATACCAACATCGCCTTCAGTTGTTTCATATGTAAAGTATGTTGAAACTTCATTTTTGCTAATGCTGAATGCATTGCCGATTTCAGTTTCAAAAATACCTTTAAAGAAGTGGAAGTTCAAACCTAGGATAAAGTTTAAAATTTGAGCTCCTCTATAATTAATAACATTATCTCTTGTTCCAACTACAGCACTGCTTTGTGAAACTGCATCAAATAATGTTTTCATTTGTTGTTCTGCTCTAATCGCCTTCAAATGGTCACGTTTAAAGCTTCCTTCAGTCATAATGTTGTAATATGTTTCGCCATTATCCAAAACAAGTTTTGAACCATGTCTACGCACACCATTCAATCCCCAAGGAGCTAAAACATCAACATAGATAGTTCCAACATAGTTTATACCTTCATAAAGTGAAACCATCATATCTTCAGTTTGGTCAGCAAATGATCCTTCAAGCGTAAATGTTACTTTCTTAACATTTCCACCGTCTTTAATCAAATAATGTTCACCGTTAGGATGACTGGTATCTAATCCAGATCCAATAACATAACGTGCAAACTTATCATCATTAGCACCAGAACCAGTTGACCAACTACCAAGGGTATCAGTTGTACCTTCATCAAGGAATCTTGTGAAGTAGTCATAGAACACAATTTCATATGTATCAAATGAATAATAACCACCTAAATCGTTATCAGCATAAGCAATTTTTCCTGATTCAACAGAAAGGTGTCTTGTTGAAGTTGTGTCAAGGAAACAATAAATATAATCATTGAAACTTGCACTTGGAATGCTTATTCTTTGATTAGTTCTAAACATTGCTCTATTGTTAAAAACACCAGATGCATCATCAACATAAGTGAGCTGTGTTGCTGGGAAATGACTTACGTGGTCGGTAGACCAAACTGCATTGTTCCACTCTCTTGCACTAACTGCATATCTGTGTCCACTGCTTGTCCAATCCCAAGTGGTATCAGAAGCGTCAACATCAGCATACTCCATGTTTGACTTAACATATTTTAGACGATATTCTTCTTCTCCTGTTTTAACAAGTGCAAAGAAGAAGTCAGCTTTATAATGATCATCATTACCATCAGTTACGTAATAAACATGAGCATCTCCACCACTACCGAAGTAGATTGATGTTCTCTCACCAACACCACTCATATTAACAATAAATGATAAGTTGGTTGGATCTTTAACTCCTGTTATTTTTCCATCTGTGTTAATTGTTCTGTTATAATCAACAGAATCGATTTTTTCTGTTAATTTTCCAGGATCAGTTTTAACTGTTAATGTTTTTGATGATTCACCATCAACAAGGAATTTGTTTGGTAATCCAAAAATACCACCATCATTCTTACCAAAGAAAGTTTCAATTGACTTACCAGCTTTAATGTCATAGAAATATGCACCATCTTCGCCAACTACAACTGAATCTTCAGCATCAATAACTTGAACATTCTTTAAGTATGTTGGGTTACCGTATTGTCTACTATTTGCAGAAGTATCAAATGTTCCTTTTGCAAATACAACGCCATTGTAATCATCTGAATAATAGTCAGATTTGAATCTAAAGGTTTCTGTTCCTTTTTCATTTGAGAAATATTTTCCATTAACAACTGGATAGAATGGTGCACTTGAACCAGCTGATGGATCTTTGAAACATACAATGTATTTTGAACCTTGCATTTCATTTCCAGCATCATATTTAGCTGTGTAAATAAGATCTGTTCTTGATTCAGCAGCAAGAGCATGTTCTGATGAATAACTAACAAGGAATGTTAAATAATCATTTCCATCACGAAGTCTAAGTTTTGCACTTTCAGATGTTAATGCATTTGCGCCAGACAATGAAGCATAGAGTTTTGTTGAAACCCATTTTGTATTTGGAGAATAACTTCCGTATTTTTTATCACCTGAATAATTCCAGTTAATAAGTGGAGATGTTGCGTCCATAATGAAGAATTGCAAGTTGTTTTCACACATAAAGTCAACAACGTCTGCCATAACTCCATATTCAGCCATTGATTGAACAACACCAAATTGTCCACCATCAAAATATCCTGAAATTTCTGATGAGTTGTATGCAATAGCACCGTAACCACTTCCAAGTGCATATGTTTTCAAGTCTTGTGAACCACAGCTTGCATATGCTTGGTCAAATGTTTTGCCTGGATTTGTGTAAATAAGTGAATAGTTCCAAGTGTTTCTACAAGCCTGTCTAGCTTCAGAACATGCTGTCGCCAAGTTAAACTTGCTGATATATGTGCCACCACAAACACTTGATTTGAATTTTAAGTCATCTTTGATTGCCACACCGGTTTCATCTGCATTAACCCAGCTTGATGACTTGCTCATAACTTTAACGCCAAGGAATTTTGTTAAGTAGAAATAAATTGCATCTCTTTGACTTGTGTCTGCCTTAACGAAGAAGTATTTATATTTATCTGTTTCCCCTTCAAGTGGAATACCAAAACAGAATCCAGAGAATTTTGTTGATTTGCTTGGAATAACCGGTTCAAAAATTGAATCAACTGTATATTTTCTACCACCACCCTCTGCAGATTTAATCGCTGTTAAATAGCTGTTGTCTGGACTAGGATTTGGGCTTCCGGTTTCACTTGAATAAGAGTAAACGTTGTAGTACCTTCTAACATTGTTTTCATTTGTTCCGTTACCAAACAAAATAACTTCTTGGTTTTCATTGAGATAGAATGTTACCGTCTGGGAAACAGGCAGGTAATTATTCGCATCTGCATAGTGCCTATACTTATTTGCCGTCTGCGACGCAATTGAGAACATCATTCCACCAAAGGTTGACGCCATATCAATGCCAACGGCGTTGATGATTGAAGCCAAGATTGCGTTTGATGAGATAATACCCATTGTGAGAAGTATTGGGAACATGATAACAAGTGCAATAGCCTTTAATGCTGAAGTGAAGATTGAACCTTTTGAGTTTGAAGCTTTTGCATCACCTGTCACAACTGCCCATTCGCTTTTGATGATTGCGTAGATTGTCATGATGATAAGCAAGATGATAAATACTGCACAAAGCGCTCTAAAGACTCTTGTGATTGATTCAGCATACAAGAACTTGAAAAGAATATCTTCTTCAGTTGCACCTGCTAGGGTTCTTCCACCTTCTTGACCTTTCAGCCAGTAATCAAGACCTATCAGTTTCTGAATGAAGTATTGCAAAAAGTCCATAAATGCCAGGAACCATTTACACACCCAATAGAATCCCGTCATAATCAATTCAAAAAGACCTCCAATGAGTCCATTGAAGAATGTCTTAAAGACTGTTGTTTCAGATGTTGGCATAATTGCCGATGTCATGAAACTTGATAAAAATGTGAAAACTGTGTTAACGAAAGTCATACTTCCCCCATAGCTACTCGTTTTTAGTGTCTGCAAAATTGTTTTTTTAATTGCTTTTAGACATTTTTCGACGAGTAAAAAATTTTGCTTATAATAAACCATATTTATTATAACATATATAGGCAAAAAAAGACAAATTATTTCAGCAAAAATTTTATGTTTTTTG
>JAZODG010000047.1:0-60711 GCA_045596905.1 Clostridia bacterium
TAAAAAGGAAGTCATTTCTGACTTCCTTTTTTTGGTGGACCATCGGGGACTCGAACCCCGGACCTTATGATTAAGAGTCATCTGCTCTACCAACTGAGCTAATGGTCCATAAATATTAAGTTGGGTGGGGTTATCTTGAAAATGTTTTCCAAAACAACATACACATTATAACACACATTTGAAAAAAATCAATCGATTTTATGAAAATATTTTCGATTTTTATTTAATAAATTAAAATTTTGGCTTTTCGCTTGATAGTAATGCTTTTATTTGTTATAATACGCGTATGTTGGAATTTAGAAAAATGAATTCAAAAAATTATGTTTGTGCTAAAGGCGTGATGTGCTTTAGTTCTTTTCGAATGTGCAAATAAATAAAGTTAACAAAAAAGAATTAAAGACATTTAGGAGAAAAAGAATGATAGAAAAAGAAAAATTTTATATTACCACACCAATTTATTATCCAAGCAGAAAATTTACTCTTGGAAATTGTTATACAACTGTTATCTGCGACGCACTTGCAAGATTCAATAAACTTTTAGACAAAGACGTTTTCTTTATGACAGGAACAGATGAGCATGGTCAAAAAATTGCTCAAGCTGCAAAGTCTGCTGGAAAAACAGAAATGGAATATCTTGATGAGATGATTGCAGATGCAAAAAATCTTTGGGAACTTCTTGGCATTAAATATGACAAGTTTATTAGAACCACAGATGATTATCACGTTGCTGCAGTTCAAAAGATTTTTAAAGACCTTTATGATAAGGGTTATATCTACAAATCATCATATAAAGGAAAATATTGCGTTCCATGTGAGTCATTCTGGACAGAATCGCAACTTATTGATGGAAAGTGTCCAGATTGTCACAGAGAAGTGGTTGACCAAGAAGAAGAGTCATATTTCTTCAAACTTTCAGAGTTTGGTGACAAGCTTATTGAACTTTATAAAAACAACCCAGAATTTTTGCAACCAAAGTCACGTGTTAATGAAATGATTAACAACTTCATCAAACCTGGTCTTTCAGACCTTTGCGTGTCAAGAACAAGTGTAAAATGGGGTGTTCCTGTTGATTTTGATGACAAACACACGGTTTATGTTTGGATTGACGCACTTTCAAACTATATCACTGGTCTTGGATATGGCAGTGAAGATGACACACTTTATAAAAAATATTGGCCAGCAGACGTGCATGTTATAGGAAAAGAAATTGTTCGTTTCCACGCAATCATTTGGCCAGCAATTTTGATGGCTCTTGAACTTCCACTTCCAAAGAGAATCTTTGGCCATGGTTGGCTTTTGTTTGGTGGCGACAAGCTTTCAAAGAGTAAGTCAGTTGCATCAACTGAATGTGTTGACCCAAGAATTCTTGTTCCAAGATATTCAGCAGATGCTGTTAGATATATTCTTCTTCGTGAAATTCCATTTGGAAATGACGGAAACTATTCAACAGAGTCATTCTTTGCAACAATCAATAGCGACCTTGCAAATAACTATGGAAACCTTGTTTCAAGAACATTCTCAATGCTTAAAAAGTATTGTGGAAGTGTTATTCCAGAATATACTGAATCAAACGAAGAAATTGATGCTGATTTGATAAAAACTATTCATGAATCCGTTTCTGAAACAAGAAAGAATATCGAAAACAACCTTGACCCATCAAAGGCGCTTGGTTCAATATTTGAGATTTTCTCAAAAGCAAACAAATATATCGAAGTTACTGAACCTTATCGTTTGGCTAAAGATGAATCACAAAAAGCAAGACTTGGAAACGTTCTTCGCAACTTGCTTGAATCAATCAGAATCGGAACAATTCTTCTTTCAGCATTCTTGCCAGATTGTTCACAAAAAGTTCTTGATGCTCTTGGTATTCAAAATCCAATGTATGAAGATGCAAGAGAAATTTATAAGCTTGTTGCAGGTGAAACTGTTGGTGAACTTGGAATCTTGTTCCCAAGAATCGATGCAGAAAAAGAATTTGAAGAACTTGCAAAAATTCAAGAAGAAAATGCAAACTAATTTTAGAGACATTGTGAATTGCACAATGTCTTTTTTATTGGAATAAAATATTGCAGGTGGTGATATTATTTCAAATTTAATTATTGACTTATCTGCAATTTTATCAAACGTTTCACGAATCAAAAAAAACTTAAAAACAGGGCAGAAGTTATGTGCAGTCGTAAAAGCTGATGCATATGGCTTAGGTGCTAGAAAAATATGCAAAACAATAAGCTCAGTGGTTGACTATTTTGCAGTGTCTTCTGCAAGAGAATTTTTTGATATAAAAAACCTGACAAATAAACCAATTTTGATATTGTCACCAATTTATGAAAATATAACCAAATTAGCAATGGCAAAATGTGAGTTTTGTGTGTCAAATAAAGAACAGTTTCGTTTGTTTTTGTATGAAGCAAAACGAAACAAAAATATCGTGTATAAGATTCATATCAAAATAAATAGTGGCATGAACAGGTTTGGGTTTGTGTCATGTGATGATATAATGAATGTGATAGAAGAGTCACAAAAAACGCAAAACGTTTTCATTTGTGGTGTATTTTCTCATTATTTTGATGCAGAAAGCGTTGAATTTTCAACAAAACAGATTGAAATTGTTAAAAATATTAAAGAAAAAATTGAATCAAAATACAAACTTACAAAAGTGATTTTCCATGTTGCAAGTTCCTATGGTATTGAAAATAACAATGCATTTGACATGGTTAGGACAGGTATGAAACTGTACTCTGATGACCATTTTGAAACTGTTAAACTGAAGTCAAAAGTGATTGAAATTCAAGATGTTTTTCCAAATGAATCTGCAGGATATTCAAGGTGTTTTGTTGCAACAAAAACAACAAAAATTGCAGTTGTTGCAATTGGATATGCAGACGGAATAATGCGAAATATTGCAGGTAAAGGATATGTGCTTATTCGTGATAAATTTTGCAAGATTTTGGCTGTTTGTATGGACTCAATTATTGTTGATATCACAGATAATCCTGTGATGCTTTATGACGATGTTATTTTGATTGGTAAAGACAAACAAAATCAAATTTTTATTTGTGATGTGGCAGCCTGGTGTGATACAATAGGCTATGAGATAATTTCAAGGTTATCTCAGCGAATAAAAAGAAGATATAAGTCAGGTGAAATATGCAAATTATTACGGGAAAGTATAGAGCAAGAAAACTGATTGGTGTTGATGCAGAAACCACAAGACCAACTCTTGCAAGAGTTAAAGAATCAATCTTTAATTTGATTCAATTTGATATTGCAGGAAGTGTTGTGCTTGATTTGTTTGCAGGAAGTGGAGCTTTTGGTGCTGAATGCATTTCAAGGGGCGCAGAGAAGGTTTATTTTATTGATAGTAATGAAAAGGCAATAAAGACCATAAAGATTAACACAAAAAATATGACTGAAGACTTTGAAGTGATAAAGTCAAATCACCTTGATTTTTTGAAGCTTGCATCAAACAGTAACCTTAAATTTGATATAGTTTATCTTGATCCACCATATGAGTCAGACTTTGCTATGCAATCAATAAACAAACTTGTTGATTTGTCTCTTTTAAGCGACGGAGCAACTATTATTGTTGAGCATAAATATTCAAATGACTTGAAAAATTTGCCAGAGTGTTGTATAATGAAAAAGTCAAAAAAATATGGAATAGCTTACGTTGATGTTATTTCATATCAAGAGTAGGAAGAATTATGGATATTATTCAAATTATAGACGCACTTGAAACTGAATTTGCAAACTCAAAGAACTTTCTTTGGAGCAAAAAAACACTTGTCAATATGGACAAATGTGCTCTTTTGATTGCAGAGCTTAAGGCAAACTTGCCACAAGCTATTCAAGAAGCAAGTTATGTTTTATCGAAAAAAGAACAAATATTAAACAATGCACATTCTGAAGCAAAACACGTTGTTGCTGAAGCTGAGTTTAGAGCAGAGCAACTTGTTAGTTCATCTGAAATCAAGAAACGTAGCGAAAAAGAAGCTGACGAAATCATGCAAAAAACAACAAAGAAATGTGAACAACTTTATGCTGTTACAAAAGAAAATGTTGATAAGCTTTTGCGTTCAGTTGAAATTTATTTAGAACAAAACCTTGCAGTTGTTAAAAGAAATAGAGATGAGCTTGAAACAGCCATCAACAATATTAAAGGCTCAGTTTTAGATGCCGACGAAGATTAATATAGTCTGACAAATTAAAAATGAAAGACAAGCACACACAACTTTTGAAAAAACAAAGTTGTGTGTTTTTATTTGCGTATTTTTCAAAAATGCAGACATTTGCATAATGATTGAAAACCCACCAAATGAAATGAGCGCTGAGACAATTGAAACTGTGGTGGGATTAATTAAGTTTGAAAGTTCTTTGCAGCCACGGGTGACTTCAATCAAGCCATACAAAATACCGTCGATTTGTGTTTTTGATACGCCAAGTTTTGAACATGGTGGATAGATTATTGATGAAATAAAAGAAAACACATTGAGTTTAAAGAGCAGTTCTGACACTAAATAAAACATGGTGATATAAGCCCCAACAAGCATGATTGAATTTATTGTTTTTGAAAGAGTGTTAGATATCAAGTTTGGTTCTTTTTGAGAAGGAACTACAATGAAGTTTGCTGTGGTTTTGTCAAATAAAAATTTTGCAATGATGCCAAGAATAACACTTGTGAGAATGTGTGAAATATAAATTACTAAACCGATTTTAAAGCTTTTGAACATTTGCACTCCGACAGCTCCAATAACAAAGATTGGTCCAGAAGTTGTGCAGAAAATTGACATTTTTTTCGACTCAGAGTCAGATATCAAGTTTTTAGATTTTAGGTCGCCGATAAGTTGGGCTCCGATTGGGTAGCCAGACAAAATGCTCATGAAAAATACATATAAAGAAACGCCGTTTGTGCCAAAGAGCCTTTTTGAAATGGGTGAAAGTTTCTGTGAAAACTTATAGACAAAACCAATTTCTGTTAAGAGTTTTGTTAAGAACATAAAAGGGAAAAGCCCTGGGAAAACGGAGTAGAAAAAAAGTTTCAAGCCATTTATTGTGCCACTGGAAAAAAGAGACGGGTTTGCAATTATCATGAACATGATAAAGAGAATGATTGCAGAAAATAACAGGTCTTTTGTTGAGTCAGAAATTTTTATTGTAAAAAAAATTCTATTTTTGTTTGAAATTGTTTTTGTCATATTAAAATATATGCTAAAATGGTGTTGTAAATTAGGAGAAATTATTATGAGTAATGCAAATAGATTTTTTCATGATTTTTATGACGGACAAATTGTTAAAGAAGAGAGTGATAGATATAAACTTTTTAAGATTATGCTGGTTTCGGTAGTTTCGGCTTTTGCAATCTTTATGTATCTTGCCAAGCTGTGCAACCTTGCTGAGCTTGTGATTGTTGAAGTTGGTATGATTTGGAATTTTTACACAAAACTTAACAACAAAATGGGTGTTGTGATGTGCGTGTTTGTGTCGATGATATACTTTGTGATTTCATGCAACTTTTATGTTTACTCAAACGCACTCATTTATATCGCATTCTATATACCATTCCAGTTGTTTGCATCAACAAAAGAATATAATCTTGGCGACTTTGTTCAAGTTAGAAAAAAGATGAGTGATTGGGTTCAAGTTGTTTATGTTTTGCTTGCACTTTCACTTTCAATTATTTTCTATATGTTCAACTTGGCAGTTGGTTCAAGATTTGCAACTCTTGATGCTCTCAGCGCTGGCTGTTTGGTTGCTTCTGCACTTTTACGTAATGAAAGATATAGTGACTATTACACATTCAGATTCTTGGCATTGTTATTTAGTATCGCTCTTTGGGTTGCTGTCGCAACTGAATATGTTGACCCAGGTGTGTTGCTTCTTGTTGCAATGTATCTTGCATATTTGATTTATGACTTAGTGAACTTTATCGTGCAAAAATCAACATACGAAAATCAATATATGAGAGCTGTTGAAAGATATCAACAAATTGAAAATGAAAAAGTCATCAATGCAAAACTTGAAGCATATGAACAATCAAAAACAAACTAAAATAAAAAGGGAACTCTAAACAAATAGAGTTCCTTTTTTGTAGTCGTTGTTATTTTGATTGCCTGCAACTGTGTTATAGATGTTGCTTGCATTAAGGTCAATGTCTATTATAAGTTTTTGTTGTTTTGAAAGTGTTTGATAGTCTTTGTTTGTTGAAATTAGATTGATTTTGCGTTTATTTGCATAAGATAAAATGTCTTTATTTGTTTTTGAAACAGCCAAGACTTTTGCAACTGCTTTTGTGGTTTTGGCTTGTTGTTCGGCTTGTTTTGTGATTTCAAGTGTTGGATATAAAACCAGTTTTTTCACTCTTGGAAGTCTATATCTTGGAGTTGAAATGTTATCAATAATTTCATCAAGTGTTGAATGCAAATTTGCCTTTTCTTTAACCCTATATTCAATGCCTTCTGAATAATCATATAATTTTTCAAGGGTTTGTGGAGTTAGTTTTCTAAGATTCCATATTATTAAGTTTTCGAACTTTAACTTGCAAATTTCATTGAAATATTTATCAAAATTTACAAATTTAGGAATAAAATTTTCATAAGGTTTATTTTCAAAAATCAATTTTCTAATGCCGCTGGCAGATAAAAATTGTTTATTTTCTTTGTTACTGTAATATCCATTATCAACACGGTTGATTGCTATTGGGGTGAGCTTTGAGTTGAGTTTTAGCATGGCTGTGAGATATTCAATTGCCAAGATATTATTTGGCTTTTTGAGAAGTTCTTCAATCTCAATGTTGTCATCAAATTCTTTTGCAATAGCTCTTTTTAGTGCAGTGTTATAACAGATGCCATTTTCAATTTCATTTTTAAAAGAAGAAACAAATGCTTCACTGTTTTCAAATTTTATTTTGGCGATTTTTTGTAGAGTTTCAAGCTCTGCATTTTCAACGCCAAAAGCAAGATATTTAACACCAAGAGCAGTGAGTGTTTTTATTGCACCAAAAGCAAAGTTTTCAGCGTTTGAACAAGCATATATTGTTGGCAGTTCTAAAACAGCATCTGCGCCAGCCATGATTGCTTGTTTTGCTCTTTCATATTTTTCTTGAATGGCAGGTTCTCCACGTTGAACAAAGTTGCCACTCATAAGACAAACAATGCCTTCGCCAGTGATTTTTTTTGCTTCTTTTATCAAATATTCATGACCATTATGAAATGGATTAAACTCACATATAATTCCACAAAACTTCATATTTTCTCCGTGTATTTGCTTGAAATTTTTAATCAAGTGGTGTAATATAACTTTATTATAAACAAAATTGTTTTATAATCAATATTATTTATGGAGATTTTTTATGTCTAATGTTTTTGATAGTTTAATTGAAAAGGCAAAAGGTACAGGTAAAAGAATCGTTTTGACTGAATCTGAAGATGAAAGAATCTTAACAGCTGCTGGCATGGCTGCTGAAATGGATTTGTGCACAGTTGTGCTTTTGGGAAACAAGGCAGAACTTGAGTCAAGATATTCTGAAAAAATGCTTAAAAATATAGTTTTCATTGATGTCAATGAAGAAAACGAAAAAACAAATGAATATGCAAATACTCTTTATGAACTCAGAAAAGCAAAGGGTATGACAGAAGAACAAGCAAAAGCACAAGTTAAAGACAAACTTGTTTATGCAATGTTAATGCTTCGCTCAGGTGATGCTGACGGTGTTGTTTCAGGTGCAATCAATCACACTGCAGATGTTCTTCGTCCAGCTTTCCAAATTGTAAAGGTTAAGCCTGGTGCAAAGAAAGTTTCATCAGTGTTCATTTTTGAATCACCAAACCCAGAAAAGTTTGGAGAAAATGGATTTATGGTTTTTGCTGATTGCGGCGTTAACCCAAATCCAACTGACGAAGATTTGGCAGAAATTGCAATTTTATCAAGTGAAACAGCTAAAAAGATTTGTGGAATGACTCCACGTGTTGCAATGCTTTCTTATTCAACAAAGTCTGGCGATGAAATGACAGACGAAAATGTTTGCAAAGTTAAGAGAGCTTATCAAATGGTTAAAGAAAGAGCGCCAGAACTTATTGTTGACGGTGAACTTCAATCAGACGCTGCACTTGTTAAGTCAGTTGCTGACCTTAAGGCTCCTGGTTCACCAGTTGAAGGCAGAGCAAATGTTCTTATTTTCCCAGATTTGAATGCTGGAAATATCGCATACAAACTTGTTCAAAGACTTGCTAACGTAAAAGCTGTTGGTCCAGTGCTTCAAGGATTGAATCAACCAGTTAACGACTTGTCACGTGGAACAAGCGCAGAAGAAATTGTTTTGAATATGGCAATAACAATTCTTCAATCATTATAATTATAGGTTTAGTTAAGGAGAGAAAAATGAAAGTTTTAGTAGTAAACGCAGGTAGTTCATCACTTAAATATCAAGTTATGGACATGGAAACAGAAAAGGTTATCACAAAAGGTCTTTGTGAAAGAATTGGTATTGACGGAAGACATACAAACAAAACAAATGGAAACAAATTTACAGAAGATGTCGAAATGAAAGACCATACACAAGCACTTAAGGTTGTTATGGATTGTTTGGCTAGCGACAAAGTTGCTGAAATCAAATCACTTTCAGACATTGAAGCAGTTGGTCACAGAGTTTTGCATGGTGGCGAAATCTTTGATGATTCAGCATTAATCACTCCAGAAGTTATGGCTCAACTTGAAGAGCTTATTCCACTTGGACCACTTCACCAACCAGCAAACATTGCAGGTGTGAAAGCTTGCCAAGAACTTCTTCCAGGAGTTCCACAAGTTGCTGTTTTTGACACAACATTCCATGCTACAATGCCAGATTATGCATATCGTTATGCACTTCCAAATGAAGCATATAAAAACTGGAAAATCAGAAAATACGGTTTCCATGGAACAAGCCACAAATTCATTGCAAGTGAACTTGAAAGACTTGAAGGTAAGAAAGGAAACTTTATTATTTGTCATATCGGAAACGGTGCATCACTTTCAGCTGTTAAAGAAGGAAAGTGTATTGACACAACCATGGGTTACACACCACTTGAAGGTGTTATGATGGGAACAAGATGTGGTGACATTGATGCATCTGCTCTTGAAACACTTATGGAAAAGAAAAACATGAACATTCATGAAGCTGTTAACTATCTTAACAAAAAGAGTGGTCTTCTTGGTATTTCAGAAGTTTCTGGAGATATGAGAGACGTTGAAGAATTTGCTTATAACAAAGAAGACACAAGCGAAAAAGCTCAAAATTGCAGACTTGCTCTTAACATGCACGCATACAGAGTTAAGAAATATATCGGTGCATATTATGCAGCTCTTGGCACAGTCGATGCAATCTGCTTCACAGCAGGTGTTGGCGAAAATGGTGCTGAATATCGTGAAAGTGTTCTTGATGGTTTGGCTGGTATGGGTATTTGTTTAGACAAAAACAAAAACACAAACTTCAAACGTGGCGAAATCAATGTTATCTCAACAGACGATTCAAAAGTTAAGATTTATGTTATCCCAACCGATGAAGAACTTATGATTGCTAAAGATACCGCAAGACTTGCAAAATAAAATAGTTCAAATGAAAATATAAAAATGTGATTGACAAACAAGCAAACTTGGTGTATTATTAGTATGCTTTATTGATTAGTGTGAAGAATTTTGCACAAAATCAAAATTTAAATTGCAATCTGGAAACAGATTTATGATAATAGGAGGGTTCAATAATGGCAGTTCCAAAGAAAAAGGTCTCTAAAGCTAAAGGTAGAAGCAGAATCGCTAACTGGAAAGCAACAGCTCCAACACTTGTTGAATGTCCACAATGCCACGCATTCAAGCGTTCTCACGCTGTATGTGATAGCTGTGGTTATTATGATGGCGAAAAAAAAGTTGCAGTTAAAGCTGACGAAAACAAATAATTGAAATGGGCGAAAGCCCATTTTTTTGTGCTTAAAATTTTGGTTCGGTATTGATTCTTAAATGCTGTTATGTTATAATATAATCACATGAAAGGGGGAGTGATTATGTCAAAATTATATGAGCTTTTTGAATCGTATAACACTGTGACTTCAATGTGTGACTTAATCAGAATTTGCAAGACAACTGAAAATGATGCAGTGAAAGCTCTTGAAAAAGACCCATATAGTGAAGAACTTATATCAATTTATTATCGTGCAAAATGTGACAGAGAGTTTCTTGAAAACTTTTATGGTGAAATGAAAGACGAATATGAAAGTCTTTATGCTGAAGTGAAAAACGATAAAGATTTTATTGAAGAAGTTGAAAAAACTACTGATGTTCCTGAAGAATATGAGTTAATTTTGGTTGCACTCAAATCAGAACTTGGATTAAAAGGCGATGAAAAACAAATAGAAAAATAGGCAAGCGTGCCTATTTTTTGAGTTTTTAAGTGAAAATTTGGTTATTTTGATATAATAATCAATCAAATTAAATTGCACACAAAGAGTATTTGTGTTACAATTAAAGTGGAATAAGGGGGAAATTTTTATGCCAAGAATCAATGAATTAATTGAAAATTATAGAGCTTATGAAGTAGCTCTTCGTGAAGCAAATGCAGTAAAAGTTCAAAATGCAGAAATCAAACAAAAGGAAACTGATCTTTTTGTTAAAATGACATTTTTAAAAGAGCAAATCAAAGAAAAAAGACAACAACAAGCAGCAAAACTTTGGGGTGAAATGGAACAAGGTAGATTTTCTTATGGTCTTGAAGAAGGTCAAAAATCTAATCCAAATCCATATTATGGACCTGATTTTATTGATGTAACTTATAGCACAGCATACATGTCTGTGATGGGTTTGAAACTTCCTGTTGGAAAGACTGAAAGTGGCAGAATTTTGTCAGTTGAAGAACTTATGGTTTTAGATGAATTTGATCCAAAGTTCTACACAAAAGGCTTGCTTGAAAAGTTTAAAATTGACCCAGAAGGAACAAAGAAGGCTGTTTGTGAATCTGTTAGAGTTAGAATGATGAAAGACAGAGAAGCTTGTCCTGTTGAAATTGCAGCTATTGACAAAGAATTGGTTGAAAACAGAGCAAAACTTGCAAAACTTGAAAGACTTCTTGATGAAGAAGTTCCAGACAATGCAATTATGAGAAAAATCTTCAAGAAGAAATTTGAAGCAATTGAAAGGGCTCCTGAAGATGTTAAAAAGACCAAAGCACGTATTGAAGAACTTGAAAACACAAAAGGCAACCTTGAATATAGACTTAGTCTTGCTGAAAAATTAACAACTCCAGAAGCTATTGCTGAATATGTTGAAAGTGAATTTAAGTTCTTGCAAGAATTTGTTGCAAGAGATTGGAGCAAAGAAGTTGGCATGACATCAACTGAGCTTGTCGCAGAAGTTGCTGAAAATGACGCTCAAAGAGCAGAACTTAGAAAACAACAAACATCAACATATGAAATAGATTCAAAGGTTTCAAAACTTAAAGATGTTTTTGAAAAAGATTTTGCAGCTATGGAAAGTCTCTTTACTGACAAAGAATTTGTTGAAGAACTCAAAGCATTTGATGTTTCAAAGCTTTCAGAAGAAGAAAAGAAGATTGTTGAAGTTGTTAGATCTCAATATGAACAATATCTTGCAAAAGCAATTGCAAAATATGAAGAATAGTCTTTAAATCAAAATTTATAAAGGTAAGTCAAAATTTGGCTTCTCTTTTTTTGTTAATTTAATTGAAATTATATTATAAATAATATATAATATCATTGTTACAATAGGAGAAGTATGTATGAAAATAGTTTTAGATTGTTATGGTGCTGATTACTCACCAGATGAAATTGTTAAAGGTGCTATAACAGCTGTGAACTTGATTGATGAAGTGGAAATGATTTTGACTGGCAATCAAGAAGAAATCCAAAAGGTTATTGATGAAGTTGGTTATAAGGGAAATAAGATTGAAATTGCTGATGCAAAAGACGTTATTTCTTGTAACGAATCACCAACTATGGCTATAAGAAGAAAAACTGACAGCTCACTTGTTACTGCTCTTAATATCTTGAAAACAAGAGAAGATGTTATTGGTATGATTAGTGCTGGAAGCACAGGGGCAGTTCTTGCTGGTGGTCTTTTTGTTATTGGAAGAATGGAAGGCGTGAAGCGTCCAGCTCTTGCTCCATTTTTGCCAACAGTTAATGGTGGAAAGACTCTTTTGATTGACTGTGGTGCAAATGTTGACTGTAAGCCTGAATATTTAAAACAATTTGCAATCATGGGTTCAATTTATGTTAGAGCTATGCTTGGAATTGAAAATCCAAGAGTTGGTCTTATTTCAAATGGTGTTGAAGACCATAAGGGAAATGAACAAATCCATCAAACATTTGAACTCTTGAAAAATACTCCTGAAATCAACTTTGTTGGAAATATGGAAGCCCGTGAAATGCTTTCAGGTGAATATGACGTGTTGGTTTGCGATGGTTTCACTGGAAACGTGGCCTTGAAGTCTGCTGAAGGCACAATGAAAGGCTTTATGGATATTTTGAAACAAGAAATCAAGGGCGGCGGCTTAAGAGCAAAAATCGGTTATTTATTCTTAAAGAAAGCGTTTAAGAACTTAAAGAAGAGAATGAACTACACTGAAGTTGGTGGTTCACCATTCCTTGGAATTGATAAGATTTTGGTTAAGTCACATGGCTCAAGCAAAGCAAAAACCATTTATTCTTGTGTTTTGCAAGTTATGGATATTTATAAGTCAAACTACATTGAAAAAATGCGTGAAGGTATAAAAAATTCTAGTATTTCTGGAGAAAATTAGTGAAAAATCAAAACGAAATAAAAGAAGTTGAAAAAATCATTGGTTATAAGTTTAACAGCAGTAAGCTTTTGCTTAAAGCCATCACTCATTCAAGTTATTCAAACGAACACAGAGTTGAGTCAAATGAAAGACTTGAGTTTTTAGGTGATGCTGTTATTGAGTTTATTATAACAGAAAGGCTTTATTTGGAGTTTGGGAAAAAAGAAGGCGACCTTTCAAAGATTAGGGCGACGGTTGTTAGTGAAAAACCACTTGCTGAAGCTATTGATAGGCTTGGTCTTGAAAAATACCTTTTAAGGGGTGTTGGAGAAAGTAAAAATACCAACACTTCAAAGGCTGTTAAATGCGACATGTTTGAAGCGATTGTTGGCGCAATCTATCTTGATGGCGGCATTGAAAAAGCTAAGGCATTTTTTAATATGGCTGTTGGTGGGATTTTGGATAACATAAAAGTTCATGGTTATACTGAAGACCCAAAAACAAAGCTTCAAGAAATGCTCAAACAGGCAAAGATTGTTTATCAAACATCAAAATCTGGCGCTGACCATGCTCCGGTTTATAAAACCAATGTTTTCATAAATGATGTGAAAATGGGTTCTGGAACAGGAACAAACAAAAGAGCATCAGAAGAAGTTGCTGCAAGTGCTGCAATAAACAAACTAGAACAAGTTTAGGTGATTATTTATGAATTTTGAAAAGTTAGACATATATGGCTTTAAATCGTTTGCAGACAAGATTGAAATTAAGTTTGAATCTGGTATAACTGCGATTGTTGGTCCAAATGGTTGTGGAAAGAGTAACGTTGCTGATTCCATTCGTTTTGTTATGGGTGAGCAAAGTGCAAAATCTATGCGTGGTGCAAGCATGCAAGACGTTATCTTTAACGGAACACAAAACAGAAAACCACAATCATACTGTGAAGTTTCGTTATACTTTAATAACAAAAATAAGATTTTTAATCTTGACTATGATGAAGTTGTTTTAACCAGAAAACTCTATAAGAGTGGTGAAAGCGAATATCAAATCAACAAGAACACTTGCAGACGTAGAGATATCATTGATGCATTCCGTGACATTGGTCTTGGAAAAGAAAGCTATTCAGTTATTGGTCAAGGTAAAATTGACAGCATTTTGTCAGCTAAGCCAGAAGACAGAAGAAATATCTTTGAAGAAGCTGCAGGCATTTCTAAATTTAAGGAAGAAAAGGCAAGTTCTGTGTCAAAACTTGATAGAGTTAATGACAACCTTATTAGAATAAATGACATTATCTTGGAACTTGAAAAACAGCTTGGACCACTTAAGCATCAAGCTGAAAACGCAAAGATTTTCCTTGAACTTTCAAATAAACTCAAAGAGCTTGAAATTAACATTTATGTTTATGAAAGTGACAACTCAAATGCTGAAAAACAAAAGATTTACGATGTTATTCATGCTATTGATGAAGAAATTGCACTTCGTGAAAGAGACTTTAATGAAGCCGTTAACAAATATGAAATTTCACAACAACAAATTGAGTCACTTGATGATACACTCAGTGCGCTTCGTGATGAACTTTTGAACTTGACCGTTGAGCTTGAAAAACAAAATGGTGAAATAAAGCTTTATAACGAAAAAATTTCAATGGCAAAAGAACAAAATGAACGTATCCTTGATGAAATTGGTCACTGTGAATATGTTGTAAAGCAAGGCAAAGAGCAAGAAGAAAAACTCACTGGTGAAAAAGAAGCGTCAGTTGAAGCTTTAAAAAATTATGAGATTGAACAAACCAAGCTTGAAGTTAATTATAAAAGCACTCTTGAAAAGCTTTCACTTGGTGAAGCTGATGCGGAAAACGTTGATTCAGAGCTTTATTTGACATTGGAAGCTTCTGGAGATATCAAGTCAAGACTGCTTAAATATGAAACAGAACTTGAGTCATTAAAAGCAAGACAAGCAGAAATTTCAAAAGAAAAAGATGCTCTTGAAAATGACAATAGAGACTATTCATACAAAATCGAAACTGCTGAAGAAGAAATTGAAAAGCTTGAAGAAAAAATTGAAAAGAAAAATGAAGAAAGACAAACCGTACTTTCAGAAATTGATAAGTATGATGAAAAATACAACGAACTTGCTGAGCTTATTGATGAAGCAAAAGTTAAGTATCACACAAGCTTGAGCCGTTATAATGTTTTGTCTGACATGAAAGAATATAACGAAGGCTTTGCAATCAGTGTTAGAAGACTTCTTGAACAAGCTCATGAAGGTTCAAGTGTTGGTGGAAAGGTTATTGGTGTTGTTGCATCACTTATGCGTGTTCCACAAAAATATGAAGTGGCTATTGAAATGGCACTTGGTGCAAGTGTTCAAAACATTGTTACAAAAAATGAAGACGATGCAAAATCGCTTATTGAATACTTGAAAACAAACAAGTTTGGTAGAGTAACATTCTTGCCAATCACATCAGTAAAAGAAAGATATATTTCAGCTCAAGCAGAAAGCAAACTTAACATGCGTGGTGTTTGTGGTGTTGCTAGTGAGCTTATTGATTATGATTCAAAATATGACAAGGTATTTAAGAGTTTGCTTGGCTCAACAATTATCATTGACAATATGGACAATGCTGTTGAGTTCTCAAGGGCAACTGGCTATTCAACAAAGATTGTTACACTTGAAGGTGACGTAATTAGCCCACAAGGTACACTCACTGGTGGTAGCAGAAAAGAAAACAATGCAAATATTTTGAGTCGTGACAGAGAAATTGAAGAACTTCAAAATAGTCTTGAAGGTCTTAAAAATAAGATGGAAGACTATGCGAAAGAGCAAGATGAAGTTAGAAATAAAATTGCTGCGCTCAATGAAAAATCAAGAACCATTGTTGATGATATTCACGCTCTTGAAGTTCAAAAAGTTAAGCAAGAAGAGATTATTGATAGCTTAGAAAATCAACAAGATGACAATATTGCAGCACTTTCAGAACAAGACATTGTGTTCACTGCCGTGCTTGATAAGATTGATTTTGTTGAAAGAGAGATTGAGAGAATCTCAAAAGAACAAGAAGATGTTAATAGCAAGAAAACTCAGGCTACTGCAAGCAAAAAGCAAGCAACTGATAACTTTGGAAAACTTCGTACAGAAAGAGATGAGTTGTTTGAAAAACTTGGAGAAATCAGAATCACTATTGAAGCAGAGAGAAACAATCTCAAAAATATCAATAGTGAACTTGAAAGAGCCACAATTTCTGTTGCTCAAAACGAATTTAAGTCAAAAGAACTTTTGCTTAGTGTTCAGAAAAATAACCAACAAATTGAAGAATTGCAACAAAATATTGATGATATTATGGCAACAAGTGCGTTTTCTGCTAGCACAAAGAAAATTGAACTTGTAAAACAAAAGATTTCATCAATTTCTGAAACAAAAAAGAAATGTCAACAAGAAATGAATGAAGCTGACGCAAATAAAATGATGTTTGCTGCTGAGATTCAAAGAGCTAACGAAAAGAAAGCAAAAGAAGAAAATAAACTTGTTAAAATTGATACCGACCTTGAAAATCTTCAAAACAGAGTTTGGGAAGAATATCAATTAACATATGCCGATTCAAAGCAGTTTGTTGTTGAAAACTTTGATATCAAACAAGGTGTTGCAGACGCTCAAGAAATTAAGCGTAAGATTCAAAGGCTTGGAACTGTTAACCTTGCTGCTATTGAAGATATCAAGACAATTTCTGAACGTTATGACGAACTTGTTAAGCAAAGAGACGACATGACCAAGGCAAAAGATGACCTTAACACAATCATTAAAGATTTGACTGAAAAAATGGAAGTTCAATTTAATGAATGTTTTGAAAAAATCAGAACAAACTTCCAAACAATCTTCAGAGAACTTTTTGGTGGTGGAAAGGCAGATATCACATTTACAGACCCAAAGAATGTGCTTGAATGTGGTATTGATATTATTGCAGAACCACCAGGCAAGAAACTTCAATCAATTACACTTTTGTCAGGTGGCGAAAAAGCACTCACAGCTGTTGCGATATTGTTCTCAATATTAAAACTTCGTTCAATGCCATTCTGTGTGCTTGACGAAATTGAAGCTGCGCTTGACGATGCAAACGTTGAAAGATACGCAAAATACTTGCATAAGTTTAGTGGTGACACACAATTTATTGTTATCACTCACAGAAAGCCAACAATGGAACTTGCTGACTCTCTCTATGGTGTAACCATGGAAGAAAAGGGTGTTTCTAAGGTTGTTTCAGTTAAGCTTTCAGAAGCTATTAAGATTGATAATAGCGACAACTAATAATTTTTGACATGAATAAGGAGTGGTTATGGGATTTTTCTCAAGACTTGTTAGTGGACTAAAAAATACAAAAAAGTCATTTGCTGAAAAACTTAAATATGTTTTTACTGGCAATGATATTGATGAAGATTTCTATGAAGAACTTGAATATATCTTAATCAGTGCAGATATCGGAACAGGTGCAACTGAAGAAATTTTGGATACTTTAAGAGAAGAAGCAAAATCAAGAAAACTCAAAAAGACCGATGATTGCAGAGAAGTTTTGAAAGAAATCATGGTTGATATTTTGTCTAGAACTGAAGCTGAAGAATATACATATCCACTTGCTATCATGGTTGTTGGTGTTAACGGCGTTGGAAAAACAACAACAATTGGAAAGATTGCTAAAAAGTTTTCAGACATGGGCAAAAAGGTTGTTATTGCTGGAGCAGACACCTTTAGAGCTGCTGCCGGTGACCAACTTAAAGTTTGGGCTGACAAAGTAAAGGCAAAGTATGTGTCAGGTGAACAAGGTGCTGATGCATCAGCTGTTGTGTTTGATGCTATTGCATCAAGCAAAGCAAAGGGTGCAGATGTGCTTTTGATTGACACTGCAGGACGTCTTCATAATAAAGTTAACCTTATGGAAGAACTTAAGAAAATCGGAAAGGTTGTTTCAAGAGAATGGCCTGAAGCTGAATATCACAAATTTATTGTTGTTGATGGCACAACCGGTCAAAACTCAATCAATCAAGTTCAAATGTTTAACGAAGCAGTTGAACTCACTGATATTGTTATCACAAAACTTGACGGCACAAGCAAAGGTGGTTTTGTGGTTGGGCTTGCAAGCGATTATGATATTGCAGTTCGTTATATTGGTGTTGGTGAATCAGCTGAAGACCTTTTGGATTTTGATGCAAAAGACTTTGTTGAAGCTATATTTGAATAAAATTTAGGGAGTTACATATGAAAAAATTTGATAGAAATTATTTGATTGGTGCTGGATTTTTTGTGGCTTTTGTGTTGTTTACTATCTTAGTGAAATTTGTTGACGTTAAAGCAATTGGACCACTTGGTTCAGAAGTCGGTTTTGCTGGGTTCAATGAACTATTTTTGAAAACAAATTCAAACTCATGCTGGGACGCTGTGTCAGATGTGTTCATGATTTTGGCATTAGCATCAGCACTTTGTTTTGCTGTTGTTGGCGTTGTTCAACTTATTAAGAGAAAGAGCTTAAAAAAGGTTGATAAAAACTTGTATGTTCTTTTGGGATTATATGTTGTTACAATGCTTATTTACGTGTTATTTGAACTTGTTGTTGTAAACTATCGTCCTGTTTTGGAAGAAGCAAAACTTGTTGCATCATATCCATCAACACATATCTTGATTTCAGTGGTGTTTATGTTTGCTGCTCTTATGGGGCTTAATAAATATCTCAAAAACAAAAAGAATGTGTTTATTATCAACATTTTAACTTCAGTGTTTGTTGTTTTGCTTGTATGTGCTAGAATCATGTCTGGTGTGCATTGGATAACAGATATTATTGCAGCGCTCTTGATGGCTGGGGCACTTTTGTTTGTTTATAAGGGTGCTTTAAAACAATTTGATAAATAAAAACAAAACTCTTGATTAGTTTCAAGGGTTTTTATTTTATAAAAAGTGTTGACAATTAAAATAAAGTGGTATATACTATGTAAAGTAATAATGCTTTACAAGAGGAAATGCTAATGCAAATTCAAGAGTTAAACAGTTACACAAAATTGTTTGATACTTATGGAAACCTTCTTTCAAACAAACAATATGAAGTTATGGATAAGTTTTTGAACATGGATATAAGCGAAAGTGAAATGGCTGAGCTTGAAAATGGTTCAAGACAAGCGATTCATGATGCGCTTTCAAAAGCAAAAAAACAACTTGTTGAGTTTGAAGCAAAATGTCATTTTGTTGAGCAAAAAGAAATATTACGTGAAAAACTTGAAGAGTTAAAACAACTTCTTGATTCAAATCAAGCAGACATTGTTGACACAATAATCGCAAATTTATAAAAGGAGAAAAAGCGTGGGATTATTTGATTCATTAGGCGAAAGACTAAACCACATATTTTCAAAACTCACAAAGCACGGCAAACTTACTGAACTTGAAATTAAACAAGCTATGCGTGAAGTTCGTGTTGCGCTTTTAGAAGCCGATGTAAACTTTTTGGTTGCAAAAGACTTCATTAACAAAGTTTCTGAAAAAGCTGTTGGTGAAGCAATTTTGAACAGCTTGACTCCTGGTCAACAGGTTATAAAGATTGTTCGTGATGAGCTTATTTCACTCATGGGTGAAACAAACTCAAAGCTTGAAGTTAGTTCAAATCCACCAACCGTCATCATGATGTGTGGTTTGCAAGGTGCAGGTAAGACAACTATGTGTGGAAAACTTGCATTTATGCTCAAAAAACAAGGCAAAAAACCTTTGCTTGCTGCGTGTGACATTTATCGTCCAGCTGCGATTGAACAACTTCGTATTGGTGCAAAAAACGCTGGTGTTGATTTCTTTGAAAAAGGCACAGCAAATCCTGTAAAGATTGCAAAAGAAGCTATTGCTCAGGCAAAAAAGATGGGCAATGACACAGTTATTATTGATACAGCGGGTCGTCTTCAAATTAATGAAGAACTTATGAAAGAGCTTGAAAATATCAAGAAAGAAGTCAATCCAACTGAAATTCTTTTAACAATCGACGCAATGACAGGTCAAGAATCTGTTAACGTTGCAAAAGAGTTCAATGAGCGTCTTGAAATTTCGGGTGTTATTGTTACAAAGCTTGACGGTGACACACGTGGTGGTGTGGCTCTTTCAGTTAAAGCAGTGACTGGCAAACCTATCAAGTTCTGTGGCGTTGGTGAAAAGATTGGTGATATTGAACCATTCCACCCAGACAGAATGGCGTCAAGAATACTTGGCATGGGCGACGTACTCACTCTTATCGACAAGGCACAAGCTGCAGTTGATGAAGCAGAGCTAAAAAAGGTTGAAGAAAACCTTAGAAAAAACACATTCACTCTTGAAGATTTCTTGATTCAATTTGAGCAAATTGGAAAGATGGGAAACCTTGCTGACCTTGTGGGAATGATTCCTGGTATGGGTGCAAAGTTCAAGGCTACTGATATTGACGAAACCAAGATGAAAAAATATAAGGCGATTATTCAGTCAATGACTAAAAAAGAACGCCTTAATCCAGACTCAATCAAGGCTAGCAACAGAAAAAGAATTGCTGCTGGAAGTGCAACAACAATTCAAGATGTTAACGGCTTGATGAAGCAGTTTGAACAAACCAAACAAATGATGAAGAACATGAATAGTGGAAAACTTCAAAAGATGCTTGGTGGAAAATTTAAATTCTAAGCTCATTACAGCAGAAGCTGTGTATGATAAATAAAATAACAAATCGGAGGAAGAAGAAAGATGGCAGTTAAAATGAGACTTACAAGATTAGGTGATAAAAAGAGTCCTTTTTATCGTATCGTAGTTGCTGATTCTAGAGTTGCTAGAGATGCAAAATATATTGATTTGGTTGGAACATACAACCCAATCGCTAATCCTGAAGAAATCAAAATCGACAATGCAAAAGCTCAAGATTGGATCAAAAAAGGTGCTCAACCAACAGAAACAGTTAAAGCTCTTTTGGTAAAATCTGGTGCTATTGAAAGCAAGAAATCTAAATAAGTTCGGTGACGCATATGAAAGAGTTAGTTGAATTTATTGTAAAAAATCTTGTTAGCAATCCTGATGAAGTTTCTATTAGAGAAGAAGCAAAAGACAGAGAAACTGTTTATATTGTTCACATTGCTGAAGAAGATTTTGGTAAAATCATCGGAAGAAGTGGCAAGGTTGCAACAGCAATCAGAACAGTTGTTAGAACTTCTGCTAAAAAGAACAACAAACATGTGTTTGTAAAATTTGAAAAATAAGGCTCACAGCCTTATTTTTTTATTGTTTATTTATTGATATTTCACACAAACTGTGATATTATTATGTCGTATAAGGGGGAGACTAATATGGCTAGCTTTATTGTTCATAACTTAAATCAAGTTACTGAGAGAATGAAAAAAGAAATGGCTTTGATTGAGTCGAAGATTGGAAAGAAAGTTCCTTTTCAAGACTATGTTGCAGTTTCAATGGGTGCAATCATTGAAAGAGCAAAAAAAGAAAGAGTTATTTCATATGAAGATCAGTGTTTGATTGGTGGAATGCTTGGATATATGCTTCATGATGCTTATTGTGAATCAAGAAAGCTTGATAAACCAAATGAAAATGGGCTTCCAAATAACCCACGTGAAAAGAAACTTACAGATCCGATGGATGCTGAATTTGTTCAGGCTGTTTTAGATGGAAAAATTCCACAAAGCGAAACACTTTATATTAAAGATGGTGTGGTTTGTATGGATATTGCAAATACTAATTTTGTGAATCTTTCTCCATATTGGCAAAAAGACAACTTTATGGCAGGAAAAACGGCAGCAAGGTCTGTTATTACTTGTTGGGATGGTCTTACTCATGAAAACCCTGAAGTCCAAAAATATGTGACCATTGCTGTGGCAAATGGTATTCACGAAGCATGGATTTCAAGAGATAACATTTATTATGATGAATATCAAGGTCAAATTTACACTAATCAACAACTTGATACCGCATATATTTATCTTCCAGATGACGAAAAGGATAAAGACCTTGAGCATATGATTATGGCTAAATCGGTAATCGGTAAACTCTGCAAGAGTTTAACTCAAGCGAAAGAAGCAACGGCTACTGAAGTTAAGACTGATGGTCCACAGACAAGTGGTCCTGAAACTGATGCCCCAAAAGCAGATGTTCCAAAAGCAGATGAACCAAAACCAGAAACCCCGGAAACTGGAGCGCCTGAATCAGGTGAACCTGCAGGCTCTCAACCAGGTGAATAATATATAAGAAGGCGAAACTATGGAAAAAATTACATTAAACAAATACAGAAACATTGACAATGGCAGTTTAAGACTTTCTGATGCAGGAAAGGTTGTTAAACTTGCAGGTTGGGTTGACACAATCAGAAAACTTGGAGAACTCACATTTATTGTTCTTCGTGATAAATATGGCAAAACTCAAGTTGTTTTAAACAAAGAGTTTATTCCTTTAAACAAAGAAGACGTTATTTCGGTTGAAGGAAAGGTTATTGAAAGAGAAAGCAAGAACCCAAATATGCCAACAGGTGATATTGAGGTTGTTGCTGAAAGCATCACTATGCTTGGAAAATGCACCAGTGCACTTCCTTTTGAAATCAAAAATAGTGAACAAGTTGCTGAAGATATTAGACTTAAATATCGTTATCTTGACCTTAGAGCAGACTATAACCAAAAAATGCTTAAACTTAGAAGCGACTTATTATTGTTTGTTAGAAATTATATGAACGAACAAAACTTCATGGAAGTTCAAACACCAATACTCACAGCTTCAAGCCCTGAAGGTGCAAGAGATTTCTTGGTTCCAAGCAGACTTAACCCTGGAAAGTTCTATGCACTTCCACAAGCACCACAACAATTTAAACAATTATTGATGGTTTCAGGTGTTGATAGATATTTCCAAATTGCACCATGTTTTAGAGACGAAGACGCCCGTGCAGACAGAAGTCCAACAGAGTTCTATCAAATTGATATGGAAATGGCATTTGCGACTCAAGAAGACGTTTTTGAGATTGTTGAAGGTCTCTATAGAGCAATCTTTAAAAAGTTTGCAAACTTTGAAATTTCTGACTTTAAGAGAATCAGTTATGCTGATGCGATTCGTGATTATTGTTCAGATAAGCCTGACCTTCGCAACCCACTCATTGTTCATGATGTAACTGAAACATTTGCTGAAACAGAGTTTAGTGTGTTCCAAGGCAAGATAATCAAATGTATCAAAGCAAAAGCAGCTGACAAACCACGTAAATGGTTTGATAAACTCACAGATTTCATCAAATCAAGAGAAGCAAAAGGTCTTGCATATTTTAACGTTGGTGAAAATGATGAGCTTTCAGGTGGTGCAGCAAAGTTTATGTCTGACAAAGAAAAGCTTTCACTTAAATATATGACAGGCTTTGAAGCAGGCGACACATTGTTCTTTATTGCTGATGAAGAAGAAAAGGCAATCAAGCTCACAAATGTTCTTCGTAATGAGCTTGGAAAACAACTTGAACTTATTGATCCAAACGACTACAAGTTCTGCTGGATTGTTGATTTCCCATTCTATGAAAAAGATGAAGACGGAAAGATTGCATTTTCACACAACCCATTCTCAATGCCACAAGGTACTTTGGAAGAGATTAAAAAAGCACCATTTAAGGCACTTGCTTATCAATATGACCTTGTTATTAACGGTTATGAAAGTTTGTCTGGGGCGGTTAGAAATCATGACCAAAACATGATGATTGAACTCTTTGCACTTGCTGGTTATGGAAAGGAAGTTGTTGAAAACAAATTCCCAGCACTTTATAACGCATTCTCATATGGTGCTCCACCACACGCTGGTTGCGCTCCTGGTTTTGATAGACTCATGATGCTTTTAACTCACAATGAGTTTATTCGTGATATCTATGCATTCCCAATGAATAAGAATGCTCAAGACCCACTTTGCAACGCTCCAAACACTGTTGATGAAAAGTTGCTTCGTGATGTTCATATCAAAATTATTGAAGACTAAATCAAATAACTTCTTGGGTTTCCAAGAAGTTATTTTGTCTTTACTTAAATAAACTATTTTGTTATAATCATATTATAGGGGATTATATGAACTATATTATATCGCAAATATTTGTAATTTTAGGATATACGGTTATAGCATTTTCATTTTTTACAAAAAATCGAAAACTGATTTTGCTTTATAGTACGGCAGCTGTTTTGTGTCATGCTGCATCATATACATTTTTGTTAGCTTGGACTGGTGTTGCAATGAATGTTATTTCTCTTGGTAGAAATATAACATTTCAGATTCAAAATAAATATAAAAAAGAAAACGAAACAACTAGGGCTGAGTGGATTGCGCTTATTACAATTTGTGTTGTGTCAACTATAGCGTGGATATTGACTTATGATGGAATCTTGAGTTTCTTTGCGCTTTCTGGAACACTTATTTACACATATGCTGTATGGCAAAAAAATGCAAAAGTGTATAATATTTTGTCAATTATCGGAAGTATTCAATGGATTGTCTATTATTTGTTTGTATTTTCGATATTTGGAATCATTCTTGAATGTATAATGCTGATTGTTGAAACAGTTGGAACCATAAGATATTTTAAGCAAGACAGAATGATGATGAAAAAAACTAATAAATAAAATTGTAGGAGAAGATGTGGCGTATATACTATCCCAAATTTTGGTTGTTATAACATATATTCTTTTGGGTGCAACATACTTTATAAAAGATAGAAAGTGGCTGCTGGTGGTGAGCTTGATTGCCATTGCGACAAACGCTACGTCATACTTCTTTTTGAAAGCATGGGCTGGTGTAATGACCACGATTCTTGCACTTGTTAGAAACATTGTGTTTTTGATTCAAAATAAAGACAAAAAAGATAAAATCAACTTTAATGACTGGGTGATTTTATCGGTATATATGATTATCCTTTCAGTTATTGCAGTGATAACATATGACGGATTCTTTAGTTTATTTTCAATTGTGTGTTCGTTAACATACACAATTGCAGTGTGGCAAAGAGACGAAAAAATTTATAAGATTTTAGGTATTGTTTCAAGCTTTTGTTCAATTGTTTATTATGCTTATATATTGTCAATCTTTGGCTTAATTTTAGAATCAATTTTGTTTGTTGTTATTGTTGCTGGAACTATAAGATATTTTGCAAATGAAAAAGCGAAAAATCTAAAGAATAAAGTAATAGATTATTAAAGGAAAATTATGGAACTTATTGAAATTGGAAAGGTTGTTAAACTGCATGGATTTTTAGGTCAAATGAAGGTTAATGCTAAATTTGACAAAGATTTTAACTTGAAAAAAATTGATAGAATGTATGACGAAAAAAATAACGAATATGTTGTTTCAAGACTTTTTCAAACCAAAGATGCGATTGTTGTTGCTCTTGAAGGTGTTGACCTTGAAAAATCAAAGACGTTTATTAATAAATCATTGTTTATAAACAGAGAGCTTGTTGGTGATAAGATTTTGATTGAAGACTTAAAGGGTTCAGATGTTTTCTTTGAAGACGAAGAAAATATTGGAAAGATTGAAGATGTGCAAGATTATGGCGCGGCTGAAGTGTTCTTTTTAAAGTCAAAAACCGGCAAACAATTTATGTTTCCAAACGTAAAAGGTGTTATAACTTCATTTGATTATAAAACAAAAAAATTAGTGATTAATAAGGAAAAATTTAAGGAAGTTTGCGATTATGAAGATTGATATTTTGACGCTGTTTCCTGAAATGTTTTCGCCACTTGAAACCAGCATTATGGGAAGAGCGAAAAAAGACGGAAAGATTGAAATTAATGTCATAAATATTAGAGATTATTCAAAAGATAAGCACAAAAAGTGTGATGATTATACTTTTGGTGGTGGTCCAGGAATGCTTATGATGCCACAGCCTATTTATGACGCAATAGTTTCAATTGATGGTTATGAAAAAGCGCATAAAATTTACATGAGTCCAAAGGGAAGAGTTTTTTCGCAAGGCTTGTCACGTCAGTATGCCAAAAACTATGACCATATTATTATTTTGTGTGGACATTATGAAGGCGTTGATCAACGTGTTATAGACCTGCTTATTGATGAAGAAATCTCTATTGGTGATTATGTTTTGACAGGAGGAGAACTTCCTGCGATGGTTGTTGTTGATGCACTTTCAAGACATATTGAAGGGGTTTTGCATTCAAGTGATTCAACTGAAAGTGAATCGTTTGAAGGCGGGCTTTTAGAATATCCACAATACACAAAACCAAGAGAGTTTATGGGGCTTTCGGTTCCAGATGTTTTGGTGTCTGGTGACCATGGAAAGATTGATAAGTGGAGAAAAGAACAGGCTGAGATTATCACAAAAAATCGCAGACCTGATATTATGGAAGAAAATTAAAAAGGAAAGATTATGAAAGATTCAAAGTGGTTTCCAGGGCATATGAAAAATGCCATGACAGATATTGAAGAAACAAAAATTAAGCTTGCAGATTGCATATTATATGTGCTTGACAGTAGGGCGCCTTATGCATGCATGAATCCTTTTGTTGACAAGATTGTTCACAATAAGCCAATTATTTATGTTTTAAATAAAATTGACCTTTCTGATGATGATAGAACACAAGAAATAAAACAAGATTTTATTTCAAAAGGAAAAACTGTTATCACAGTTAGTGCAAACTCAAATCAATTTAGAAATAGCGTTAAAAACGCAATAAAAACCGTTCTGGCTGAAAAGATTGAGAGAAATAAACAAAAGGGTGTAAATGCCACATACAAGGTTATTATTTTGGGTGTTCCAAACACAGGAAAGAGCACGCTTATAAACATGCTTTGTGGCTCAAAAAAAGCCGTGACAGGCAACATTGCAGGTGTTACAAGAGTGAACTCTTGGCTTAAAATTGATGAAATGTTCACCATGCTTGACACTCCTGGTATTTTGTGGCCAAGATTTCATGAAGAACTTTCTCATAACCTTGCTTTTATCGGCTGTCTTTCAGATAAAGAGTTTGATATGACAGATATGGGCTTTGAACTCATGCAACTTGTTTATGAAAAATATCCAGACCTTGTTAAGGCAAAATATGATATTGATTATGACAGAGAAGAGTTTATTGAAATATATGACCAACTTTGCGAAAAACGTGGATTTATCATGCGTGGCAGAGAAATAGATTATCACAGAGCCGGAAAGACTTTCGTTGATGATTTTAGAGCTGGAAAGCTTGGAAAAATTACACTTGACTAGGTGAGAAATGACAAAAATAAAAGAAGAAACTGATAAACTTAAATTTGAAAGAGAAGAAGAAAGCAAAGGTCATTTTTTGATAGCAGGCGTTGATGAAGTTGGTCGTGGACCACTTGCAGGCCCTGTGTGTGTGGCGTGTGTAATGATGCCACTTGATGACATTATTGAAGGTGTTGATGACAGCAAAAAGATTTCTGAAAAAAAGAGAAATTTGATTGCAGAGCAAATCAAAGAAAAGGCGATTTGTTATACAGTTGAGCTTGTTGATGAAGACACTATTGATAAAATCAACATTCTTGAAGCAACCAAGCTTGCGATGAAAAGAGCGATTGAGAACATGCAAATAAAACCAGATGTTGTGCTTGTTGACGCAATTTCAAAGCTTGATGTTGATGTGAATATTAGGGGTATTATAAAAGGCGATGCTCTTAGTTATTCAATTGGTTGCGCTAGTATTTTAGCGAAAGTCACCAGAGATAACTTGATGTGTGAACTAGCACAAGAATATCCTGAGTATGGGTTTGAAAAACACAAAGGCTATGGCACAAAAGCACATATTGATGCAATAAAAGAGCATGGACCATGCGTGTATCACAGACTTTCATTTTTGAAGTTTTTGGATAAATAATATGTTTAATGAAAATGTTTGGAAAGAAGGCGAAAAACAGACTGCTGACTATATGAAAAAGAAAGGTTTTAAGGTTCTTAAAACCAATTTTTCTTGTGTTGGAGTTGAGCTTGATATTATTTCAATCTTGCCAAAAGAAGTTCAGGTGAAGTCGTTAAAACATAAACTTAAGTTGCAGCTTTCGGGCAGAGACAAACAAGAAAAAAAGATGCTGAAAAAGAGTTTTAAGACGCTCATGAAATCGGCAAAAGACTTGCTTGTTATAACCGAAGTTAAGGCTAGGTCAAACTCAAGTTTTGGAATAGGAGCTGAAGCTGTTTCAGAACAAAAGCGACACAATATTGTGCGTGGTGCAAGGTACCTTCAGACCTTGCCTGAATATCAAAATTATCAAATCAGATTTGATGTTGCAAGTATTGATAACGGGAAAATATCATATATCGAAGGCGCTTTTTAATTATAAAATAATAAATTTGTAAAAAAGTGCTTGATTTTATATTTTGCTTGTGATATAATCTTGTCGTGAATTATGAGTGGTCCTCTGCACCAAGAGCTAGCACGAACACTCATTCGTACTTTTTTAAAGGAGGAAAACCTATGAATATCATTGATACAATCGAAAAAGAAGGTATGCGCACTGATATTCCTGAATTTAGCGTTGGTGACACTGTTAGCGTTTTCGTTAAAGTTGTTGAAGGCACACGTGAAAGATTACAGGCATTCGAAGGTGTGGTTATAGCTCGTAAAAATGGTGGCATTAGAGAAACATTCACTGTTCGTCGTATATCTTTTGGAATTGGTGTTGAGAGAACATTCCCACTTCACTCTCCAAAAATTGATCATATTCAAGTAGTTCGTAAAGGTGTTGTTAGACGTGCTAAACTCTACTACCTTAAAGGCAAAACTGCTAAGAACGCAAGAATCAAAGAAGCTAGATAATTTATTAGAGATATGCATTTGCATATCTCTTTTTTTGTGCGTTTATAACGCAATTTGAGTTTGTTTTTGTATGGGTTTATGTTATTATTATATTGAGGTGTTATATGTTCTCAAAAATCAAAAGTTTTGGACTTCTTGGCTTGAATGGAGTTCAAATTGATGTTGAAGTCGATCAAAATAAGGGGCTTCCTAGTTATGACGTTGTTGGGCTTCCTGACGTGGCTGTTAAAGAATCAAAAGAAAGGGTTCGTTCAGCCATCAAAAATTCGGGATTCAATTTTCCTGTGAACAAAATCACAGTTAACCTTGCACCAGCAAACATAAAAAAGGCTGGTCCAATTTTTGACCTTCCAATTGCCGTTGCAATCTTGGTTTCAAGTGGGCAACTTGTTTCTACAACATATGACGATTTTGTTGTTATCGGAGAGCTTGGTCTTGACGGAAAAATAAAGAGTGTTGCAGGAGTTTTGCCAACACTTATTTCTGCAAGAGAGAGTGGACTTAAAAAGTTTATTATTCCAAAGGCAAATGAGAATGAAGCAAGCTATATTGAAGGCGTTGAAGTTTATGCTTTTTCCACGCTTTCAGAAGTGGTTGCATTTTTATCAAAAACACTTCTTGCTGAGCCTGTTAAAAACAAAAAATGGAAAGGTGAACTTTCAGACAAAATAACCGAAAACTTCTCAAGAGTAAAGGGTCAAAGAATCGCAAAAAGAGCAATAGAAATAGCCGTTGCCGGTGGGCATAATATTTTAATGGTTGGTCCACCTGGGGCAGGAAAAACTATGATTGCCAGATGCATTCCGTCAGTCATGCCAGACATGACTTTTGAAGAAGCACTTGAAACAACAAAGATTCATTCAATAGCAGGCACTCTTGACCTTAAAAAAGGTGTGCTTTCATCAAGACCTTTTAGAAGTCCACACCATACTGCGTCAACAGTTGCACTTACTGGTGGTGGAAAAGATGCAAAGCCAGGGGAAGTGAGTTTGGCATCAAACGGTGTGTTGTTTTTAGATGAACTTCCTGAATATCAAAGAACAACTCTTGAAACGCTTCGTCAACCACTTGAAGATGGCGTTATAACCGTGTCAAGAGCAACTGGAACTTATGAATATCCAGCAAACTTTATGCTGGTTGCTTCAATGAATCCATGTCCTTGTGGAAACTATGGCGCTAAAGACATGACATGTTCGTGCACTCCGGCTGCGATTCAAAATTATTTAAAGAGATTATCGGGACCATTGCTTGACAGAATTGACCTTAAAATTGACGTTGAAAGAGTTGATTTTCTTGAGCTTTCTGCAAAGTCAGATGAAGAGACCAGTGAAGAAATAAAACAAAGAGTTGACTTAGCAAGAGCCGTGCAAAATGAAAGATTCAAAGGCTTAAAAATACACACCAATGCAAAGATGAACTCAAAGATGATAAATGAGTATTGTGCTCTTGACTCAGAGTCTGAAAAGATTATGAAACTAGCTTTTGAAAAATATCATATTTCAGCACGTGGCTACACAAGAATTTTGAAGGTTGCAAGAACAATCGCTGACCTTGACGGCTCAGATAACATTCAAATTAATCACTTGACTGAAGCCTTGGCTTATAGAAATATTGATAAATATCAAATGTAAAAACTGAAGGAAAACATATGTTTAATAAAGACGAAATTATATTTTTGTGGTTTGACTATAATGGTTATTCTTTCTTGAAACTTGAAAAGATTTTAAAGAGTTTTGATGAAATTTCAGACCTTTTTGATAAAAATAAGGTAAAATCTGCGATTTTTGAAAAAGGAACAGAAGAAATTAAGCAAAAACTGCTTTCTGCAGATTTTGAAGAGTTTGAATCAAGAGTTTCTGATGAACTTTATAAAAATAATGTTCAAGCAGTGACCTTTATTTCAAAAGGATATCCAATTAAACTTAAAACCATTGATGAGCCACCACTTGTGTTATACACAAAAGGTGACGTGTCACTACTCAATAAGAAAACTATTTCAATTGTCGGAACAAGAACTCCAAGTGACTATGGAAAGATTGTGTGTGAAAAGTTTACAAAAGAACTTTCTGGTGCAGGGCTTGTGACAGTGTCAGGACTAGCATATGGCATTGACACTATTGTTGCTGAAACTTCACTTGATTGTGGTGGAAAGACAATTGCTGTTTTAGGTGGTGGGCTTGATTCAATTTATCCTGCATCAAACACAAACCTTGCAAAAAGAGTTAGTGAAAATGGTTTGCTTGTTAGTGAATATAGAATAGGCGTTAAGCCAACAACTTATTCATTTGTAAATAGAAACAGAATCGTGGCTGCTCTTGGACTTGGAACGCTTATTGTTGAAGCAGGAAAGAAAAGTGGAACAATGACAACAGCAAAGTTTGCAATCGACCAGTCAAGAGAGCTTTTTGTTGTGCCTGGAAATATTTATTCAAAGCAAAGTGAAGGAACAAACAACTTGATAAACGAAATGCCAGACACATTCACCATTTCGCCTGACAGAATCTTATATCGTTTGGGAATAGAAAAGAAACAGGTTCAGCAATCGTTTTTTGATTCAAGCAAAGAACCTGAAGAAAATGTGATTTTAAAGGTGCTTTCAAATGGAGAACTTTCATTTGATGAGCTATGCGACAAAACAAATATGAAGCCATCTGAACTTTCAAGTGAGCTTATTCGCCTTGAAATGTTTGGACTTATAAAAAAGGGTAATGGAAATATTTATTACAAAATGTAGATTTGAGACAAAATATCAAAAATGTTACATAATCAGACAAAAAGATTAATAATCGTTTGAGAGATATAAATTTTTTGATATGCTTGTTAATTGACAAACCCGAAGTTATTGTGCTATTTTATGGAAGATACAATGGAGAAAATTATGAACAGAACAAAAGTATTTGAAACTGAAAGATTGATTTTGAGAAAAATTGAGGCAACCGACGCTGAAAATATGTTCAAAAACTATTGCAGCGATGACGAAGTTACAAAATATCTAAGATGGAAGTCTCACAAAACAGTTGAAGACACAATTGGCTATGTCAAAAATTTTGTTTTGCCTGATTATG
Source organism: Clostridia bacterium (assembly GCA_045596905.1). Classification (GTDB taxonomy): domain Bacteria; phylum Bacillota; class Clostridia; order Christensenellales; family UBA1242; genus RGIG1681. The sequence goes on from JAZODG010000047.1 coordinate 31,596, forward strand.
ACAATGAGTTTTGTTATAGATGGGCAATTGTTTTGAAAGAAACAAACGAAATGATTGGCTGTATTGACGTTGTTGAATATGACGCAAAAAAGAGAGCTGTTGAGCTTGGCTGGGTTATTGGTAGAGCTTATTGGGGCAAAGGCATCATGCCAGAAGCCGCAATGGTTGTTCGTGATTATCTTTTTGATGAAGGTATTGTTAGAGTGTCTGCTCATCACAATATCGAAAACCCAAAGAGTGGCAGGGTTATGCAAAAAATTGGCATGACATATGAAGGCAGACTTCATAAATATTCATTCAATAATGACGGAGAACTCATTGACGTTGACGTTTATGCCATTATTAATGAAAAAGCTTTATAATATATAATGTTTAGAATGTAAAAGGAAGTTAAGGAGATTTTATGAAACTCGTTTTGATAGAAGGTCCTGGTAAAAGAGAAAGTGTTCAACACTATTTAGGTAGCGACTATAAGGTTATGCCTACTTTTGGACACTGTAGAGATTTGCCTGAAAAGACCTTGGGAGTTAATGTAACTAAAAATTTTGAACCAGAATATGTTTTAGTTCCAAGTCACAAAAAATATGTTGATGACATTAAAAGAGAACTTAAAAAAGCTGAAAGAGTATATTTTGCAAGCGACCCTGACCGTGAAGGAGAAGCAATTGCTTGGCATATGTGTCATCTTTTGGATATTGACCCAAATGAACCAAACAGAATAACATATAACGAAATTTCTGAAGTTGCTGTTAATGAAGCGATAAAAAACCCAAGACCAATCGATAGCAAGCTTGTTGATGCTCAGCAAGCAAGAAGAGTGCTTGACCGTCTTGTTGGTTATAAAATATCTCCAATACTTTGCAAAAAGATTCAAAATAATCTTTCTGCAGGACGTGTTCAATCAGTAACACTTCGCTTGGTGGTTGATAGAGAAAGAGAAATTTTAAACTTCAAGCCTGAAGAGTATTGGACACTTCAAGTTATTCTTAATAAAACCGATGGCACAAGTGAAACTTTTAAAGCTAGTTTGAATCTTGGAAAAGATAAAACTGTAAAAAATAAAGAAGAAATGGACAAGATTATTGCAGACATTATGGGGCAAGAATTTGTTGCAACAAATGTAAAAAAATCAATTGCAAAATCTTCTCCAAGCGCACCATTTACAACTTCAACAATGCAACAAGAAGCACTCAACAAACTTGGAATGAGTTTGAAAACAACTTCTGCAACTGCACAAACCCTTTATGAAGGTGTTGAAATTGCTGGTGGCGGCAAGCAACCTCTTGTAACATATATTAGAACTGACTCAACCCGTGTTGCGCCAGAAGCTCAAGCAAAAGCAAAAGCATTTATTAAAGCTAACTATGGTGACAAGTATGCACTTGAAAAACCAAGAAGCTTTAAAAATAAAAAAGACGCACAAGATGCGCACGAAGCTATTCGTCCAATCTCTCTTGATCGTCGTCCTGAAGACCTAAAAGACAGAATCAAAAAAGACGAATATCGCTTGTATAAACTCATTTATGACAGATTCTTAGCAAGTCAAATGGCTGATGCGACATATAATGCGTTAACCGTTGATTTTGACTGCAATGGACATAAATTTAAAACAACAGGAAAGAGTTTGATATTTGAAGGTTACACAGCACTTTATAACAACCAACCAGCAGACGAAGAAGAAAATGAAGGCAGTGCAAAACTTCCAAGTATTGAAAAGGGCGACAAGTTCCTTGCAAAAGAAACAAAGCCTGAACAAAAATGGACAAAACCACCTGCTAGATACACTGAAGCTAGTCTTGTTAAGGCTATGGAAGAAAAGGGTATTGGTCGTCCATCAACATACACTCAATCTGTTACAACATTGTTTAATAGAAAATACGTTGAAAAAGACGGAAAAGTAATCAAACCAACAGAACTTGGAAATGTTGTTGTTGATATGCTTATTAAGTTCTTCCCAAATATTATGGACATTAAATTTACTGCTGAAATGGAAGATAGTCTTGACGACATTGAATATGCAGGAAAAGATTGGCATAAGGTTCTTGATGAATTTTATTATGATTTTGACGCTGCTGTAAAAAATGCTATGACTGATGGAACAAAAGCAAAGATTCCTGATGAACCAACAGACATTATTTGCGAAAAATGTGGAGCAAAAATGGTTGTTCGTGCAGGAAGATTTGGAAAGTTCTTAGCTTGTCCAAACTATCCAACTTGCAAAAATACTAGACCACTTGATGATGAGAAAAAGGTGGTTGCAAAATGCCCAAAATGTGGCAAAGACGTTCTTCAAAGAAAATCAAAACGTGGAAAAATTTTCTATAGTTGTGAAAATTATCCAGAATGTGATTATTCATCATGGAATATTCCAGCAAACGAAAACTGTCCAGACTGCAAAGAAGAAATGATTGTGAAGTTATATAAAAACATGAAGGTTGTTTCTTGCACAAAGTGTGGATATTCAAGAAAAGAGAAGATTGCTTCATCAAAACCACAAACCGAAAATGATTTTGACGCAAATCTTGTTCCACCAGCTGAAGAAAATGAATATTTTGACGGCATTGATATATTAAATAAGTTAGATGAGCAAAATGAAAACAGTTAATGTTATAGGTTTAGGTCTTGCAGGTAGTGAAGCAACTTACCAACTTGCAAGAAGGGGTATCTTGGTTGATGCTTATGAAATGAAGCCAACCAAGTTTTCTCCTGCACACAATTCTGCAAATTTTGCTGAAGTGGTTTGTTCAAACTCATTTAAAAGCGATGATTTGTCAACAGCTTCAGGCTGCTTGAAAGCTGAAATGCGTGAGTTTGATAGCTTGATTTTAAAGTGTGCAGAAAAATCAAAAGTTCCGGCAGGTTCAGCACTTGCTGTTGATAGAGACAAGTTTAGTGAGCTTGTTACTGAAGAAATTAAAAAGTTAAAAGGTGTCACTATTCACACTGAAGAAGTGACAAAAATTGACCTGTCAAAACCAACAATTATTGCAACTGGTCCACTTACAAGTGACGACCTTTCAAAAGAACTTCAAGCATTGCTTGGTGAAGATAATTTGCATTTTTATGATGCATCAGCGCCAATAATTGACGGAGAAACTATTGATAAGTCAAAGTCTTTCACTGCTGGAAGATATGGTAAAGGCGAAAGCGATTATATTAATCTTCCGATGAATAAAGAAGAATATTATGCGTTTATTGATGAGCTTGTGAATGCCGAAAAAATAGAAATGCATAACTTTGAAAAGAAAGAGATTTTTGAAGGTTGCATGCCCGTTGAAGTCATGGCATCAAGGGGAAGAGATACTCTTAGATACGGTCCACTTCGTCCTGTGGGGCTCAGACTTGAGGACGGCACAAGACCTTTTGCAGTTGTTCAGCTTAGAAAAGAAAGCACAGAAAATGAGCTTTATAATATTGTTGGCTTCCAAACAAATCTTAAGTGGGGCGAACAAAAAAGAGTATTTTCAATGATACCTGCACTTAAAGATGCTGACTTTATCAAATATGGCGTCATGCACAGAAACAGCTTTATTTGTGCTCCAAAACACTTGAATGAAGACTTTAGTTTAAAGTCAAATCCACTTGTGTTTATTGCTGGACAGCTTTCGGGTGTTGAAGGCTACATGGAAAGCACTGCAAGTGGAATGATTGCTGGAATTAGTCTAGCAAATAAATTAAATGGACAAAGTCTTGAAATTTTGCCAAAAACAACTATAATTGGAGCTATAACAAGATATATAACAACGGCAAGTCCTGAAAATTTTCAACCTATGAATGCAAATTTTGGAATATTGCCGCCACTTGAAGAAAAAATAAAAGATAAGGCTTTAAAAAAACTTGCTTACTCAAAAAGAGCTATTGAAGACTTAAAACAATACAAGGAGAATAACAATGTTACAGTTTAGAGGAACAACAATTATTGGCGTAAAAAAAGACGGAAAGATTGTTCTTGCTGGTGATGGTCAGGTGACTGCTGGCGAACACACAATCTTTAAAGGAAATGCAAGAAAAGTTCGTAGAATTTTTAATGATAAGGTTGTGATTGGTTTTGCTGGCTCAACAGCTGACGCATTCAATCTTTCAGAACATTTTGAAAAAATGCTTGAAAAGTATTCAGGCAATTTGGAAAGAGCTGCAGTTGAACTTGCACTTTTATGGCGTGGCGACAAGGCTATTCGTCAACTTGATGCAATGATGATTGTTGCTGACAAAGAACAATTGTTAATCATTTCAGGAAACGGTGACGTGTTTGAGCCAGAAGGTGGTGTATGTGCAATCGGTTCTGGTGGAAACTATGCACTTTCTGCAGGAAAAGCACTTTATGAAAACACAAAACTTTCTGCAAGAGAAATTGCTGAAAAAGCAATGAAGATTGCAGGGGATATTTGTGTTTATACAAATGACCACATCACAGTTGAGGAGGTGTAATATGAGCACAGGTTTATCACCAAAACAGATTGTAAACGAACTTGACAAATATATCATTGGTCAAGGCGAAGCAAAAAAAGCTGTTGCAATTGCACTTAGAAACAGATATAGAAGAAGCAAACTTTCAGCTGAAATTAGAGAAGAAATCACACCAAAAAACATTATCATGCAAGGTCCAACAGGTGTTGGTAAAACAGAAATTGCAAGAAGACTTGCAAAACTTGTAAAAGCTCCATTTGTAAAGGTTGAAGCAACAAAGTTTACTGAAGTTGGTTATGTTGGTAGAGATGTTGAATCAATCATTCGTGACTTGGCTGAAGCATCAGTTAGACTTGTAAAAAAAGAAAGATTTGATGAAGTTCATGACAAGGCTGAAAGAGCAACATATGACAGACTTGTATTGGCTTTATATCAATCATACAAAACAAAGCATCCAGAAATGGCAGATGACACACTTCGTGACCACATTATTGAAGACTTGAAAGAACACAGAATCGACAATGAGATTGTTGAAGTTGAAGTTGTTGATGATTCAAATGCAGGACCAATGCAAATGCTTGGTGGTGGCATGGGAATGGAAATTAATATCAGCGAAATGCTTGGTGGAATTTTGCCAAAGAAAAAGAAGAAAAAGCGTTTGGCTGTTGTTGATGCAATGCATATTTTCATGAACGAAGAAAGTGAAAAACTTATTGATATGGATAATGTTTCGGCTGAAGCTATCAGACGTGCAGAACAAGACGGTATTGTGTTTATTGATGAAATTGACAAAATCACTGGCAAAGGTTCTTCTGGTTCTGGTCATGGACCTGACGTTTCAAGAGAAGGTGTTCAAAGAGACTTGCTTCCAATTGTTGAAGGCAGCACAGTTTCAACAAAATATGGACCAATCAGAACAGACTTTATATTGTTTATTGCTGCAGGTGCGTTCCACTTGTCAAGAATCGAAGATTTGATTCCTGAACTTCAAGGACGTTTCCCAACATTGGTTGCACTCAACAGTTTGAAATATGATGACTTTGTGAAGATTTTGCAAGATACTGAAAACTCATTATTGTTGCAATATTCAAGTCTTTTGAAGGTTGATAACATCAATTTAGTGTTCAAAAAAGACGGCATTGAAGAAATTGCAAGAATTGCTGTTATGGCAAACGAAACAAATGAAAACATTGGTGCAAGAAGACTCCATTCAATCATGGAAAGCTTGCTTGAAGACATTTCGTTTAATGCTACCGGCGACCATCCAGTGATTGATATTGAAGTTGACAAGAAATATGTTGATGAACATTTGGTTAATATATGCAAAAAGTTTGACCTTGGAAAATATATTTTGTAATATTTGGATAGGGGGGAAGTGTTTATGTTAAACGCAGGTATTATGACAGATGAAGAATTTGAATCAATCTTAGTTGGTAAAAACAAGATTTGTATTTGTGACTTTTCAGCTTCTTGGTGTGGACCATGCAGACTTATGGCTCCAATCATGGAAGACATTTCAGAAAAGTATAAAAAGAGCTATTACTTTTATCAAATCGATATTGATAGTGCAGAAGAAATTGCAAAAAAATATAATATTGTAGCAGTTCCAACAATGATTATTTTTAAAGATGGAAAAGAACTTGGCAGGACTTCAGGTTATCAAGAATTTGAAGAGTTTGAAAAGTTTATGCTTGACACAATTGAAAATGCAGAAAACGAAGGTTAATCCCTTCGTTTTTCTTTTAACGCAAAATCCGTCTTGATTTTATGGTTAAATTAACCAAAATTTCAAAAATTTTGCGTTTTTTTGTTATATTTTTTTAGAAATGGTATTGATTTTTATCTCATATAGTTATATAATTATAATAGAAATCAAGGGGAGAAAACTATGGATAAAAAATTATATTATTTAGATAATGCGACAACAACATTTCTTTCAGCTGATGTTTATAGAAAAATGTTAGAATGTTATTCAAAATGCCAAGCAAATAGTGCAAGTATTTATTCACTGGGCAGAACATCTGATGAAATGTTCTTGGAAGCTAGAGCAAAAGTTGCAAAAGCAATCGGTGCAAAGCCAGAAGAAATCTATTTCACATCTGGTGCAACTGAAGCAAACAACTGGGCAATTAAGGGTCTTGCTAGAGCAAACAAAGCAAAAGGAAAACATATCATTACTTCAGCAATTGAACACACTTCAATTTTGGAGCCTTGCAAAGAACTTGAAGAAGAAGGTTTCAAAGTTACATATGTTCCTGTTGATGAAAACGGTGTTGTTGACTATGCATCAATTATCAAGGCGATTGGTCCTGACACTTGTTTAATTTCTATCATGATGGCAAACCACGAAGTTGGTTCACTTCAACCAATCAGAGCGATTGCTGAACTTGCAAAACAAAACGGTGTTTGTTTCCACACAGACGCTTGCCAAGCAATTGGTGCGATCAATATTAATGTTAAGGAAATCGGTGTTGACAGTCTTTCAATCTCTGCACATTTGGTTCACGGACCAAAGGGAATCGGTGCACTTTATGTTAAAGAAGACACAAAGATTGCAAACTTAATTTCTGGCGACAATAGAGATCCAAGAGCTGGAAGCTTGAGCATTCCACTTTGTGCAGGTTTTGGTGTTGCTATTGAAAATGCAACAACAAATCTTGATGAAAAGGTTAAGGCTGTTAGAATCATTCGTAAATATTTCCAAAAGAAATTATCTGAAGCAGTTCATAACATTTCTTTAAATGGACATCCAACTCAAAGACTTGCAAACAACTGTTCAATTATGTTTGAAGGTGCTGAATCTGAAGCAGTTGTTATGCTTTTAGATAAAGAAGGTGTTTGTGCATCAACTTGCACCGGCATTGAAAACAAAACAAATGCTCCATCACATGTTCTTCTTGCAATGGGTAAAGAAGCTGAATGGGCAAGATCAAGCGTTAGATTTACACTTGGTTCAGACCTTACAAAAGAAGATATTGATGAAGTTGTTGAAATTATCAGAAAAGTCGTGAAAAAAGTTAGAAGTATTTCTGCTATAAGAATCTATAAGAACAAGGTGGAATTATAATATGTATTCAAATGCAATAATGAATGAATTTTATAACACTGAAAATTTTGGTGTAATCCGTGGAGCAAACGGTGTTGGAAAGGTTGTTTGTGATATTGGAAACGAAATTATTAAGATTTTTATAACAGTTGAAGGCGACAAAATCACAGCTGCTGAATATCAAACATATGGTGGTGTAGTTGCTATTGCACTTACAAGCTTTGCAAACAACTTGATGATTGGAAAAACCTTGAAGGAAGCTGCAAAAATCAGTCCTGCAGACATTTTGAAACTTGCAGAAGCTGTTCCTGAAAACAGAACATATCTTCTTCATGCTGTTGCAAATTGCGTGCATTTGGCTGTTGAAAGCGTTTCAAAGAAAGGCAAAAAAGACGAAGATTAATCAAAAAAAGAACTGACAAATTGTCAGTTCTTTTTATTTTTCAATATTTTCTTTTTCTTTAAGACGGCTAGCTTTTAAAAGTTCTTTTTCTATTGATTTTTTGAGTTTTGTGTAACAGTCAAAGCACATAGCCTTATATTTTTCATCGCCACCAATATCAACAACTGCACCCGACAATACAAGCTTGCCGTTTTTGAATCTTGCATTCACTGATGCTTTTCTGCCACATTCACAAATTGCCTTTAGTTCAGTTAATGAATCTGCAATTTCAATAAGACGCTTGCTTCCTGCAAAAAGCTTGGTTCTAAAGTCTGTTTTAAGTCCATAGCAGAGCACTGGAACAAACTGTGTAAGTTCTTTTAGTTCTTCAATTTGTCTTGGAGTACAGAACTGACATTCATCGCAAATAATAACGCCAATATCTTGTTTTTTGTATTTTTTAAAAAGCCTAAGTAAACTTTCTTTGCATGAAAAAGCGTAGGCTTCTGATTCAAGCCCGATTCTGCTTTTTATAACGGTTTTGCCACCATGGTCATCACGATTGTCAACTTGTGGTTTAATTAGCAAAACATTATAGCCTTGTTGCTCATAGTTAAATTTTGTCATTAAGGCTTGAGCTGTTTTTGAGCAACCCATAACACCATATTTAAAGTAAAGTTTAAAAGACATATCATTTCTCCTAGTGCTAATTTTAATGACCAAAAAAGATAAAGTCAAATATTACAAAAGCCAAAAAAACTTCTAGTTAAAATGCATAAATTTGACAAAATCTGACAAACTAATCTTAGGGGGTAGATATGGAAAATTATTGTAAAGGCCTTTTAATGGGTATGATAGCTGGCGCTGTTGTTGGGGCAGTTGTTGTTGCTAAAAACAAGAAATTATCAAAAAAGATTTGTCAGGGTGTGGACATGGCAACAGAAAAGATTGAAGAAATAAAGCAAGATATTGAAGAAAAAAAGGAAAATAGCGAAAATTTCAGCGATTCTGACTGCTATGACTGTTATGGAGAATTAGACAAAAATAATAGTCAAGAAAATGATAAAAATAATTTTTATAAAAAAACAAAAAACAAATAAATTTGTTAGACAATAAATTTTATTTATGTTATGATTATTTTGTAAATTGTTGTGAGGAGTGCCTGTGAAAATTGTAGCATTAGATATCGGAACAGTTAGAATAGGTATTGCAACATCTGACATCATGGAAATCATTGCTTCAGCTTATGAAGTATATAGAAGAAAACACATGAACGCAGATGTGAAATACATAGCCGAACTTGTTTCAAAACTTGATGCTGGAGAAGTTGTTATAGGTCTTCCACTCAAACTTGATGGCACGGAGGGGCAAAGTGTTGAAATGGCAAAAGCCTTTGGTGAGGAATTGTCAAAGTTGATAACTGTTCCAATTGTTTATCAAGATGAGAGACTTTCAACAGTGACTGCGCAAAAAATTCTAATCGAGTCTGGAATGCGTCGTGAAAAACGCAAAGACAAAGTTGATAGCATTGCTGCAACAATTATACTACAAACTTACCTTGATAAAAAAGCATTCAAAAAGGGAAGTTTGATATAAATTTAATTTATAGGAGAATAATTATGGCAGAAGAAAATGTAAAGAATCTTCCAGAATCAATGGAACACATGGAAGAAGACAGTGATGATGTTGTCACATTGCTTTCAGCAAACGGAGAAGAAATTGACTTCGTTGAAATTGCTGGTATTGCGTACAGAGGCTCATTCTATGCAATTTTGCAACCAGTTGAACTTCTTGAAGGTATGGACGATGATGAAGCACTTGTATTCAAAGTAACAAGAGGCAAAGATGGCGAAGACAAGTTTGAAATCGAACTTGATGATTCAGTTGTTGATGCTGTATTTGCTGAATACAACAAGCTTTATGAAGAAGCTCATGCAGGCGGCAAGAAATAGTCATAAAATCTGCATAAAAGCCACTTTTTGTGGCTTTTATTTTTTTGTGAAAAATTTTTAAAAAATCATTGCATTATTTTAATCTTTATGATAAAATCTTGCTATCACACATTCGCGGTGATATTTTTGGTGTTGCACAAAATTAAATTTTTCATGGTTTTGTGTTCCAAAAATAGTTGACCCGTGAAGAGGGATAAACAAAAAGGAGAAATAAAATATGGCAGTTGTATCAATGAAACAACTACTCGAGGCAGGTGTTCATTTTGGTCACCCAACAAGAAAGTGGAATCCAAAAATGAAAAAATACATCTTTACTGCAAGAAATGATATTTATATTCTTGACCTCGAAAAAACAGTTACTTTGATTGATGAAGCTTACGCTTTCGTTAAATCAGTAGTAGAAGCTGGTGGAAACATTTTGTTCGTAGGAACAAAGAAACAAGCTAAAGATGCAGTTATTGAAGAAGCTCAAAGAGCAGGAATGTTCTACATGGGCAACCGTTGGCTTGGTGGTACTCTTACAAACTTTAAAACAATTCGTTCAAGAGTAGACAGACTTGCAAAATTAAATCAAATGGAAACAACAGGTGAATTTGACCTTTTGCCTAAGAAAGAAGTTTTAGGTCTTAAAGCAGAACGTCAAAAACTTGAAGACAACCTTGGCGGTATCAAGGAAATGAGAAGTCTTCCTGCAGCACTTTTCGTTGTTGACCCAGGCAAAGAATATATCGCAGTTAGAGAAGCAAAATCTCTTGGAATTCCTATCGTAGCACTTGTTGACACAAACTGTGATCCAGATGATGTTGACTATGTTATTCCAGGAAATGATGACGCTATTCGTGCAGTTAAGCTTATTGCTGGTGCAATGGCTGATGCTTGTATCGAAGCAAGAGAAGGCGAAGAAGGTTTAGCTAGAATTAAGGCAGCTGAAGCAGAAGCTGAAGCAGCTCAAAACGCTGAAGTTGTTGCAGAAGCAGCTTCTGAAGTTGTTGCTGAAGAAACAGCTACAACAGAAAACAACTAATTTTTAATTTAAAGGGGAAATTTTTATGTCATTATCAGAAGATATCAAAACACTTCGTGAGCAAACCGGTGCAGGTATGCTTGATTGTAAAAAAGCTTTAGAGCAAAATGGTGGAAATATGGACAAGGCTGCAGATTGGCTTCGTGAACAAGGCATCGCAAAAGCTGCTAAAAAAGCATCTAGAATCGCTGCTGAAGGTTCTGTTTTCCTTTACAACCACATGAACGGTAAAATCGGCGTTATGCTTGAACTTAACTGCGAATCTGACTTCGTAGCTAAGAATGAAGATTTCCAAGAACTTGGACATGACATTTGTTTGCACATTGCTGCAAATGCTCCAAAATATGTTAGAAGAGAAGAAGTTGACGGAACTGAACTTGAAAAAGAAAGAGAAATCTTGAGAGCTCAAGTTATCAACGAAGGCAAGCCAGAAGCTATGGCTGACAAAATCGTTGATGGTAAAATCAACAAGTTCTACAAAGACATTTGTTTGGAAGAACAAGAATTCGTTAAGAACCCAGACATTACAGTTGGTCAACTTGTTAGCAACGCAGTTTTGAAGATTGGTGAAAAAATCACAATCAGAAGATTTGCTAGATTTGTTATGGGTGAAGGTCTTGAAAAGAAAAATGAAAACTTCGCTGAAGAAATTGATAAGCAAATGAAAGCTTAATCGACAAAATAAAAACACCGAATAATCGGTGTTTTTTTTGTGTGTATTTTTAAGAATAAGAACGTGGATTTCTTTCTCTTTCAAGTTTTTCATAAACGGCGTTCTTTAAAACTCCAAACTTTGTGCCTTTTTCATCATCATAGTCATCTAAGACTTTTAAAATTTCATGAACCTTGCTTTCAGACATGTGTTTAAAACCAAAGCAGAATTTTACAAGGTCATTTATAGGTGAGTCTCCTAGCTGTTTTAACATTAAGAAAAGATGATTTTTAAGTCTTGAAATATTATGTCTAGAATTTTGCTTATTATTATAAAAATAAGGGTTTTCTAAAAATACAGAAGGTGCTGTTGATGTTGCATCAACATAAACTCCAACAATAAACTCTCTTGGCAAAATATTTGCAGTATTACTGTTAATTAAGTAGTCTATTAAAAGCTGTTTTCTATATTGATTTCCTGCGTCGCCACGGGCGTTTATTTTTGAACCGAAAACCATTTCTTCAAGTTCATGTGGAATGCTGATTACAAGTTTGTGATTTCCACGGTTTGTTGGTCTTTCAATTTCGTTTGCGATATTGTTTGTTCTTGGATATGGACTCATTGTTCCAAGAAATGAGTTTGCACCACGCACAAGTCTTAAGCCGTTTTCAAGATAGCTGACGCTTGAATTTATTCTTTGGTTTCCACCAGCATAATAGGCGTGTTGGAAAATGGAACTATTAGATTGATTAACGCCATAATAGTCTAAGATTCGTTTCATATCAGGATTTGTGATTGCATCTCTCATAATTTGACCCCCCATATATATTCATTATACCAAAAATTCCGACTGTTTTCAATAAATGATGATGTTTAAATTGCCATAAATTTTAGCTTTTACTGGAAAAATGATTGATAAACATATAAAAATCTTGTATTATTATTGTGTATAAAAAGGAGAATTTTATGGGATACGAAAATGAAAATGTAGAAATGATATTTATCGAATACGAAGAAGAATTAGACAAGGCTTACAAACACTATGAAGGTGAGCTTTCAACTGTTCGTGCAGGAAGAGCAAACCCACATATTTTAGATAAGATTTTGGTTGACTATTATGGCACACCAACACCTATTGCTCACATGGCAAATATTTCAGTTCCAGAAGCAAGACAACTCATGATTTCACCATGGGATATTTCTAACGTGAAAAATATTTGCAAAGCAATCTTGGCTTCTGACCTTGGTTTGACACCAACTGATGATGGAAAGGTTATTAGACTTAACTTCCCAATGCTTACAGAAGAAAGAAGAAGAGAACTTGTTAAACAAACAAGAAAACTTGTTGAAGACACAAAGGTTGTTTGCAGAAATGCACGTCGTGATGCTATTGAAGAACTCAAAAAGCTTAAAAAAGACAGCTTAATCACTGAAGATGCTGAAGCTTCTTATGAAAAAGATGTTCAAAAGAAACTTGATGCAATCACAGAACAAATTGACAAAGCTATGGACGCAAAAGAAAAAGAAATCATGCAGGTTTAATATGGATTTTAATTCACTCATTGGCCTTGAAGAATCTGAAGCTAAACGTGTTTTGGCTGAAAATGGCTTTGATGATATTGAAACGACAATTAACTCCAAACATAATGATAGCACCGATACACTGATTGTGTGTGCAGTGAAAGAGAATGATGGAAAAGTCATTCTCATTTGTGGTGAGTTTTATTTGGAGATAAAGGGGTAACTATGTTTTTTAAGAAGAAAAAGAAAGATTTGATTGATATGGATAATATTCCTACCCATATTGCATTTATTTGTGACGGAAACAGAAGATGGGCAAGGGAAAGAGGACTTCCACAATTGCTTGGACACAAAGAAGGTGTTGAAGCTGTTAAAAGAACAGTGAAAAGGGGTGCAGAACTTGGCATTAAACACATGACATTTTTCTGTTTCTCAACTGAAAACTTTGACAGAAGCAAAGAAGAAGTTGATTATTTATTTGATTTGTTCCGTGGCATTAAAGAGCTTAAGCCAAGACTTATTGAACTTGGTTATAAACTCCACCACACTGGTGACAAGTCAATGCTTCCTGCAGACCTTATCGAAATTATGAATGAGCTTGAAAAAGATACAAACACTGGCGAAAAGGGTGTTGTTAATCTTGCAATCGCTTATGGTGGCAGAAACGATATTGTTAATGCAGCAAAGCGCATAGTTTCTGAAAAGGTTAAGGCTGAAGATATCACTGAAGAAAGCTTTAAAGATTATTTAACAACAGGCGAAATGCCAGATGTTGACCTTTTGGTTAGAACTAGTGGCGAACAAAGAATCAGTGGCTTTATGCTTTATAATATGGCATATGCTGAACTTTATTTTGTAAAACACCACTGGCCATCATTCAAAGCTGACGACGTTGATGCTTGTGTTGTTGAATATCAAAGAAGACATCGCAGATTTGGAAAATAGGAGAAACATATGAAAAAGAGATTAATAAGCAGTTGCTTTATTGTGTTTTTTACACTTGCATTTGTGCTTTTAAAACAAGTTCATTGTTTGTTTTTTGATGCGTTTGCACTCATAATTTCTTATTTCTCACTTAGAGAAATCATTAAAGCTCAAGGCGAAAAAAAATTAGAAAACAGAACACAAATTGCATTATACTGTGTTCCAGCTTTACAATTTTTGATTTATCATTTCTCAACCACATTCGTTTGGGCAATGACACTTCATTTATTTTTGGCTGTTGTGCTATTGGTTTATCTTCTTACTGCAGACATGGCTATGTATGCAAAAGACAGAAAATTTGGCACAACCGAACAAAATGTTGCTGTTTTGAATGAAAACTTATTCGCAAGAACAAAAAGGGGTATGATGATTTTTGCATATCCATTGCTTCCTATCTCATTTTTGTTTGCTCTTAACCATTTGCCATATGAAGTTGGCTATATGGGTATTATTTTGACACTTGCAATCGCCATGCTCACAGATACTGGTGCATATCTTATTGGTTGTGCTTTCGGGAAAAGAAAACTTATTCCTGAAGTTTCTCCAAAAAAGACAATCGAAGGCTGTATTGGTGGATTTGTTGGTGGCATGATTGCTATTGTCGCTTGTTATTGTGTGTTCAAATATTCAGGTTGGTTTGACGTTATCAATACCGTTGACACAGGTGTTGTTATTTGCGCATTTATTTTGCTTGGATTATTTGGCTCTTATGTGAATCAACTTGGAGACTTGATTGCTTCAGCATATAAAAGAAAAGTTGGTATAAAAGACTATTCAAACATTTTCCCTGGCCATGGTGGTTTTATGGATAGGGTTGATGGACAAATGTTTGTTGCAATCACTGTTTATATCATGTTGGTTTTGTTGTTTATTGTATAAATTGTTATTTTTAACATAAAATTTATTAAGGAGAAAATATGACCGTTTTGTATATTTTACTTGCATTGGCTGTTCTTCTTGTGATGATAACTGTTCATGAACTTGGACACTATGTTGCTGGTAAAATTTTTGGATTCAAAATAAATGAATTTTCAATCGGTTTCGGTCCAGCACTTTACAAACGCACAAGAAAAGACGGCGAAATCTTTGCAGTTAGGGCATTCCCACTTGGTGGATATTGTGCATTTGAAGGTGAAGATGAAGCTGGAAACGACAAGCCAGGGGCATTCAATACAATGCCAGCTTGGAAAAGACTTATTGTTCTTTTGTCGGGTGTAACATTTAACTTTTTGTTTGGTATTTTGACTGGTGCGATTTATCTTTTTGTTAATGGTTATGCAACTCCACATATAACAATGACAATGAACTCTGCACAAACCACAGGTTCGGGTCTTCAAGCAAATGATATTGTTATGAAAGTTGATGGAAAGACCATTGAAAATTACAGAACTTTTGACTCACTTATAAAAAACTATAAAGAAGGCGACACTTTTGTTTTGACCGTTAACAGAAATGGTGAAATTATTGATGTTGTTTCTTCAAAACAAAAATATCCAGCACACTATTCAGTTTTGAATATTGAAGCATTTGACGGAAAGGTTTTTGACGCAAATGGTGCTGTTGATATCTATCAATTTTCAGACGCTATTGCACACTTGTCTGTATCATCAGAAACAGGTGAGGCCGTTGGAACAGGTGTTGCACTTGAAACATATTTTGCAGGGCTTTATAAGGACGTAAACAAAACCACACCATACACTTCAGATGACATTAAGGCATTGATAAAAGACGGAAGTCTTTGCTATGTTAATGAAGGTGTTGGAGTTGGCATTACATACAACTATAAATTTGAAAAGTACACAGTGTTTGAAGCGATAGGAAAGGCTTGGCCATTCTGCTTCTATTTGTGTGGAACAATACTTTCTGCACTTGGTGGGCTGTTTACTGGTGCAACAAGCGTAAATGATATGGGTGGAACAATCACAGCTGTTTCGCAAATTGCAGAAATTAGCCAAATGGGAATTGGATATTTCTTATTATTGTTGCCATTGCTTGCAATGAACCTTGCATTATTTAATATTTTGCCAATACCATCTCTTGACGGTGCTAGGTCAGTGTTTGTTGTTATTGAAATGATTTTCAGAAAACCTGTGCCAAGAAAGATTGAAGGTTGGATTCACACGATTGGACTATTTTTGCTGCTGGGGCTTGTAATCTTTTTTGATATAAACCATTTCGTCGTCTCAGCACGACTGCTTATTTAGAACTATGGAAAAATTTATTGAACAATTAAATACATTTTCAGAAAATAAATATGATTTAATGCTTAAGTCTGCAATCCTAAAAAGGAGTGCAGATTTTTGCGTGATTGAGATTTTTTATAAAGACGGAATCATGCTGTCAGTTGCTGAAAAAACAAGACTTGAAGAATTTGCTTTATCAATTTTACCAAAAGATTTTAAGTATAAAATTGACTTTGTTAAACACTATATAAGCGAAGAAAAAATCGCAACTGACGTGCAGGTATATCTTAATAAAAACTATCCATCAATCACTTATAAAATAGAAGACGTTTCTTTGATAGATGAAACATTTAATATTGCAATCAAGATTGACGACTTGTCGTTTGGTCACGCTAAGCAAAAAAAGATTGACCAAAAGATAAATAAGCACTTAAAGGCACAATATAACAATTTTGAATTTTCTTGCGTTATTGTTAGTTCAGAGCTCATTGTTGAAGATGAAAAAGAACTTGAAAAGAGCAATTATGTTGAAGAAGAAGTTGATCTTTATGCAAAAAGAAAAATTGAGTTTTCAGATGTTGTTGAAATTGTTGGCGAAAAATTTGAAAACACAAAAGCAGACTATATCAAAGATAAAAAGATTGTTGAAGAAGGCGATATTGTTGTTTGTGGAACCATTCAAAATATAAAAGAAATAGTTATTAAAAGAAAACCAAAAAAAGAAGCTGAAGAATCTGCTGAAACAGAGACAGAAGAGTCTCAAATTGAAGAAGAACAAACTGCAGAAGAAGATAAAACTTCAAAATATCAACGAAAAATGTATAAGTTCGTTTTGGCAGACTTTACTGGCGAAATTAATTGTGTGTTCTTTTCAAACAAGTCAAATCAAGCAGCTGTTGAAAAACTTGAAAAGGGTTCAGTTGTTGTTGTTCGTGGAAAACTTGAAGATGACAAATTTTCAGGTGGTGTGAGCATGAGGGTTAAGGATATTGCATATTGTTCGCTTCCTGAAAAGTTTGAAGAGTATATTGAGTATAGAAAAGAAAAACCATTCTATGAATTTATTGAGCCTGAAAAGATTGTGACATATTCACAAGACACTCTTATGAACTTTGATGAACAAAAGCACATTCCAGAATACTTAAAAAATAAGACTTATGTGTGCTATGACCTTGAAACAACAGGTCTTTCATATTCACAAGGCGACAAAATGATTGAGCTAGGCGCTGTGAAAATTGAAAATGGAAAGATTACAGAAAAATTTTCAAGTCTAATTGACCCTGAAAGACATATACCTGAAGATTCATCAAAGATATCGGGACTTTTTGATGATGATGTTAAAGGCGCACCAACAGCCGATAAGGTTTTGCAAGACTTTTATAAGTGGTCACGTGGGGCAATACTTACAGGTTACAATATTATAGGTTTTGATAATATATTTTTGATTGGTCAGGGCAAAGATGCTAGATGGAATTTTGATAATGAAGTTGACGATGTTTTTAGATGGTCAAGCAAGTATATTAAAGGCGTGAAGAATTATAAACTTAAGACTATTGCTGACAAACTTGGAGTTCCACTTGATAGCGCTCATAGAGCATTTTATGATGCCTTAGCAACTGCAGAAGTTTTTATTAAAATCAATGAATTATTTGAAAATGATATAAATGCAGAGCAAAACGAACACAAAATATAAGATTTTTGACAAGAAACGGCTAAAAAATTGCTGTGAGTACTTGCAAAATCAAGATTTATGGGGTATAATACAAGTATAGAATAGCTTGACTTTGGGAGTGGCGAATGCCACTCCTAAAATTTTGTAAAAAAATAAGGAGAAAGCAATGTCTAAAATTTCAGAAAAGATTGAAGAATTTTTAACACCAATCGTAAATGGTCTTGGATATGAAATCGTTGAAGTTGAGTTTGCTAAAAAATATAACGGCGACAACTTAACAGTGTTTATTGATAAGCCTGGTGGTGGAATTGACATCAATGACTGCGAAACCGTGCATAACGCAATTGATGAACCACTTGATGAACTCAATCCAACCAATGACAAACCATATACACTCAATGTTTCAAGCCCTGGAATTGATAGACCAATTGTTTCTGACAAAGACTTTGCAAGAAATTTGGGCGTTGAATTAGAAGTTAAGTTATTTGAGTCAATACAAAAAAAGAAATTATTTGTTGGAACTTTAGTTGAGTTTAATGCCGAAACAATCGTTCTTGAAGATAACGGCAAAACTATTGAACTTGAAAGAAAGAAAATTGCTAAAGCAACAAAATATATAAACTTTTAGGAGAAAATTATGACAAACAAAGGTTTTTTTGAGGCACTTGATGCTCTCGAACAAGAAAAAAATATTAGCAAGGAATATTTTTTAGATGCTCTTCAAACAGCACTCACAACAGCATACAAAAGAAACTTTAACGAAGTAAGACCAGTTGAAGTTGCTATTGACCCAGCAAAATATTCAATTGATATTTATGCTTATCAAACAGTTGTTAGTGAAGTTGAAAATCCAGATGCTGAAATTTCACTTGTTGATGCAAAGCAAATTAAAAAATCAATTAAACTTGGTGATAAAGTTAAATATAAATTTTCACCAAAAGATTTTGGAAGAATTGCTGCATCTACTGCAAAACAAGTTATCACACAAAAGCTTCGTGAAAAAGAAAAAGATTCAGCTTATGGTGAGTTCAGCAGCAAAGTTGACACTCTTATGACAGGTATTGTTAGCCGTGTTGATGCTGGAAATGTTTATATTGAATTTCCTGGCTCAAACACTGAAGGTGTTATGTCTGAATATGACCAAATTTCTACTGAAAAATATCACAATGGTGACAGAATCAAGGTTTATGTTAAAAAGCTTCGTGAAACAAACTATGGCGTTCAAGCAATCTGCTCAAGATCAAATGCTGATTTTGTTAAGAAACTTTTTGAACTTGAAGTTCCTGAAATCCAAGACGGCGTTGTTGAAATTGTGAACGTTGTTCGTGAAGTTGGTTACAGAACAAAAATTGCTATTAACTCAAAAGACCCTAACGTTGATGCTCTTGGTGCTTGTGTTGGTGCAAAGGGTGTTCGTGTAAACTCAATTGTTTTCCAACTTGGTGGTGAAAAGATCGATATTATCGTTTGGTCTGATGACCCATTTGAATATATCGCCAGAGCACTTTCTCCAGCAAAAGTTATTTCAGTTGAAATTGATGAAATCACAAAGTCTGCAAGAGTTATTGTTCCAGATGACAAACTTTCACTTGCAATCGGAAAGGGTGGTCAAAACGTTCGTTTGGCTGCAAGACTTACAAACTGGAAGATTGATGTTAAGAGCGAAAGCAAAGCTAGAGAAGAATCTACTTTTGATGCTAGTCACACAGACGTTGATGACATTGGTGGAATCTTCAGTGGAACAGAAGATATTAGCCTTGACTAATTAGGGGGTTAAAATGACACACAAACCTGAAAGAACTTGTATTGCTTGTAAGAAAAAAGGTTCAAAAGAAGAATTTGTTAAGATTGTTAAAAACAAAGAAAACGAATTCAAGATAGAAAAAAATGAAAAACTTGATGGCCGTGGTGCATATATTTGCAAAAGTGAAGAATGCTTGAAGATATGCTTAAAGTCAAGGTCACTTAACAGGGTTTTTAAAACAGTTGTCCCACAAGAATTTTATGAGGAACTAAAAAATGAATTCTCAAATTTCAAAAATTAAAACATATATTGGATTTGCGATAAAGTCCCGTGAAATAAAGTATGGCGTTGATGACATAATTAAAATGAGAAATCCAAAACTCATT
The DNA here is from genome assembly GCA_045596905.1 of Clostridia bacterium. Lineage (GTDB taxonomy): Bacteria > Bacillota > Clostridia > Christensenellales > UBA1242 > RGIG1681. The sequence goes on from JAZODG010000047.1 coordinate 51,549, forward strand.
ATTGCGTCAGAGCTTTTGGGGGAATCAAGTCTTGAAAAACTGAAAAAGTTTTCTAAGACAAAAAATTTAGAAGTAATTTTGCTTGGCAAAGATGTGTTTTTTGAGCTAATGCAAAATGAAAGTATAAAGGCTATTGCCATTGAAAATACAAACTTGGCAGAAGCCATAAATAAAAATTTGACTAATATTTAGTCGTGGAGGAAAAACTTTGAATAAAACAGAAAACAAAACACAATTAGATTTTTCAAACATCAGAGACTTGCAGAATATTATTAAGTCTAATGGAATTTCAAAGCTTGCAATGGGAGTTAAGTCTTTCAGACAAAGACTTGGCTCAGTTGGTGAGAAAATTATTGAAGCAAAGAAAGCTAGTGCTGCAAAACAAGCACCAGTTGTTTCTGCTCCTGCAAAGGTTGAAGAAAAGGCTGCTGTAAAACAAGCACCAGTTATTTCTGCTGCAAAGAGTCCTGCACAGACTGAGAATACAATACAAACCAGACCTGTTATGGATAGAACTGCTGACGCAAGAAAATCTGGATATGATAACAGACCAAACTATAATGGTGCAAATGGTTACCAAAACAGACAACAAGGTGGCTTTAATGGTCAACAACGTCAAGGTGGTTATCAAAACAGACAACAAGGTGGTTATCAACAAAACAGACAAGGTGGAAAATTTGTTGCTACTGGTGAACGTAAGTTTGATAACAACTATGGCGACAGAAGACAAGGTTCATACCAAAACAATGCAGCTGGTGGAAGATTTGGAAAGCCAGGTGACAGACCTATGGGTGGTCCAAATGGTCAAAGAAAGCCATTTGGTGCTGGTGGAGTAGCAAATGGTCCAAGACTTGCTAGACCAACAGAAACTTTTGACGCTAGCACACTTGCTAAAAACAACACACATAGTGCTCCAAAGAAAAAGTCACATGATAAAGGTGAAGAAAAGAAATCACTTAACAAAAAATCACTTCTTATGCGTGGTTATGTTAGTGATGAAGGTTCAATGGACGAAGATGGCGTTGTAAAAGTTTATAAAAACAGATCAAAAGAAGAAGCTCCAGTTGTTCAAAAGGTTGTTAAGAAGATTGAACATGCCGTTATCACAACCGATAACTTAACTGTTAAGATTCTTGCTGAAGCAATCGGAAAGTCAGTTCCTGAACTTATGGGTAAATTCTTGCTTTTGGGAATGATGGTTAACATCAACTCAAATATTGATTTCGAATCTGCTGAACTTGTTGCTGGCGAATTTGGAATCACACTTGAAAAGAAGGTTGAAAAATCATTCGAAGAAAAACTTGCTGATTCATACTCAAGCATTGTTGACGAAGAATCTGACCTTGTAAAACGTCCTGCAGTTGTCTGCGTTATGGGTCACGTTGACCATGGTAAGACATCACTTCTTGATAGCATCAGAAAAACAAACGTCGTTGCTGGTGAAGCTGGTGGTATCACTCAAAGCATTGGTGCTTACACAATTAAGCTTAACGGCGAAGATATCACATTTATTGATACTCCAGGACACGAAGCATTTACTGCTATGCGTGAACGTGGTGCAAAACTTACTGATATTGCGATTTTGATTGTTGCTGCTGACGACGGTGTCATGCCGCAAACAATTGAATCAATCAAACAAATCAAGAGCGCTCAAGTTCCAATGATTGTTGCTATCAGCAAAATCGACAAGCCTGGCGCTAATATTGATAACGTTAAAACACAACTTGCTCAACACGACGTATTGCCTGAAGAATGGGGCGGCGATGCAATCATCGTTCCAATCGATGCAAAACACGGAACACACGTTGACAAGCTTCTTGAAATGGTGCTCTTTGTTGCAGAATATGAAAACTTGAGAGCAAATCCAAACAGAAAAGCTTCAGGTTCAATCATTGAAGCTAAGCTTGACAGGGGTCTTGGTGCTGTTGCAACAGTTCTTGTTCAAAATGGTACACTCCATGTTGGCGACTATGTTGTTGTTGGAACTTGCACAGGTAAGATTCGTGCAATGATGAACGATAAAAATGAAAGAATCAAGAGTGCTGGACCTTCTATCGCTGTTCAAATCATTGGTCTTTCAGGCGTTCCAAATGCTGGTGACGAACTCTTTGTTGTTGATGAAAAGATGAGTCGACAAGTTGCTTTAGAGCGTCAAAATCAAGCTAGAGTTGACATGATTAAAGGTGCTGACCTTTCAATTGAAAACATGATGAACAAGATTGCTGACAGCAATTTCAAAGACTATAATGTTATTGTTAAAGCAGACGTTCAAGGTTCAGTTGAAGCACTCAAACAATCACTTTTAACACTTCAAAATGAAGAAGTTAAGGTTAGATTTGTTAGTGGTTCAGTTGGTGCCGTTAACGAAAATGATGTTAGCCTTGCACAAGCTTCAAATGCACTTATTGTTGCATTTAACACAAAAACAGACTTCAAAGCAAAGGTTATGGCTGACAAATATAAGGTTGAAATCAAAAACTCAAAGATTATCTATGAAGTTCTTGATTATATCACCGATAAAATCAATAAGATGGTAACTCCAAAATATAAGGAAGTTATCACAGGACATGCTGAAATCCGTGCTACATTCAAAGCAAGCAAAGTTGGTTTGATTGCTGGTACATACGTTAAAGACGGTAGAATTTCACGTGGCAATAAAGTTAGAATCTTTAGAGACGACAAGATTATCTTTGAAGGCGAAATTGCATCACTTCAAAGAGAAAAGAACGAAGCTAAAGACGTTGATGCAGGTTTTGAATGTGGTGCAACATTTGCAGGATTTACTAATTTTGCAGTTGGTGATACATTTGAAACATACACACTTGAAAGAATCAATTAATATAAATGTTAGGGCGTGAGATTACTTCAAGCGCCTTAATTTTTTAGGGGGAATTATGGCTAATAACAAAAGAATGAGCAGAGTTGATGCTGAAATCCAAAAGGCACTTGCTAGCATCATTTCAAAGTTTGACGATATTGATTTTGCAACATCGCTTATTTCTGTTATGAAAGTTGAAACCACTTCAGACTTTTCTTTTGCTAAGGTTTACGTAAGTGTTCTTGGTGAAAAAGAAAAAAAGACAAGAATCGTTAAAAAACTTAACGACAACAAAAAAACACTCAGATATGATTTGGCTCATAACTTAAAGATGAGAAATGTTCCTGAACTCATGTTTATTGTTGACGAAGTTGAAGAAAAAGCTGAAAGAATAATGAAGTTGTTTGAGAAAATTGAAACAGAGACACCTGAAATTTTAGAACCACAAACTGAATCTGAAGGGGATTCGTCAGATGTTGAATAAGGTTATAAACAGTTTAAAGTCTGCCGAATCTGTTGCGATTTATTCTCACATTAATAGCGACTGTGATGCCATGGGTTCATCTTTAGCGCTCAAGGAAGCGTTGGAACTTTTGGGCAAAAAGGTTGATGTATTTTCAAACTCAAACTTTCCACTCAACTTTAAAATTTATGGTGACCTGTCGTTTATAAATAAAAAAACACAAGATAAATATGACCTTGCCGTTTGTTTGGATACTCCAAACGAAAATAGACTTGGAAAATATAAATACACATATCGCAAAGGTGTTAGAAATGTTGTTGTAATTGACCACCATGCGTTGTCTAATGAAAACTATGGCAAGTTAAACTATGTTATCACAGCATCTTCAACAGCAGAAATGCTGTTTGATATCATCAGTAAGCTTGGTATAACCATGAATGAAAAAATCTGCAAGTTCCTTTTAACAGGAATCTTGACCGATACTGGCAAGTTCACACACTCTGTGTCGGATAAAACAATGACAACCGTTGCAAAAATCTTGAAAATCGGTGGGTTTAAAATTGAAGAAGTGGTTACGCCATTGTTTAACTCAATGACAATAGAAAACTTCGCAATGCTTAAAAAGGTATATAACTACATGGAGTTTTATGCTAAAAACAAGTTTGCACTTGTTATGTTTAGAAGGCAAGACTTCATTGAAACCGGCACAACACTTGATTACACTGACGCATTTCCAGATTTGCCACTTCAGCTTGAGAGTGTTCAGTTTTGTATTTTGGCTTCTGAAGACGACAAAGGATACTTTAGGGTTTCCTTTAGGTCAAAAGGCGATGTTTCAGCCAGAGCTGTTGCAGAGACTTTTGGTGGTGGTGGACACTTGAATGCAAGTGGTTGCAAAATCTTTGGTGAATATGAAGAAGTGAAACAAAAACTTATTGATAGCACACTCTCAGTTTTAGGATGGAAGAATGATTAATATTTCGGGATTTGTGAATATAATAAAACCAACAGGAATGACATCATCAGATGTTGTGTGCAAAGTTAAGAAAATTCTAGGCACAAAAAAAGTTGGACATTTTGGAACTTTGGACCCTGCAGCTGCTGGGGTTTTGCCACTTGGTGTTGGCAAAGGAGCTAAATTTTTTGACTATTTTTTAACCAAAGACAAAGAATATATCGCTCAAGTTGAGTTTGGTATTATGACAGATTCGCTTGATAGTTTTGGTGAAGTGATTAAAACTGAAGATGTTGAAATTGAGCAGGAACAAATTGAGAGAGTTTTGACTGAGTTTATTGGAAAAATTCAACAAGTTCCACCAAAGTTTTCAGCCATAAAAATCAATGGCGAAAAGGCTTGTGACTTAGCTAGAAAAGGCGTTGAGTTTGAAATAAAATCAAGAGACATTGAAATTTATGACATTAAACTTTTGAAAAAAGTCTCAAAAAATAGGTTTTTGTTTAAGGTTCATTGTTCAGCTGGAACCTACATTAGAACACTGTTTAGTGATATCGCAAACAGGCTTGGCACAGTTTCAACAACTCCGGTTATAATTAGAACAAAGAGTGGCAGGTTTGTTACAGATAATGCTGTAACACTTGAACAACTTGAACAAAACAAACAAATTATTGATATAAAGTCATTATTTTCTGACTTTAAAACAATAACGCTTGATAATAGTGATTTGGCAAAAAAATTCTTCTGTGGAACAAGATTAACTAGCGCAGAAAACTTATTGTTTTCTGAAAACAAAGAGCCATTTTTTGTTGAATATGATTCAAAAACTATCGGGCTGTATGAAAATAAGAACGGTGCTGTTGAAACAATAGTGTACTTATTTGAAAATTAGGACTTAAAATATAACAAAATACATTGATTTTTGGCATATTTTGTGTTAATATTAGTATGTTATAAATAGATTTTTGGAGGATTTATGATTACTGCAGGTGATTTAAGAAAAGGTGTAACCTTTGAATATGAAGGAAAAGTTTATGTTGTAGTTGACTTTTTGCACGTTAAACCAGGAAAAGGTGCTGCATTCGTTAGAACAAAATTAAAGAACGTTATTACAGGACAAGTTATCGAAATGACTTTCAACCCTGTAACAAAGTTTGAAAAAGCTCAAATCGAAAGAAAACAAATGCAATATCTTTACAGTGATGGTGATTTGTATTACTTCATGGATAATGAAACATATGAACAATTGCCACTCAATAAGAGCCAAGTTGAAGAAGCTCTTCAATTTATCACTGAAAACATGGACGTACAAATTGCATTCTATAAAGGTGAAGCGTTCAGTGTTGAACCACCAAACTTTGTAGAACTTACAATTGTTGAATGTGAACCAGGTGTTCAAGGCGACACATCAAAAGCTGGCAACAAACCAGCAAAACTTGAAACAGGTTTTGTTCTTCAAGTTCCATTGTTTGTAAACAATGGCGACAAGATCAGAATCGACACAAGAGACGGTTCTTACATGTCAAGAGTATAATTTAATAAAATGAAAAATATGTCGTTTTTCGACATATTTTTTTTTGCAAAAAAATCATATGTGTTTTTAATCATAAATATTATTAACTAGGAGAATATTATTGAAAAATCTTTTGCCTACATGGCTTTATTTGGCAATAACAAAAGACTTTCCAGAAGAGTATGTTTATGAATTAAGAATCAGAAAAGATAAGCCCCTGCAGGTTAATTTTAAGGGTAGATTATTTGAACTTGTAATTAATGACGGAATGAAAAATGAGATATATTATTCAACTGAAGATTTGATTTCTTATATTATTTCGATAGCAACAAAACAATCGCTCTATGCATATATTGACCAAATTAAAAACGGATATATTTCAACTGACAATGGGGTGAGAATTGGGCTTTGTGGCACTGCTGTTTATGAAAATGATAACTTGATGATGATAAACAAAATTTCTTCATTAAACATTAGATTTGGCCATAAAATTCAAGGTGTTTCAAATGAAATCATAAAATATCTAATTGACGAAACAGGACTAAAAAACACACTAATAATTTCTCCACCTGGGGCAGGAAAAACAACAATGCTCCGTGATATCATTCAAAAACTTTCAGATGAATACAACACAGAAAATATCTTGGTTGCAGATGAAAGATTTGAACTAGCTGGGTTCTCTCAAGAAATTTATATAGGAAAAAATGTTGACGTGATTAGTGGTTCAAATAAATATTTTGCTTTCAATCATTCACTTAAGGTTATGAACCCAACTATTATTGCCACCGATGAAATTTCAGAGATAAGTGATATGCAGTCGGTTGCCTATGCTATCAAGTCAGGTGTTTCGGTTATTGCAACTGCGCACGCAAATTGTATTGACGACATTAAAAACAAAAAAAGTTTTTGTGAGCTAATGACTAGTGGATATTTTGAAAGATTTGTTGTTTTATCAAAAAGAAATGGAGTGGGTACGATTGAAGGAGTTTTTAATGAAAAAAGACAGCCAATATTTTTGCCATGTAATTAGTCTATGAAATTTTTTGTTTTGATAACAATCTTTATTTTGATTTGCTTGATAGGATATTTTTTTAAAGAAAAATATAAAAAGCAGAAATTATTTTTGGAAATGCTTGATAATTTTTTGATGTTTTATAAGTCCAAAATAGTAGTGTCTAAAAACAATATTATTGATATTATTAATGAGTATAAAATCATGCAAAATAACAAAAACGCAAATCTGCAAAATATATTTCAAAATAACAATAATCTATATAAGTTTAATGAAAATTTCGCAAAACGATATATTTTTGACGAAAATTTAATAAAACTTATTACAGCGTATTTTGAAAATATCGGTTCGGGCAATCAAGAATTTGAGCTTGAAAAAGTCAATGGTGTTTTAGAGATTATTAAAGAGCAATTAGAAAAAACTACAAAAGAAATTCAAACAAAAGGTGAAGTTGGTTTTAAACTTTTTATTGCAATAGGGTTGGTTGTATTGATTCTGTTATGGTGAGTATATGAATATTTCTATTTTATTTAAAATCGCTGCTATTGGCATTTTGACGATTGTTATTAGTCAGTTGTTTCAGCATCAGGGAAAGGGGGACCTAGCAACTCTGTCAAGTCTTGCTGGACTTGTTATAGTTTTGGCTATTGTTTTATCAATGGTTAGTGATTTGTTTGGTTCAATCAAAACTCTTTTTGAATTGTATTAAAAACGCAAAAGGGGAAATATATTGTTAAAAATTATATCAATAGCATTGATTACGGTGTTTTTATCTGCAATTATCAAAAATAAAAGCAGTGAAATTTCTTTGATTGTTAGTATTTGTGGTGGCGTTTTAATCTTTATGCTTTGCTTTGAAATGCTTGAAAATGTTGTTGATTTTTTTATGGAAACCAGCGAAAAACTTGTAATTGATTTTGATATTATAAAGCTGATTATCAAGGTGATTGGTGTTGGATATATCACTGAGTTCACTGCAGATATCGTTGAAGATTTTGGAAACAAAACCATTGCTTCAAAAGTAATACTTGGAGGGAAACTTGTTGTATGTGGTATAACGCTTCCCATAATAAGAAAGTTGTTTTTATTGCTATTTTCTTTTTGTTAATATTTTTATTTAGCTCCAACATTCAAACAGCATATGCATATAGTGATGATGAACTATCCCAGGAACTAGAATCAAACACAAATAAAATTTTAGATGATATAGACACTTCCGGGCTTGATGAATATTTAGAAAACGACTCAAAAATTGGTGTGTTTTCCTTTAAAGATTTTGCCACCAAGGTTTTGAATGGTGAGATTGATTTAAACTACGAAAATCTATTTGCTGAGTTAAAAGAAGAAATCTCTTTGAAATTTAAAGAAAATTTGCGTTTTTTTATTTATTTTTTTATCTGCATTGTTATTTTCGAAGTATTCAAAACATTTTGTTTAAACAAATATATTGATTTGAAAAGAAGTGTAAAAATTATTTTTTCTACTGTGTTTTGTTTTTTAGTTTTATCGTTGTTTAAAACTTACTATAAAACGGTTGCAGATTTTGTTGATTCAATCTTTAAATTTTCTGCGATATTGTTTCCAATATTAATAAGCTTGATAACGCTTTCAGGGTCAGTTACTAGCTCAACAATATATAGTTCATTTTCGGTTTTTTTACTCAACACGGGATCTTATATAATCAGGTTTGTATTGCTTCCACTTGCTGTTTCAATTTTTTTGCTTTCGGTGTTTAGTTCATTTTTTAAAAACAAATCTTTTGATAAGGTTATTGATCTTTTTAAACTTGTGTTTAAGTATACGATTATTTTATTTTTCTCTTTACTTGGTTTGATTTCAGTTGTGAATGTTATCACAGGTGGGGTGAAAGATGGAGTCAATTTAAAGCTAACAAAGTTTGCAATAAAAAATTATGTTCCTGTTCTTGGTGGATATGTTTCAGAAGGGTTTGATTTTTTGCATAGCTGTTCGATTTTAGTTAAAAACGCTTTTGGTGTCTGTTCAATCTTTATTCTTTTTTCGTTATTAACTGGACCTATTGTTCTGTCGATAATTTTTATTTTTGGTTTCAAATTTTTGTCGGTTGCATCAAGCTTTGTTGGTGATGGAAGTTTTTCAGATATGTTTGAAAATGTATCAAAATCTTTTTCTAATTTTTTGTCTGTTATAATTGGAGCGTTTTTGATAATGTTTGTTTTTATATTTTTGCTTATTGCAACGGTTTGGGTTATTTGATGATTTTGGAGTTTGTTGTATTTTTTATTGGAATCAATTTATTGTTTGAATTTATACAAACGATTTTTCCAATGTCGAAAATGTTTGGGTATATAAAATCATTTGTTTCAATGATGCTTATTTATGTTATTTGTTTAAAAGTAGGAAAACTAATATAAATATTACAA
>JAZODG010000048.1:0-50872 GCA_045596905.1 Clostridia bacterium
TGTGTTGTTGTATAGGTTGTTCTAACAAGACATTGTCCTGGTGGTGTTGCTGGTGGAAGAACTGGGTTTGCATAAACGCCTTCTTCAAACAATCTCTTGCACACAAGAAGAGTTTTTTCTTGTTCATATGTGAAAAGTGCAATGATTGGTGCTTTGCTGTCTGCAAACTTAACTCCACGTTCTCTTAAGCACTTTCTCATATATTCAGCAACTTCAGTAAGATGAGCAACTCTTTCTGGCTCTTCTTTCAAAATGTGGAGAGCTTCAAGTGTTGCAGCAAGACAACCTGGTGTGATTGATGCACTGAAGATGAATGGTCTTGAGTTGTGACGGATATATTCAGCCACTTCATGTGAACAACCACAATATCCACCCATTGAAGCAAGTGATTTTGAGAATGTTCCATAAATAAGGTCAACTTCATCAATAAGTCCAAAATGCTCTGCTGTGCCTGCACCGGTTTTTCCTAAAACACCAAATGAGTGAGCATCGTCAACCATAAGTCTTGCACCATATTTTTTCTTGATTTCAACAAGTCTTGGAAGGTCGCAAATGTCTCCAGTCATTGAGAAAATACCGTCGGTAACAATCAAGATGCCTGCATCTGCTGGAACTTCTTGGATTTTTCTTTCAAGTTCATCATAGTCAAGGTGGTTAAAACGAACCATTGTTGCATATGAAAGTCTGCAACCGTCATAGATTGATGCATGGTTTTCTTTGTCACAGAAAATATAGTCTTTTCTGCCTGCAATGGCTGAAATAACACCAAGGTTTGTTTGGAAGCCTGTGCTCATTGTTACACAGTCTTCTTTGCCCAAAAATTCAGCAAGCTCTTTTTCAAGTTGAATATGAAGAGTTGTTGTTCCGTTCAAGAATCTTGAACCTGAACAGCCTGAACCAAATTTTTCTGTTGCTTCAACAGCAGCTTTGATAACTCTTGGGTGGCTGGTTAAACCTTGATAATTGTTTGAACCAACCATAATTCTTCTTCCACCTTCCATTTCAACAATGGTATCTTGCTTTGATTCAAGGGTGTGAAAATATGGGTAAATACCTGCAGCTTTTATCTCTTTTGCAAGTTTAAAGTCTTTACATTTTTGAAATAAATCCATAGTGTAGCTCCTAAAAAATAATGTACTCTTAAATTATACATTAATTATTTATATCACGCAACAATTTCATTTTGACAATTATAATTTTTTGTCTATAATTTAATTATGGAAAAACAGAGACAATCAAAAATAATTGATAGCGAATTTTTTGCTTTGCCACCAAATAAACTTATTTGCAAAATTAAAGCAAAAACATATCAGCTTGAAAGACAAGATATTGAAGCAAAAGAACCTTCATTGTTTTTGTGTTTCAATATTTCTGAGTTTGGAAAATATCTAATTTCAAGTAGTGTTAAAAATAAGTTTGTGTTTTTGAATAATCAAACCACTCTTGAAATTATTCGTGGAACAATTTCAAAAAGTAAATATGACAAGCTTTTAAAAGCTATTGAAGTGCTTAAAGAAAATGACTATTCACTTGTGTTTATAAATGGTGAATATCCAAGCATTTTTGGTGATAACCAACCACTTTCAATTAAGACAACTTCTTTCATGTTTGACACAAATCTTGATATTAAGTTCTTAACATTTCCTGGAGAGTTCTTTGCAAACCCACTTTGGTCAGATGTTCAAAGAAAAACAAAAATTTATCCTGCACAACATATTACTGTGCTACACAGAAAACTTGTTGGATTTTCAGAAGATGAAATCAACGAATATCTTAATCAGGTTATCCCTTCATCTGCAACGGTTTACACAAGAAAATACCCTGTTTTTATGAAGTCAGACAAACGTGCGTCTTTGCTTGAAAGAATCATGTATTGCTGCCCAAAATGCAATTCATTTTTCACACTTTATTCAGAGTTTTCATGTGTAAAATGCTCAAACTGCTTGGGTGCGATTGAATTTTCGCCAGAAGGATATATTCTCTTTTCAAACAAAATCAAAACTTTTGATGATATTGATGAGTTTTTGTATTCATCACTCACAACAAAAGGCTTTGATGTTAATGCGATGGTTTGTTATGAAAACATAATTTTAAAACAAAGTCTTGAAGAACCAAAAAAACTTTGGAAAACAGTTAAACTTGAAATTTTTGCCGAAAACTTTGCTATAACTGAACAAGACGCTAAAAAACCAACAACCTATAATTACGCCGACATTGAAGAAATTAATTTGACATTTGGAAACAATATTGTTGTTAAAATCAACAAAAACAAATCGTTTGTTCTGTGTGGGCAAACCAATGAAAACCTTTATATTTTAAAGGACCTTTTAAAACTAAATAAGAACTAACTAAAAAAAGACCTATCAAAAAGATATTTTGATAGGTCTTTTTTAGTTTTCAGCAAATGCTACTGAATCATTGTTTCTTTCAATAAATTCATAGTTTGATAAATTACTAAATTCTATATTCTGCGACAATATAACACTAGACAAAGAAATTTCATAAGCAACCCTTGTTTCGGTTGTTGTTTCATTAATCTTTTTTTGATATCTTCTGCTTTGGATTCTACCTTGAACTTCAAGTTTTTCGCCAATGCCAAGGTCTTTCACAAACCTTGCATTTCTTCCCCATGCAATACATGGCAAATAATCACTTTTGTTATATGCTCTATTAACTGCCAAAAGCACATCGCAAATTTCTCTACCAAATGGTGTTGTTCTATAAATTGGTTCTTTGCAAATATAACCAACCAAACTCACCTGATTAATTTCTGATATTTGTTCTGGGTCAACAAGCTCCTTTACAAATATTGTCAACATCAACTTACTTCTTTCGCCTTCAAGTTTGTTATAACTGCGAAATTGTCCAACGATTCCAATTATATCTCCAAGACTAAAACCTTCAATCAATCTTTCTGAAATGGTTACAGGCAAAATATCTGTTTCTTCAGAAAGTCTTTCAACTTCAACATACATTTCAAAAAATCCTTCACCCATAACTGTATGTGAGTATGCAGGAAGCTTTACAATTTTTCCTTTGATTAAAACATTATTATTGTTCTCATAAGAAGTATTATTCATAATTTATTCCTTATTGTTTTTTTAGTTTCTGTAATCCGTTGTTATCTACTATGTAATTATTTTCATAAGCAAGTTCAGAAATCTTTACCATGCTGTAACCTTCAGCTTTCAAATATGAAATAACAAGTGGAATCGCTTCAAGAATGTGGTCAGAATTGTTGTGAAATAAAATGATTGAACCATTTTTTACACCAGATTTTACCCGTGACAAAATTTCACCAGCAGACAACCCCTTCCAGTCAAGAGAGTCAACGTCCCATTGAATGGTTTTAAGCCCCAAGTTTCCTGCAACGTTTAAAAGACTATCGTTATAATCTCCAAACGGCGCACGAAAAAACTTTACAGGTTTGCCTGTGATGTTGGTTATCATATTCATAGAAATTTCAAGTTCCTCTTTCATTTTAGCTTCTGATAATGTGCTCATTTTTGGGTGGGTGTTTGAATGAGTCCCAATATCAAAACCTGCTTCATCAATGGCTTTTACCTTGTCTGCATTTTGCTCAATCCAAAACCCAACAAGGAAGAAAGTTCCTTTGATTCCTGCTTCTGAAAGCGAATTTATTATCTTTAATGTTTTATCTGAACCCCACGCTGCGTCAAATGTGAGAGCGACCTTTTTTTCACTAGTTTCTACAGAATATATCGGCACTAATCTTGATGCGTAGCCAAAATAAATTGTGCCTGAATTTGTAAAAAATATAACTGTAGCCAAAATTACTGCAATAAGTGATAAAGATAGCATCTTCGAAATTGTTCTCAATTTTACACACAATATCTTCATACAAATTACTCCTCTATTTTAATCATCAAACGTAAACAGGAGCAACACATAAAATTTCTAAAAATGTTGTTTCGTTTAATATTTTGTCACATATTGTCAACTGACAAAAACCAACCTGTCACTATAAAAATTTATTAAACTCACACTCATTTTATGACATAAAAAAACAGGAAAAATTTTTCCTGTCTATTTTGTTTTATGTAAGTTTTTTTCTCAAAGTCTCAATAACCTTTGACTCTATTCTTGAAATTTGCACTTGAGATATGTCCATAATTTGAGCAACTTCACCCTGTGTTTTGCCACGAAAATATCTGAGCAAAATTATTTTCTTTTCACGCTCTGGCAAATTCATAATTTCATTTTTTAAGGTGAATTTTTCAATCATTTCATCACTTTTATCAAACACTGCTAGTTTGTCTATAATATTTTGACTATTTGGGTCATTTTCGTCGATTTTGGCTTGAATTGATATCGTTTGCTGGCAAGAATCAAGTGCAATAACAATATCTTCCAAATCAACCCCAAAATGCCTTGAAATCTCATCAAGATGTGGCGACTCACCCGTATCGTTTTTTATTTTTTCAATATATGCCTTAACTTTAATTGCTAGTGTCTTTATTGACCTTGAAACCTTAATGAGACCATCATCTCTCAAATGTCTTTTTATCTCACCCGAAATCATTGGAACAGCATAAGTTGAAAACTTAACACCAACACTTGGGTCAAAGTTTTTTATTGCTTTCAAAAACCCAACACAGCCAAGTTGATAAAGGTCATCATATTCAACATTTTTGTTAAGATAGCTTTTTACAACGGCTTTGATTAACGGAAAGTTCCCCTGAACAAGCTGGTCAGTTGCGTCTTTATCGCCACTTTTTGATAGTTTGATAAGTTCATTTGTTTTTTCTATATCAAGAGGCTTGTATTGTTCCATTATCCTTTTATCACCTTCTGCATATGAACAATTAACCCAGAAGGGCTGTTCTTTTTAACTTCAAGATAACTCATAAATGAATCCATTAAAGTAAAGCCCATGCCTGAATGCTCTTCATCTGCTTTGCTTGTAAAAAATGGTTGCAAAGCCATGTCAATATCATCGATACCAACACCAAAGTCTGTGACGGTTATATCAATTTTATTGTCTTTTATCTTTGACTCAAGAATAATCTTTCCACCTTTGCCGTTATATCCATGCACAATCGAATTTGTGACAGCTTCACTAACTGCCGTTTTAAGGTCATTGACTTCAGAAAGTGTTGGCTTTAATTCTGACGCAAACATTGCAACAACACCCCTTGCAAAACTTTCATTTATGTTTTTTGCTTCAAATTCAAGTTTAAAATAATTATTATTTTCCATTTATCTCTCCTTTAACACACTTTTGGAATAATTTGATATATTCCAGTCATTTCAAAAATTCTATTCACATAAGAAGTTGGATTTTTTATATAAAGATTAATATCGTTTTTGGCAAATTTGTTATATCTCCCAAGAAGCATTCCTATTCCCGTGCTGTCCATAAATGACACCTTAGAAAAATCTAAAACCAATTTTTTTGCAGACAGGCTTTGTTTTAATAGGTCATCAAGCGAAATCCTGACATACTCAGCAGAACACTCATCAAGTTCACCAGATAGTTCAGCACAAATTTCATTTCCGTCAGTTTTGTATTTAATATCCATAATATTCCTCCTCACAAAAAAAATCTTAGCACAAAAACATGTGCCAAGATTTAGAGTTTGTGTAGTATCTATTGTTATTTTGTCAAATTGTGAAGAATTCAGCATTTGAGAGTGCTATGTGTGACAATACACCTGCCAAATTATTTAAGTTTAACAAATAAATTTGAAGTCAAATTAAATGTTAATTGAACATCTTGAAGCGAATCTGAAACCACTCTTGAAACAACCAATTTTATAGCTGAAGTGTTTTGTTTAACTAAAAGCAATAATCTTTCAAAATCATAATAATTTTTAAAATCAATACCTGCCTCATAGGTTTCGCCATCGATTTCAATTGACTTGATTATATCGTCTTCTTTAAGCCCAGCAAGTGCTGCAAAGCCTGCATCATCAACATTCTTTGCAATCACATTATATTCAACAATCCATTCTTTGTTGCCATTTGCATTTGTGATTGGTCTTGAGTTTGATTTGCCATTTTCTGAATTAAAGCCAAGGGACTCAGAAGTCAAAATTGAAATTCTTGTGTTGTCATGTTCTTTTGTAACGCCTTCGCACTGGCTAATAACTTGGTCAGCTATCGCAACTGCTGTGTTTATTGGAATAACATATCCAATATTATCATAGCTAGAACTTGCAATTTTTGAGTTTACAATACCAATCAAGTTGCCATATAAGTCATAAAGCCCACCACCTGAATTTCCTGCGTTGATTGCAGCTGAAACACGAATAAGACGCATTGTTACTGGCTGTGTTGGGTCAATGATTGAACCAAATGTGCAATCACAAGAAACAACACTTACAATACCATTTGTTGAAGATAGGCAGAGAGCGTCAATATATGCTTGTTCTGCTTGAGCAATGGTCATGCCACTATATGTTTCAGGAATCAATGGGTTTCCAACAGCAATAACGTCTTCGCCACCAATGATTGTTGTGCTATCGCCCAAGGTTGCTGGAACATAATATTCAGAATCAAAGAAGAGCTTAGCAACATCGTCTTCAAGTGTGTCTCTTTCAATCTTTAATACAGCAATATCATTATCGGCAGAGCCACCCACAAAAGATGCGTTTATTCTTGAGTCTTTTGTTTGATATCCATATAAATAAATTCCGTAATATTCACCTTTTGATTCATCTAAAAAATGCGAATCAATAATGTCGTCTGTTTCAGGAATAGTAATTGTGTCTTCCATGAAATATTGATATGTTACAGGAATAATATCTGATCTATCAATACCAATAAGCAAGTCAGCTTCATCATATTTTGTTCCAGTGAAGTATGTTCCTGAGTTAACGTCATAATAAACAACATAGTCATCATTTGTGCAATAGCCGTCAAGATAAGCCACATGATAGTTTGTGATAATGTATGCTGTGTCAAGTTTGCCGTCAGTGTTTGAGTCAAACATATCATAAATTACACCAGCACCGGCAGCCACACCATGATAAACTTTTGATCGATCAGGCAAAATTTTATGTGCTGGTTGACCAGATACCGTGCCAGATTGAACATAATAAAGGTATTCTGAATAAGTATAACAAATATCCACTGTTGTTGAGTATGCAAGTTGTGTTGCTGTTTCTGCACTATATTTTGGTATTACTGAATAATAATAAACCAAAAACTGTTCAAAAGGATATTCCACTTGGGTTTTACCAATCAAATCAATATATGCCAAATATATGTCTTGAACACTAACAGGAGCCAAGGCGTCAGTTCCGTCCTTTCCGTCCAAACTTTGAAGCCATTCTCCTTCTGTTCCATCAAAACCATTATTAACGGCAACTTGATATGCAGTCAAACCATCTTCACCAAACTGCAAACTTTCCAGCCACTCTTTTTCTGTTCCAGTGAATCCGTTTTGTCTTGCAATTTCGTATGCTGACAAACCATTGTCACCGTCAACACCATTTTTCGCTTTGCCACTCATTCCAAGATATATTGAAAACACGCACATAACAAGCGACAATAAAAGCGCAAATATATTAACTTTTTTTGATTCCATATTTTTCTCCTATGACAATCCAACAATTGTTCCGTCTGAATATATATCGATTCTTTCTGCGTTTGGAACTTTTGAAAGTCCTGGCATAAGCATCATATCGCCAGCAATAACAACAATAAAGCCACTTCCGGTTTTAAGTTCAATATCACGAACCGAAACTTTAAAGCCTGTTGGAGCTCCAACCTTTGCTTTGTCGTCTGTGAAACTAAATTGTGTCTTTGCAATAATTATTGGCAATTTGTCATATTTATATTTATTAATAAACTTAATTTTATCTTTTGCAAGGTCTGACAAAACAATTCCATCGCCACCATAAATTTTCTTTACGATTGCTTCAATTTTGTTTTCAACCTTATCATTTAAGTCATAAGCAAACTCAAGGTTCGCTTCACCCATATTTTCAAGCACTGCATTTGCAAGGTCAAGTGTTCCATCTGCACCCTTAGCAAAACATTCGTTAACCACACAGTCAACGCCTTGTTTTGCAAGGTCATCAATAACAAACTTGATTTCTTCTTCAGTGTCTGACAAGAACTTGTTGAGTGTAACAACTACATTTGTTTTATAAACATTCTTTAAGTTGTCAATGTGTTTGTATAGGTTCTTCATACCCTTTTCAATGTATGAAACAGCGTTTTCTGTTTCATTATCAGGCATTTCACCATGATATTTAAGCCCACGAATCGTTGCAACCAAAACAACAACGTTTGGCTTAACACCAGCGATTCTGCACTTCACATCAAGGAACTTTTCAGCACCAAGGTCACTTCCAAATCCTGCTTCTGTGATAACATAGTCAGAAGTTGCAAGACCAAGTCTTGTTGCCATAATAGAGTTGCAACCGTGTGCAATATTTGCAAAAGGTCCTAGATGCACAAACGCAGGAGTGTGATCAAGTGTTTGAACAAGGTTTGGACACAATATATTTCTAAGAAGCACTGCCATGCTGCCTTCAGCCTTAAGGTCACGGGCATAGATTGGCTCACCCTTTTTGTTGAGCGCAACCATAATATTTCCAAGTCTTGTTTTAAGGTCATCAAAACTTGTTGCCAAACAACAAATCGCCATAACTTCACTTGCAGCAGTGATTGTCATGTGGTCTTTTCTCAAAACATTTTGTTTGTTGCCGTCTTTGTCTTTTCCGGTAATATAATAGCTAACGTCACGAAGTGATCTGTCGTTAACGTCCAAGCATCTATTAAACAAAATCTTTTCAGCGTCAATATCAAGTTCATTTCCGTTAAAGATATGATTATCAATCATCGCACACAAAAGGTTGTTTGCAGATGTTATAGCATCAAAATCACCCGTAAAATTCAAATTTATGTCTTCCATTGGAAGAACTTGTGAGTATCCACCACCAGCAGCTCCACCCTTGATTCCAAAAACTGGTCCAAGTGATGGTTCACGAAGTGCCAAACACACTTTTTTGTTTAGTTTTGAAAACGCATCTGCAAGACCGATTGATACCGTTGTTTTTCCAATACCAAACTTTGTTGGACTCATAGCAGTCACAAGAATAAGTTTTCCTTGTTTTTCAGCCTTTTGAATATATTTTTCATAGTTTTTAACCTTTGCAACGGTTTCACCATACATCAAAAGGTCGCTTTCAGCAATATTGAGCTTTACTGCAATTTCCCTTACTGATAAAAGTTTTGCACTTTGAGCAATTTCGATATCTGTTAACATTTTTCTTCCCCCTTATTGTAAAAATTCTTGAATCTCTTTTTCAACCATATTTATGGCATCTTCCATTGTTGCATCAATTGCACAACCTGAAGCGTTTTTGTGGCCACCACCACCAAATTTTGACGCTACAAGCGAACAATCATACTCAAACTTAGAACGGAATGAACAATGAATGCCGTCTTCACGTTCTTTTAATATACAAGCAAGCTTATATCCACAATTTAAGTATGTGTTTGGTAGGTTTCCAACATTTTCGGTTTCAGACGCACCAAATCTTTCAAAATCTTCTTTTGTTATTTTCATGATAACATATTTTTGTTCATCATTGATTTTTGCATTCAAAAGAGCGTTTGATGTGAGTTTGACGTTTGAAACATTTCTCTTATCAAAGAACTCTGAATAAACCCTTCTAATCTCTGCACCATACTCCAAAAGTTCTGAGCAAACCTTGAATGTTTTGCTATCAGTGTTTGTGTTTCTAAATAGTCCAGTGTCACCACAGATTCCAAAATAAAGTGACGTTGCGATATCTGTTGTAATCTTTGCCTTCATCTTTTTTATAATCTCATAAACAAGCACTGCGCAAGCACTATAAGTTCTCACTACCGATTTTTTTGCAAAATCTACACCGTTGCCATGATGGTCAATCTTTAAGGTATTTCCAAAATTAACAAAGTCTTCTTCATATTTTCCAAACATTGTATTTGTTGGAACATCAACAGAAATATACAAATCAAAACCTGAAAGTTTGTCGGTATTATATCTGTCATAATATTTCAAAAATGCGTAATTTGAACCATTTTCAACATCACAAAATAAACTGACCTGTTTTTTTTGAGATAACAACACTTGATAAAGCGCAAGTGTTGAACCAATGGTATCTGGGTCAGGATTTGAGTGTGAAAACAACGCTATTTTCTTTGCTTTTTTAATAATTTTTAAAATGTCACGCATGTATACAATTCTCCAAGGTCTATATTATCACAAGCAAAGCTTTAATGTAAACAATTATTAAAATCTCTTTAAATTTTTGTATAATATAAAAAACATTTGAGACAATCTCAAATGTTTTGTTTTAAGCTTCTTTGAGTGCATTTTCAAAAGCTTCAGTAAAATCAAGAGTGATATAACCTTGATTGAGCGAACATAATGGACACTCCTGCCAGCCTTCAGCCTTTTCATCTAAGTGTCCACAGTTTGAACATTTCAATATTCTTTTAGATTTTCCTTTATATAGCGAATTTTTCTTATAGCCATTACATATAATTTCAAGGATATTTGCATGTGTCTTTTCAACCTTTGCAACCAGCTCAAAACTTTCAGCAATGTCTTTGAAGCCTTCTTCCCTTGCCACCCTTGCAAACTCTGGATAAAGCGTATCATACTCTTCTTGTTCAATCTTCATTTCTGCACATAAACTATTTTCTAAGTTCGTTTCAACATAAGGATAATCGGCACTAATATCAACAACACATTCACCCGATTTTTCCACAATATAATCATAAAAAAGCTTAGCATGTGCCATTTCGTTTTTAGCAATCATCTTCATTGTGTCTTTAACATAAACAAGCTGTTCCAATTGCGCTTGTGTTGCCATAAACTGATATCTTGCACCAGCTTGACACTCAGCTGCAAAGCTCTTTGCTAAATTTTCTCTTGTTTGACTTTCATTAAAATTCATAACCCCTCCACTTGTATTGATTATTGCCAAACAAAACTTGTTTATACATAAAAAAGTGGGCTTAACCCACTTCTTTAAAAAATCTGTCTGCATTTTCAAAAAATATCTTTTTTATGCTCTTTTCTGTGTATCCAATTTTCAATAACTTTTCAGATAATCGCTTTGTTAGTGTTTTATAATCTTTTAACCCTTTTGGCAAAAACTTTGTTCCAAAAAAATCTGTTCCAATAGCAAGATTATCTATGCCAAACTTACAAGCAAAATAATCAATGTGACTTACTATGTCATCAACATAGCATTTGTTTGTGCCGTTTAAAAACTGACTAACCAAACACAAACCGACAAGCCCACCAGACTCAATTATAATTTTTATTTGATAGTCTTTTAGGTTCCTTGGGTTATTGCAAAGACCATAAAACGCAGTATGTGAACAAAACATAGGCTTATTTGATATTTTTGCAACGTCGTTAAAACTGTCTTCATTAAGATGAGCGACGTCTATTTTAATTGAGTTGTTTTCAAGTTTTGATATAACACTCTTTCCAAAATTTGTAAGTCTCCCCGTTTCATGCGCACCACCGGCAATTGCGTTGCAAGTATTCCAAGTGAGCCCTGCATAAACAGGTCTTAAATCAATCAGTTTATCAAGATTTTCTTTTCTCAAAAAATGCAAGTCTTCAACGCCCAGCAGCAGCTTTTCTTTTTGATTAATAAAAGAGCTTGCTTTTTTTAACATGGAAAACGTTTCATCTTCGTTGAGCTCAGACGTCCAAATTGCAGAAATAATACTGCCTGCGTGGTCTTGTTTATTAACATAGCCAGACTTTTTATTATCATTTACAATCTTCAAAAAATAATCATTATGCAAATCAAAAATTTTGTACATATTATAATATATTAACTATTTTTACAAAATTATACAAAAACTTGAAAATTTAGCAAAATAAAAACCAAGGCGAACCTTGGTTTTTTTGATTATGACGCAATGTCAGATGCTCTAACTTCACGGATAATATTAACTTTAATTTGTCCTGGATATTCAAGTTCAGATTCAATCTTTCTTGCAATTTCTTTTGCCAAGATAACCATTGAAGCATCATCAACTTCTTCTGGCTTAACAGCAATACGGATTTCTCTTCCGGCTTGAATTGCAAATGACGAATCAACACCTTTAAAGCTGTTTGCAATAGCTTCAAGCTTTTCAAGTCTCTTTACATACGCATCAAGAGATTCTCTTCTTGCACCTGGTCTTGATGATGAAATAGCGTCAGCAACTTGAACCAAAATAGCTTCAATAGACTTAAATTCAACACCACCATGGTGAGCTTCAATACAGTGAATAACTTCTGGGCTTTCTTTGAACTTTTTAGCAACATCAACACCAATTGAGATGTGAGTTCCTTCCATTTCAAAGTCAAGAGCCTTGCCAATATCATGCAAGAGGCCTGCTCTTTTTGCTAAGGCAACGTTTGCACCAAGTTCTCCAGCCAAAAGACCTGCGATATAAGATGTTTCCAAGCTATGTTTCATAACGTTTTGACCATAACTTGTTCTATATTTAAGTCTTCCCAAAATCTTGATAAGTTCTGGATGGAGATTGAATACACCAGCTTCAAAACTAGCATTTTCACCAGCATCTTTGATAGTGTTTTCAATATCTTTCTTAACTTTTTCAACGATATCTTCAACACGTGCTGGGTGGATTCTTCCGTCAGTGATAAGTTTTTCAAGAGTGAGTCTTGCAACTTCTCTTCTGATTGGGTCGAATGATGAAAGGATAACTGCATCAGGAGTGTCGTCAACAATAAGGTCAACGCCTGTTGCATTTTCGATTGCACGAATGTTTCTTCCTTCACGACCAATGATTCTACCTTTGATTTCATCGGATGGAAGTGTAACGGTTGTTACGGTAACATCAGCAGTTTGGTCGGTTGCACATTTTTGAATGGCAAGTGTGATAATATCACGTGCTTTCTTTTCACCTTCTTCACGTGCTGTGTTTTCAATTTCACGAACGATGTTTCCAGCATCTTTTCTAGCGTCGTCGATGATTCCATCAACAACTTGTTTTTTAGCTTCTTCACGAGTGAGTCCAGCAACTTTTTCAAGTTCTTTTTGGATTCCTTCTTTTTCTTTCAAGATGTCTTGTTTAACATCTTCAAGTTCTTGTTTTTTAGTTTCAAGCTCTTGTTTTGCATCATCGATAGATTGCATTTTCTTGTCAAGCAAGTCATTTTTTCTATCGATATTTTCTTCTTTTTCCAAAATACGAGCTTCCATCTTTTGGATTTCATTTCTTCTTTCTCTGCATTCATTTTCAGAGTCTGATTTGATTTTTAGCGCTTCTTCCTTGGCCTCTAAAACAGCTTCTTTTTTAATTGTAGATGCTTTTTCTTCAGCATCTTTAATAGCTTTTTCGGCAATATGTTTGGCATTACCCAATTTTTTCTCAAGCACCTTTCCTGTAATAAAGTAAGATGCAACGCCACCTACAGCCAAGGAAACAACTGCTACAATAGCATAAATCATTATTGTTCCCCCTAATTATATATGTATAAACAAAAATAATATTTAGATTATTTCCAATTTACCACATATTAATATTATCATAGCGAAAATATTAAGTCAATTAAAATAATAAAAGCCAAGCATTATTTGGACATAAAAAAACTCAAGATTTTGTCGTCTTGAGTCTTTTTTATTTAAAGATTATTCAGCAGCCTCTTCAACTGGATTTGGAAGCAAAAGTGCTTTGAGTTTTGCAGAGATTTCTTCACAAAGTTCAACGTTTTCAACCAAGAGTTTTCTAACGTTTTCTTTGCCTTGACCAATCTTTTCTCCGTTATAGCTAAACCATGCACCACTCTTTTGAATAATGTCGTGTTCAACAGCCAAATCTAAAATGCATGATTCATTTGAAATACCCATTCCAAAAATCATATCAAATTCAGCAACCTTAAATGGTGGAGCGCATTTGTTTTTAACAACCTTAACTTTTGTTCTTGCACCAACAGCCGTGTCACCGTCTTTAATGATTTCGCCTTTTCTAACATCAAGACGAACACTTGTGTAGAACTTAAGAGCCACGCCCCCTGCAGTTGTTTCAGGGTTGCCAAACATAACACCAATCTTTTGTCTGATTTGGTTAATGAAGATAACACAAGTTTTTGTTTTGTTTGTGATTGCAGTGAGCTTACGAAGTGCTTGTGACATAAGTCTTGCTTGAAGACCCATGTGACTTTCACTCATCTCACCATCAATTTCAGCTTTTGGTGTAAGAGCAGCAACAGAGTCAACAACAACAACGTCAAGCGAACCAGATCTTACAAGGTTTTCCAAAATTTCAAGAGCTTGTTCACCATCATCTGGTTGTGAAACATATAAGTTTTTAATATCAACGCCAAGTCTTGCTGCATATGTTGGATCCAAAGCATGTTCAGCATCAATAAATGCTGCAGTTCCACCCATTTTTTGAGCTTGCGCAATAATATGCAATGAAACTGTTGTTTTACCTGAACTTTCAGGTCCATAGATTTCAACAATTCTGCCTCTTGGAACACCACCAACGCCAAGTGCAAAGTCAAGCGACATACAACCAGTTGGAATAACTTCAATGTTTTGTGCTTGATAGTCGCCAAGACGCATAATAGCGCCCTTTCCGAAAGATTTTTCTATTTGAGCAATCGCTTGTTCAAGATTTTTTTCTTTATCATTAATAGCCATAATTATCTCCTTTATTCGTCGTCTTCTTCAACAGGTGATTCTTCAACAACCTTTTCTTCTTCAGTTAATTTTTTAATAGCCTTTGATGTATAGTTAACGCAAGAAATAACTGTTAAGCCAACACCAACAATCATAAGTGCAAGACCTGCATATCTAACATATTCAACAGCTTCACAAGTGCAAACTCTTGAAAGACCAACATAAAGCATCAAAATCATTGATGCAAAGTCAAGGAAAAATGACTTGATTTTGCCGTAGATATCAGCAGCAATAACGAAATTTTTGTTTGCAGCAACCATTCTGATGCCACCAATCAAAATATCTCTCAAAACAACAATCAAAAGCATTGTGATAGCAAGCCATTTCCAAGCAATGCCTTCAAATAAAACCAAGATCATTGCAGTTGTTGTGATAAACTTATCTGCGATTTGGTCCATAAACTTTCCAAAGTCTGTGATAAGATTATATTTTCTAGCAATCTTTCCATCTAAAAGATCTGTAAAACATGCCAAAACATAGATGCCAAGTGCAACAAAAACACCAATAGCATTTGGGATTGGCAATAAGAATAATAGCACCATTATTGGTGTGCAAAAAATTCTTACCATTGTAAGTGCATTAGGAACATTCATTTTAAATTTCATCTTCAACCTCTCCTTGTAAATCATAACCTTTAACTTTAGTTATTTTTACCTTGTAAAATTTTCCAATATCAATTGGTTTTTTAGACTTAAAGAACACAAGAGTGTCAGCTTCTGGTGTTTGATATTCGCATCTACCAAAGAATAGCTGTTTGTCATAGTCAATACCTTCATAACAAACTTCTAAGGTCTTTCCAACAAAACTCTTATTCACTTCTGCTGCAACCTTCTTTTGAATCTTAATGAGTTTGAGAAGACGTCTTGTTTTTATGTCTTCATCAATTTGATTTGGCATTGCAGCTGCTGGAGTGTCTTGTTCTTTTGAATATGCAAAGAATCCAACATGCATAAGCTTAAATTTTTCAACAAACTCACAAAGTTCGTTAAAGTCTTTATCTGTTTCACCTGGGAATCCAGTCATGAAAGTTGTTCTAACAGCAATAAACTTGTCTGCCTTTTTAATTTTTGTGATTAGTGTTTCAATGTCTTTATGTGAAGTTTTTCTATTCATTCTCTTCAAAACATTATCTGAAATGTGTTGAAGTGGAATGTCAATATATTTGCACACTTTTGGATTATTGATAATTTCATCTAAAAGCTCATCTGATAACTTTTCAGGATAGCAATATAAAAGTCGAATCCACTTTAAGTGTTCAATAGTTGAAAGCTTTCTTATAAGTTTTACAAGTTCAGGCTTTCCTGTTTTGTCTTCGCCATATCTTGAAATATCTTGTGCAACCAAAATAAGTTCAGATGCACCATGCTCAACTAGGTTAACAGCTTCTTCATACAAGTTGTCAATTTCCATAGACCTAAATCTGCCACGGATATATGGTATTGTACAGAATGTGCAATAGTTGTCACAACCATCGGCAATTTTGAGATATGCATAATGCATTGGAGTTGTAACAATTCTATCTTGAATATAAGGCAACACATTTGTGCTTCCCACTTTAACAATCTTCTTTTCTTTTTCGAAAGATGTTTTAATAATGTTCACAATATTTGGATATTGGTCAATACCCAAAACAATATCAACTTCAGGAAACTCATTTCTCATGTCACCTGACCACTTTTGTGGCAAACAACCAGTAACAATAAGTCTTTTGCATCTTGAGTTTGGATCAGCTCTATAACTTACCATTTCGTTGATTGTGTCCATTGACTCTGACCTTGCAGCTTCAATAAAGCCACATGTGTTAATGATAATGATATCAGCGTTTGATGCGTCTGAAGTAAACTTAAACCCAGCTTTTGACAAATAAGATAGCATAATCTCTGAGTCAACACGGTTTTTGTCACAACCAAGCGAAATGACACCAACGTTCATTATCTTTCCAAATCTATTGTTCTTTTTATTAACGGACAATGGAGTATCTTGAACAATTTCATCAATTTGTATATCACTCATGATTATTCCTCCAACCCTGAAATCAATAATTCTTTTTCAGTTTCGCTAATGTTTGGTGTTTTCAAGTGAACAATTTTATCGTCCATAATATTTGAATATAAAACGTCCATATCATCAGTTAAGCTGGCTGCTCCGGCTTCACCAATTGTGTAAACTGAATCGTCAACATCTCTAAATGCGATTCTTGTTGGCAAGTTGAAGTTGATTTCATCTTGTTCAATTGGGTTTGTCGCAACAACAATCGAATAGATTCCGGCGATTCTTCCATATTTTAACATTCTGTGCAAGCATGCAACAATCTTGTCATTGTCAGTTGCTTGAGATGACTTTGTATAGTTATTAAACACCAAAATAACATATGGCATTGTTTCAAGCCCATTTTCACCAGCTTGAAGATTATATTGTTCAATGCTCTTTACACCAAAGCTAGCAAGTTTGTTATATCTATCATCAAGTTCTTTTGATGCTTCAATCAAAGTATCTAAGATTTCTTTGTTTGTTTTTGCGATTCTATTAAAGAAAATATATGAACTTTTGTTATAAATATCGAATGTTGTGTTAACGTTGGCATCAAGGATAATAAAGTTAACGTCGTTAACAGCATTCTTTAAGCTCAAGCTCAAAAGAATAGTGTTTACAAGGTTATTTGTGTAAATTTCTTCCTTTCCAAAGATTGCAAGGTTATATTGTTCTTTAAAGTTACCATAAACACACTTGCCTTCTTCATCTTTTCCAATCAAATATGAAAGCTTGTCTGATTCTTTAAATTCATCATTAACAATCTCTTCAACAAAATTAAATTGTTCAATTGCGTTATAAGTCTTTTCAATCTTGATTACTTGAGATTTGACTTCTTCAATCTGTTCAATCTCTGCTCTTTCAGCTTCTTCAAGTTCTTGTTGCAAAATATCCTTAAGTTTTGAATAATCAGTGATAACTTCAGTTTCAGCAGTTTCTTCTGCTGCAGCCTTTGGTGTTTCTTGAGTTGTTTCATTTTCAACAACTGGCTCTGGCTTATTCATTTTTGTGATTGGCAAAATTTCTTCAACAATCTTGCCGATGTCTGGTTCTTCTTCAGCAGTTTCTTCCACTGTTTCTTGAGTGGTCTCTTCAACTGATTCTTCAACAGCTTGTTCTTCAGATTTTTCAATGTCTGCTTTAAGACTATTTTCAAACTCTTCAAGACTTGAAAGTTCTTCTGCAGGGCTAGTTTGAACTTCTTCAACTTCCACTTCTTGAACAGGTTGTTCAGGTGCTGGTTGTTCTTCAACTTTTGGTTCTTCAGCTTTAACTTCAGAAGCTGGCTCAACAGCAAACTTGTCAAATGCTGCAAAAACATCTTCTTGAGCAGCCTGCTTTGCTTCTGAACTAATTTCTTCACCAATAAGTTCTTGACTAGCTATTGTTTGATTGATTGCATTCGAAATGTCTTCATCTTCAACAGATTCAAACTTTTCTTGCGAAACGGTTTCTACAGGAGTATTAACACTTTCTTCTGGCTCATCTTCAAGTTCGTCATCGTCAAGAGCATCAAGGTCATAACCTGCCAAAAGTTCATTGATAAGGTCTTCAAAACCTGTAGTCTTTGATTCTTCATTATCTTCGTTTGAATCAAATGTTGGTTGTGCATTTTCTAATGTCGCAGGATTAATAATCTCATCATCGTCTTCTTCTTCAACCTTTTTTTCTTCAGCAACCGGAGTCACTGGTGCAGATTGAACTTCTGGCTCTGGACTTGATTTTGGACCAGCATTTTCTGCAACTTCGAATTGCGCAAAAATGTCATACATATTCAAATCTTTTGGTTCATTTGCAGGCTGAGAAACTGCCACTGGTTCTTCAGCAGCTACAGTAGTTTCTTCAGCTGGCATAGAAGTCTCAGCTGTTTCAGTTTCATGGAAATCTTCATTTTCAACCACATCAGAAACAGATTGGGTTATGCCAATAATTGTATCATCGCCAGCATCGTCTGCCACCCAACCTTCTTGATTGATTTCAGAAGTGTCATGATTAACAGGTTCTTCTGAAACATAAGCTGTTTCATTTTGAACCAAATCATTATTATAGTTCATAGAATCATTTGTTTCTTCGTTATTGCTATAATCTTGAAGAACTTCAGGTTCACTAACCTGTTCAACTGGCTTTTCAATAGAACTTTCTTCACGACTTTTGTTGTAGTCGTTATACATATCAGGGTCTGTTTCAACACCCCTTTCTTGGTCAAGTTCTTGTCTAGCTCTCATGAGTTCTTCAAGGTCAACACCACCAACACTTTTTTCCAAATTCTTTACCTCTTTTTTAAATTGTATTAAAATCCTCACCGAACGCATCTCTAAATTGTTCAGGAGTGATTAAAACCTTTCTCTGTTTTGCACCTGTTGCTGGCGCAATGTATCCTTTACCTTCCATTTGGTCAATAATCTTTGCAGCTCTTGAATAACCAATTGAAAGCCTACGTTGTAAGTATGAAATTGATGCAAAGCCTTGAGTCATAACGATTTTAAGCGCTGACTTAAAGTATTCATCAACCTTAACTTTTGAAAGTGCATCAACATATGGGTCATCACCACCGATGCCACCCACATCAACAGATTCGCCAGATTCAGCATTAAAGCTACTTTCAATGCTTTCATCATAAGCCGAATTGTTGTTGTCTTTGTCATATTTGATAACAGCAGCAATTTCTGAGTCGCTTGCATATGCTGCTTGAAGTCTTGAAATAACACTTGTTCCTGTTGGAGCAAACAACATATCACCTTGACCCAAGAGTTTTTCAGCACCAACAGTGTTTAAAATAATCTTTGAGTCAATGCTTGATTGAACGTTGAATGCAATACGTGATGGAACGTTTGCCTTGATAACACCAGTGATAATATCAACTGAAGGTCTTTGTGTTGCCAACACCAAGTGCATACCACAGGCACGTGCAAGTTGAGTTATTCTTTGAATGCAAACTTCAGATTCCTTTTTGTTTGCACACATAATTTCAGCAAGTTCGTCAACGATAATGACAATATATGGCAAGAACTCAAACTGACCAGACTTCACAAGGTCACTCTTGTTATAAGGCTCAATGTTATTGTAACCTGCCTTACTCATCATGTCATAACGTCTATCCATTTCCTTAACGCACCACTTGAGCGCATTAATTGCCTTGTCAGCACCCATAACAACTTCAGGTGTAATCAAGTGAGGAAGCCCGTTATAGATATTAAATTCAACCTTCTTTGGGTCAATAAGCACAAGTCTAAGGTCATCAGGACCGTACTTATAAATTAAGCTCATGATAATGTTATGAATGAAAACAGATTTACCAGAGCCGGTTTGACCAGCAATCAAAAGGTGCACCATCTTTGCCAAGCTTCTAACCACGATTTCACCAGAGATATCTTTTCCGATAGCAACTGGAAGTGGGTCTTTTGCGTTTTGGAACTCACTTGATTCCAAAAGTTCTCTTTCAAATACGCTTGTGAATGTGTCATTTTCAAGCTCAATACCAACATATTGACTACCTGGAATTGGGGCTTTGATTGTTACAGTTTTTGCAGCAAGGCTACGTTGAATATCTGGTTCCATTGCAGGGATTCTCTTGATTGAGACACCATATGGAACTGAAAGTTCAAATCTAGTAATCTTTGGTCCACGAATAATATTTACAACTTTCGCTTCAATATTGAATGCCTTTAAAACATTTTCAAGTTGTGTTGCCTTTCTATTTTGTTCTTCTTCATAGTTACCAGTGTCTGGAACTGGAGTTTTTAAGAGTGATAATGGTGGTGGATTATATCTTACACCAGGCATACCAGCATTGATAAACCTTTCAGTTCCTAGTGGTTTTTGTGGCACAACAACAGTCTTTTGAAGCTTTCCTATGTCTGTCATAATACCTTGGTTTTGTGCAGGAATATCCCCACCAACATAAGCTCTTGAGACCTGTGATGGTTGACTTGATTCAAAACCTCCACCAAGGTTTTGAACTGCTGGTTCTTGAGTGAGCCCATATCCATCAAACCCACCTGTTGGTTTTGATTCAAAGCTCAACTCATCTTCACTAGTGTTGAGTATTTTTGAAATCTCATCATCTAAGCTCACTTCTGAGCTTTGTTCTTCATCACCCAAACTGAATGGTTCAGGTTGTTCAAAACCACCAAAATCGTTTTCAGGCTTTGAATATTTTGTGTAAATATCATCAAAGTCATCTTGTTCGTTTGATTGTTCAATGCTTGGCATAGAAACTTCAGGCTTGTCATAAACTGTTTCATTTGCAGGTTCAATTGTTGGAGCTACACCATAGGTTTTTCTCATAAAGTCTCTGCGATATTCATTCATCTCTTCTTCAGAGTATGCATTTGGATAAGCATTCACTTGATAAAACTCTTCAGAAAAATTGTTTTGTGTTTGACTAATTTGACTGTTATATGTTTCAGTCTGTTCATATTCTTCACCTTGTGTTATCTCACCAACAATGTCTTCTTTTGAATATCCATAAAATGGTGCTTCTTGAGATGAAACTTGACCAAGTTCTTCTTCAGTAACATTGAGTTCTCCAACAACATCGTTTTCATTTACATATGAATATGGAACTGCTCCATCGCTTGTCACACCCTTGTCACTTTCCATAACCTTTTTTCTGATGGCTTTTGTTTTAAGTTTCTTGATGTGCTCTTGTTCATACTTTCCATAATTATTATAGTCAATCAAGAGACCAATGAAAATTGTGAGCAATATCACAAAAGTAATGATTGTTCCCATTCCACCCAAAATAACTGAAATGCCCCCAGCAAGGATTGAACCAAAGCCACCAAGCATTGTTATTTTTGTTGTGTATGAATAGTTTAAGTACGCCTTAAATGTTCTCATATTCACAACTTCTTTCAAAACCTTATAGGTTGAAATTGATTGAACCACAAACAAGAAGCTAAACACAACAACAAGCAAGTAAACGGTCGATTTTTTGTTTCTTGTATATGAAAATCCCAAGAACTTTGCAAGCTGAATAAGTGCCAAAATAAAGAATAATGGATATGTTATGTGACCAAAAGTGCAAACAATAAGTCTGCCAAAAGGCAAAATACTCTTCATACAAGCAAAAATGAAAGCAAGAGAAAAGATTATAACCCCCATAAGGTTAATAATCTTTTTTGCAGAAATAGTATTTCTTTCTTTTGCCACAAAACACCCCTTTCTATTCAGCTGGTAACACTGAATCTAATAGTTCATCATAATCAATAACAACATCTTGACCAACATAAACGACAAGCATCTTTTCAAAGTCTAAAACTTCTTCCATAAGTCTGTTTGCGTCTTTGTTTGTCAAAACTTCAATTTTCAATCTTTCAGAATTTTCACTGAATGTTTGCTTTGTCAAAGCGATTTGTTTTGCAGACAAAAGAGCATGTTCCAAAACGTTGTCACAATTTGACAAGAAGTTTGTGATATAAACTCTTTTTTCTGTTTCAAACTCTTCACTTGAAATGTCTCTATCTCTAATGTCAGTTTTAAGTGCACTAACAAAGTTGTAAAGATGGTCAACAGCAAAGTCATAGTCAGCAGTAATTTCAAATGCAATATGTCCATTATTGGCATAATACTTTGTTTTTATTTTTGTATCGAAATAATAGTTTTGATTTGACAATGCAAGTTTGATGTATTTAATCAAAATTGGTTTCATAATTTCAATCAAATGTTTCTCTTTTTCCTTAAACGAAACTGTTGGGAAAACAACAGAGATTCTTGTTTGGTTGAGTCTTTTGATTCTTCCCTTGCAGTCGCCAACGAAGTTGTTGATTGCTGAAACATATTTGAGTTTCTTATATTCTTTTTCTTCGTCTTTCATTCTGTCAAAGAAATGAAGCTTAACAAGGTCATAAACATCTTCTTGACTTGTGTCACCAACAACAGAAATAATTGTATTTCTTGGTGTAAAGATTCTCTCTAAGTAGTCTTTTGCATCAAGTGATCTGAATCTTGAAACAGAAATGTTTGTTCCTGACTTTGGATTAGCAAGACCAGTTCTATAATAAAGAGTTGAGTTGATGAGTCTGTCCATAACATATGCAGGGTTTTCAGACAAAAGAGCAACCTGAGACAAAAGCATCTTTCTAACTTTTTCACCGTTTTCAAGAGAAAAAGTTGTGTCAAACGCAATTTCTGACAACAAAGAAATAGCTGTTGGAATGCTCTCTTTTGGGCACACAGCACTAATAGTTATACTTTCTTTTGAGTTGTGTGGTGTGAGCACAATACCATTTGCCTTTGCATAGTTCATAAGAGCTTCATGGGTTGAATGTTTCTTTGTTCCCATAAGCATAATTTTTGTCAAATAGTCACTGATACCACTTTGATAGTTTTTTTCTGATTGAGTTCCACCAGCAATATGCAAAACAACACAAGCCACCTTTTTTTCTTTTTTTGGAACACAAACAAGTCTTAATCCGTTTGAAAAAGTATTAAGTGCCATACGATTCTCCACCTACTTATAATTTTACTCTTACATTATATAACAAAAAAATCCGTCAGCAAAACGGATTTTGTATATTTTTGAAACTTTGTATTAATTTTTTGACAATTTAAGGCTAACTTGACACCTATTTCAATCCTAGTGTTTTAGAAACTGTTGTTAAATAAAAATTATTCTTTTTTGCATGCAAAATAATCTTCTCTAGTGCCTGCGCAGAGCCAACTGTTGGGTGCATCAAAACAAGGTCGCCACCACACATATTTGTCACTGCTCTGTTATAAATAACACTTGAATCATTATCACGCCAGTCGATAGTGTCTTTGCTCCACATAATGGTCTTGTACCCCAAAAACGTCGCAGCTTTTGTGGTATTTGAAGAATAAGCCCCACTTGGTGGCGCAAACAGTTCCATTTCAATACCAAGTTTTGTCTTTATAATCTCATGACACACTTGAATCTCAGTTAAGTTGTCTTCATATGACAATTTTGAGTGGTCCTTATGCAAATATCCATGACTGCCAATTTCATGTCCTTCATCAAATATTCTTTTTAGTAATCCTTCATTATCTTTCGCCCAGCTTCCACCAATAAAAAACGTTGTTTTAATTTCGTGTTTTTTCAAAATATCAAGCATTTTCTCAAGATGCTCATTTCCCCAATACACATTAATCATGAGCGAAACATTCTTTGAATTTTTATCACCAGCAAAAATAACACCATTATACTCACTATTTGCAACCTGCAAACTAGTGTTTTTATTCGTGGCAAACATTGGATAAACCACCATAAATACAAGAATTACGATTATTATGTTAGACATAATACCTATAAACAACTTTCTAAACTTCTTCACATTAAATTATATTAATCATTTCTTAAAAAATAACCTACTTTAGGCATTTGATTATTGACAAAAGAACAAATTAAGTTTATCATTGAAGTAGAAATTATTTGCAAGGAGAACAAATATGCCAGCAAAAACAGATATAAATTTTAGACTTAGTGTCTTAAACCAAGAAAACAAGAAGAATATTGACTTCATTATCAAAACAATGAAATCAGTAAATTATACAATCGGGTCAAAAGGAGCTCCAACTGTGGCTGACTTATGCTCTGCCCTTGAAGAATCTCAAAACATTCACAAAGCAGTTACTGAGCTTATGAATAACCCAAATAAACCAGATGCATTAGAAACTGTGAACAAGCTCACTGAAAAGCTTGAAGAAGTTAAAGAAAAAACAGTTAACGTTATGCGTTCAAAATCATATGCATTCTATACACCTGAAGAAATCAACAATCTTGGTGAAAATGCAAAGAAACTTGAAGAAATCAAAAATAAGAACCTTGACAATCTTGAAGCTGCATATAAACTCAATTTAACACCAGGTCTTGAAAAAACAATTAAATCAATCATTAAAACAAACCATGCATTATCTCTTATGCCAATGGCAAAAAATGGTCCAGACCAAGCAAGAATCTTGGAAGACCTTGAAAAACTTGTTGGTATGACCACAAAAACAATCCAACAAGAAGCCTTCAGACAACATATTAAAGAAGAACCAGCACGTGACCTTCACACAAAAGAGCCACAAGTAACACTTGAAGCTGCTGAAGACCAACCTGGAGAATAAACAACAAAAATCTCACCTTTCGGTGAGATTTTTTAATAAAAAAAACTTACACGAAACCGTGTAAGTTATTTTTTTAACCTTCAATTTTCTTAACAAGTTTAAGGTCAACTCTGCCTTTTTCGTCAACTTTGATAACTTCAACTTCAACTTTGTCGCCGATTTTAACAACATCTTCAACTCTTTCTACTCTCTTTGTTGAAAGTTTTGAAATGTGAATCATACCATCACAAGTTGATGAAATTTCAACGAATGCACCAAATTGCATAAGTCTAACAACTGAACCTGTGTATCTTTCGCCGATTTCAGGAACGAACACAATATCTTCAATGATAGCTTTTGCAGCATTGCAATCATCAATGTTTGCTGAAGAAACCATAACTGTTCCATCATCTTCAATATCAATCTTAACGCCTGTTTTTTCGATGATTTTATTGATTGTTTTTCCACCTTGACCAATAACTTCACCAATTTTTTCTGGATTAATCTTGAATGTGATAATCTTTGGAGCATATGGGCTCAAATGATCTTTTGGTTCTGGAATAACTGCAAGCATCTTATCCATGATTTCAAGTCTACCTTCTCTAGCTTGAGCAAGTGCAGTTGTTAAGATATTTTCATCAATACCCTTAATTTTGATATCCATTTGAATAGCTGTGATACCCTTTTTTGTACCAGCAACTTTAAAGTCCATATCGCCGAAGAAGTCTTCAAGACCTTGAATATCAGTCAAAACAACAACTTTGCCTGAATCAACGTCTTTGATAAGACCCATAGCAACACCAGCTACAGGAGCTTTAATTGGAACACCTGCATCCATAAGTGAAAGTGTTGAAGCACAAACAGAAGCCATTGATGAAGAACCGTTTGAACCCAAAACTTCAGAAACAAGTCTCAAAGCATATGGGAATTCTTCTTCAGATGGAATAACTGGAACAAGAGCTCTTTCAGCAAGTGCACCGTGACCGATTTCACGACGACCTGGTGATTTTAAGTTTCTAGCTTCACCTGTTGCATATGGTGGCATGTTATATTGATGGATATATCTCTTATATGCATCTTCAGCATCGTCTAAACCATCAATTTTTTGAGCTTCAGAAATTGTTGCAAGAGTCAAACAGTTAAGAACTTGTGTTTCACCACGTGTGAACACACCTGTTCCGTGAACTCTTGGAAGAATACCTGTTTCGCACCAAATTGGACGAATTTCTTTTGTTTGTCTGCCGTCTGGACGTGCAGATCTTTCAATGATATTCTTTCTAACGATTTCTTTTTGCATTTTGTAAAGAAGTTCGTTAACTTCTTGTTCTCTTTCTTCATACTTTTCAGCGAAGTGTTCTTTGCATTCTGTTAAAACTGCTTTGATTCTTTCATTATAAGCAACTTTATCAGCAAGTGGTTCCATTGCAGCTTTAAGATTTTCAGTAACATAGTCACGAACATCTTTTTCAAGGTCTTCACCAATGTGGAAGAGTTCAACTTCTCTCTTTGGTTTTCCTGTGTCTTTTGCAATGTCTTCAATGAATGCAACAATCTTTTTGATGTGTTCATGAGCAAACAAAATACCTTTTGTCATTTCTTCTTCAGAAACTTCATGAGCACCAGCTTCTACCATCAAGATAGCTTCTTTTGTACCAGAAACGATTGTGTGCATAGCACTTCTTTCTTGTTCTTCAAGTGTTGGGTTGATAACATATTTGCCATCAATCATACCAACAAGAACAGAACCTGTTGGGCCTGCGAATGGAATATCAGAAACTGAAAGAGCAACTGATGAACCAATCATAGCCAAAACTTCTGGTGCATAGTCTGGATCAACAGAAAGAGCTGTTGCAACAACAGCAACGTCATTATAGAATCCCTTTGGGAAAAGTGGACGGATTGGTCTGTCGATAAGTCTTGAGTAAAGGATAGCTTGATCACTAGCTCTTCCTTCTCTTTTCTTGTATCCACCTGGGAATTTTCCAACTGCATACATTTTTTCTTCGAAGTCAACGCAAAGTGGGAAGAAGTCAGCGCCTTCTCTAGCCTTTTCGCTCATGGTAACGTTAACCATGATAACTGTGTCGCCACATCTAACTTGACATGTTCCGTTAGCTTGACCACAATACTTGCCGGTTTTTACGATGATATCTTTACCTGCAAGGTTAAGTTTGTATTCTTTTTCTTCAGCAAACATAAATAAATCTCCTTAATTTTATGAAAAAACGGGATAGGAAAAAATCCCACCCCCCTTTTTACTATTTTCTAATATTTAATTTAGCGATTAAATCTCTATAACCATCAATGTTTGTATTCTTCAAATATTCAAGAAGACCACGTCTGCGACCAACAAGTTGCATAAGACCACGACGAGAGTGGTTGTCTTGTTTGTTTGATTTCAAGTACTCTGTCAAATTGTTGATTCTTTCTGTTAAAAGAGCAATTTGAACATAAGGAGAACCTGTATCATTTTCAGATGTAGCAAATTCTTTGATGATTTCTTGCTTTCTTACTTTATCCATTAAACTTTTTCCTCCATACATATTTGCCAATTCTTGAGCTTACTAAACCGGAAAAAAGAATTTAGCTCTCTCAAACGGTACGCCAATAGTTTATCATAATCATAAAAAAATGTAAAGTGTTTTTTTAAATTTTTAATCAAAACTACGATTAATACTGATAACATCTTCAATTGAACTAATTTTTTCAATGAGTCCTGCCACTTCGTTTTTATCTTTTACTTTAAGTGTTATTTCAAACTCACACTTCATATTGATTTTTTTAGCAGAAATTTTGCTTAAGTTATAGTTATATTCAGCAATAGATTGCAAAACCTTTGCACCAAATCCAACTGAGTCTTTGCCGATAATTTTCAAGTTGACGTCAAAAAGTTCATTTGTTTTGTTCTTCCAAAGTGCATTAAAGATTCTATCTTTTTCAAAATTCTTTAAGTTAATGCAATTTGAAGTGTGAATCGAAATGTTGGTTTTTGACTTAACGGCAACAATTTCATCACCAAGAACTGGACAGCAGCACTTTGAATAAATCACACTTGACGCAAAGTCAACGCCGTCAATATCAACAGATGCAGTTTTGAGCACGTTGTTTTTGATATCGTTTTTAGTAACAAAACCAACAATTTGTTGAAGTGTAACAGCTTTATAACCAATGCTTGCATACATATCTTCAATTGATGCATATCCAAACTCAAGTTTTATTTCAGGATAAAAACTTGTAATGGTTTTCAGCTCATATCCAAGGTTTGAAAGCTCTTTTGAAAGCATTTTCTTTCCAAGAGCAATATTTTCTTCAGTCAGGTGCTTATTGAAATATTCTCTAATTTTTCTTCTAGCAGTCAAGGTTGTGACAGCTTTAAGCCAGCTTCTGCTTGGAGCTTTTTCTTCATCAGAAATCAAGATTTCAACAACGTCACCATTTTTAAGGATTGTTCCAAGAGAATCTTTCTTTCCATTAATTTTACAGCCCACTGCATTGTG
The DNA here is from genome assembly GCA_045596905.1 of Clostridia bacterium. GTDB lineage: Bacteria > Bacillota > Clostridia > Christensenellales > UBA1242 > RGIG1681. The sequence goes on from JAZODG010000048.1 coordinate 28,265, forward strand.
TCCAATCTTGGTGTGAACTGCATAAGCAAAGTCAACAGCAGTTGGAGCATTTGATTCAATGCTTATAGGCTTAAAATTAGGCGTGAAAACCCAAGTAACATTTGATGACAAGTCTGTTTTGATTGCATCAATAAATGATGAAGATTGGCCTGTTTCTTCCCTTTCACCATAAATGATATTTTTTAATATATTATATTTTTCAAAGTTCTTATCAAACTCTTCTTCGTTATCCTTATTATTCCAGTAAGACAAAATTCCATATTCGCAAATATTGTTCATCTCAGGAGTTCTAATCATCACACTAAACACAATACCTGTATCTTTTGACATAACAAGAGTGTGAAGTGATTGATAACCATTGAGTTTTGGCGCTGCAATAAAGTCCTTCACTTGTGATGGCACAGGTCTGAAATTTTTATGCACAACACCCAATGTTTTATAACAATCTTCAGTTGTTGGAACAATGATTTTTACAAGCATAAGTCCACGTGCCTTGCCAATGCCCTGCACTGTGCTCTTTTTAAAGAGTGAATAATATTTTTCAGGCCACCAAACCACATCTGCGTCAATATTAGATTCTTTTAGCGAATCAATAATAACTTGATTGATTTCATCAATATTTTTTGAATGCTTTGCTATCTTTTTGTCTTGATAATTTTTAATTTGTTCATACTCAACTGGGTTCAAACACTTAAAAGTAAGCGCCTGAAGTTCAGTTCTAACGGTTCTAAGACCAATTCTTTCAGCAATAGGAATAAAAAGCTCTTGTGTTTCTGTTGATATTGCTCTTTGTCTTTCGTGTGACAAATATTGAATGGTTCTCATGTTATGAAGACGGTCGGCAAGCTTTATAAAAATCACTCTAACATCTTCACCCATAGCAAGAAGCAAACGCTTGATGCTATCGTTTTCTGTCAAATTGTTTTTTTGCGCAGTAATACTTGCAATTTTGGTTACACCATCAACAAGTTTTGCAACGGTTTTTCCAAATTGCTTTTCAATCTCTTTAAGGGAAATTTCAGTGTCTTCAACGACGTCATGCAAAAGCGCAGCTATGATTGTTGAATAGTCCATGTTGTTATCAATCAAAATTTGTGCAACACTAATTGGGTGAATGATATAAGGTTCACCACTTTTTCTAACTATTCCTTCATGTGCCTTTTCTGCGAATGCGTATGCATCTAAAATCTTATCCTGATTTTTAGGATAATTTGTTTTAACGCTATCAATAAATCTTTCGTATAATTCTTTCATTATTCAACCACGCTTTGATAAAATTTAGAACTAGAAATCTCTGATTTTTTTGCCTTTAAAATTTTGATGGTGTTAAGTACGTCATCAAATTCCAAAAAATTCAATTCCATAAACACCAAAAGTGAAAACAGAATCTGACACTCCGTAAGCTCTCCATCTTTAAAAGAGAGTTTATGTGAAAAGTCTAACACATCATTCGCTTTAAGTCCAACAAAAGCAGCCGCAAGTTTATAAACTTTTGCAAAAACTTCTCTTTCTCCAGACAATTTTTCGATATAGTCATTATTTTTTGCATTTTCATAAACATTAAGTTTTTGAGAATAAAACAAGTGTTCTTCATCAAAATATTTATGCATGAAAATTATGTTTTTATAACTTAAAACATCACCCAGTTCATAAATTTGTCTTGGAGAACAAACAACTACGTTTTGACCGTTTTTGAGTGGTCTGTTTCCAACCAAATGTTCAAGACCAAGTTCTTTTATAACATTCAAATCTTCGTTGGTCGTTGCAACCACAATCGTACCATATTCACTTTCGTTGATTTTTTCTTTTATCACCTTTTGAATGTCGGTTGTTACGTGATATTTTGATAAATCATTAAAATCAAACACTGAATAATACTTATTGTAAATAGCCGACAGAAAATCATTTGTGTTATCATCAGAAAAATCAGGAGTTAGCACCTTGAGTGACTTTAACAAACAATTAAGTTTTTCTTTGCCTTTAAAGTCACCCACGCTTAAATCAACATAAAGCTGTTTTTTTGCCGGAGTCATACACACAAAAGAATCTTTATAATAGTTAAAACCAACAATGGCGTTATTTTTCTCAGTAAGGAGTTTATAGTGTTTAAACGCCTTTTCACTAATTGGCATAACACTCATTTTTGACTGTTCAATGCAAACAATTGGCTTTTCATTCGATTCACCACAAGGCTCCAAAACTTCAAGCTGTTTTACGAACTCAAGCGACAAATCATCGTCAGTGATTTTAATATCATAATTTCTATCATCAACAACCAAGTCTTTTGGCGAAACTTCTTCCAAAATTCTCTTGTTTAATTCGTTTTTAAACAGCTCAAAATTATCAGGCTCAATCTCAAGCCCAACAGCCATTTTATGCCCACCAAAATTAAGCAAAATACTGCCCATTCCTGAAATAATTTTGTGCAAGTCAACACACTCAACACTTCTGCCACTGCCTTTTAGTGTGCCGTCTTCAGTTTTCGCAAAAACAATGGTTGGTCTGTGATAATCATGGCATAATCTTGAAGCGATAATACCTATTGTACCTTCATGAAAATCGCCTTTAACAAGAATCGATGGCTCATTGAAGTCATAATATTTAAACATCACATCATCAACAATCTTTGATCCTTTATCAATGGTTGCAAGTCTCAAGTTGTTGTCGCTTTCAATCTCAGAATATTTCTCCTCAAGCAATTTTTCATCAGTTTGAATCAAAAAATCAAACACTTTGAGTGCATTATCCATTCTGCCACAACTGTTGAGTCTTGGCACAATCTTAAATGAAATATCTTGTGCAGTAAGCCTGTCAATCTCAAGCTTATTTTTCAAAAATGAAAGACTTTTTAAGCAGTCATTTTTATTAATTTTTTCAATGCCAAATTTCGCAATTATTCTATTTTCATCAATAAGTGGAACAATGTCTCCAACCGTTGCAATAGCGCAAATATCAAGATATTTGTTTGCTTGTTGTCTGCCACTTAATGCTTCAACAAGCTTATACGCAACACCAGCCCCACACAGCCCTTCAAAGCCATAATCTGCATTGTTATATTTTGGGTCAATAACAATACAGTCAGGCACTTCAGCAAGTGGCAAATGGTGGTCTGTGATAACAATATCCACCCCTTCTTGTTTGAGCACTTCAACTTCTTCAATTGCAGTGATGCCAAGGTCAACTGTCACAACCAAGTCAGGCATATAGTCTGATAAAATTTCTTCAATTGCTTCAACTGAAATACCATAACCATTTTCAAATCTATTTGGAACAAAAACGTCAACATTTGCCCCCATGCTCTTTAAGTGCAAATACAATATCGTCACAGCACAAATGCCGTCAGAATCATAATCTCCATAAACTAAAATCTTTTTCTTTTCAGCTATGGCGTTATTTATTTTTTCTGTCGCAATATCGATATCTTTTAATTTTTTAGCATCACGAAGTCCATCAAGTGTTGGGTTTAAAAACTTCTCCAAATCAAAATTTTCTTCGCCAGCGTGTTTTTTATTTATAAACTCCAAAATTCTCTCATCAACTAACATCTCAATAATTCTCTTCTATTTATTTTGTCTTGATTTTAACACCAACCAACAAAAAACGCAAATTAAACAATATATTTTTGAAAATAAAAAGTGGATTAACTTCATGTTAACCCACTTATATCAACTATTTCTTTTTGCTAACTGTTTTCTTAGCAGTTGTTTTCTTAGATTCAATTCTTTCTAAGTTTTCATCTTTTTCAGCTTTGCTGTTTTCTTTTTTTGACTTAGCAACCTTCTTTCTGATTGCTTTGTTAACTTCGTCATTTCTGCTAAGTCTTGCGTCCATGTTAGCAGCTTGGATTTCAAGGAATGCTGAATAAACACCAGGTCCAACCAAAAGAGCTGTGTATGCTGAAACAGCAAGTGCAATAATAAGTGATACGCTTGAATAAACAACGCTCATTACTGGCACCAATAATAATAGTGCTGCAACAATAAATGCAATTGCACCAATAAACACATATGGTTTCATTGCATAAGCTTCACTTCTAATCATTCTTTGGCTTACAGTTTCTTTTTCAGCCAAGTGCATTTCAGATTCAACCTTGTTCTTTTCATAAATGCTAATAATAAGAGCAGTCATAACAAGTGTTAAAATCATGATTCCAGCAATTGAAACAAGTCCAAGTGGAATTCTTGTGATGATTACGATTGAAAGGAACAAAATGATATTGTGCAAATAAGATAATAAGAATGACAATGCAGCAAACAAATCATATCTAATCCAACCAAATGCAAACAAGCACACAGCAACAATACCAACAGCAAGTCCAAGATATAAAATATCAGATGACTTGATTGAGCTTACAATATTGTCAATGCCTGAAACATGTGATTCAGGAACATTGATTCCAAGTGCAACTTCTTCTCTAACCTTAAGTTCAACAGCGTCAGAAATATCTTCTTCTGCAACTTTAACAACGATATATCTTTTTGAATAACCACCAACTTCGTTGGTTGCTAAAAACTTTTCTTCAACAGAAACAGAATCAAGTGACAATTCGTTTTCAGCCAAAGCTTCTTTGATTGCTTTTACGCAAACTTTTGAGTCAACGCTATCAGGAATAGCAACTTCAAATTGGCTGCCACCACCAAGAGATGGAGCAATTTTAATTCCACAGAATCCTGCCACAAACAATGATGCAACAACGATTGCAAATGACATAATCAAACAAATCAAAAGTGGAAATTTTTTCATAGTCTTCTTCATATTATTTTTCCTCCTTTGCTTTTGTTTCTAAGTTCTTTGAATATTCAGAAAGGCTGATTTTTTTCTTTAACATAAACACCTTTCTATCAAATTTTCCAAATGAAATAAAGATTTTAACAAGGAATGGAATAACACAAAGATTTGTGAATAAAACAAGAACTGCAACAATTGCAAAAGCAATAGCAACACTTGTAATTTCACCAAATGAAAGAGCCATCAAAATGAGTGATGCTGCAAACAATACAAGTCCACAAATAACAGTGTTCACAACAGTCTTTTTATAGCTTGATTCAAGTGATGCTGCAAGTGATTTTCCAAGGTTATATTCACTTCTAACATTTCTTGCGAAGTCATAAACATATGAATAAATCACGGCAAGACCGACTGACAATGCAAACACAACTGAAATACCAAGTTCAAATGAAGGAACAAGCCATGCAATGAACAAGAACATGTATGCGTTAATGAGCATTGAAATCAAACCAATAACAGCAAAGAAACCAAAGTTGAGTGCAAGGAATGATAAAATCAAAACTGCAACAACAAGCAAACTTGCCATTGAAACAACATAAATGTTGCTTGAGAAGAATGTCTTGTTTTCTGGAGAACTTGCAGATTCACCAGCTGACATTGTTGTTGACATTGTATCAATTTTTGCATTAACACCATCAAGGTCAAGTTTTGCACAACCAAGTTCAATCTTTTGTTCCAAAGCAATCATATTGTTCCAGTCAGTGTTTGAAAGTGTGAGCGCTGAATAATCAGTTGCACCTGCAACGCTGATTGATTGATTATATTCACCCAAAACAAGATAGATTGTTTGTGTCTTTTGGCAAAGTTCTTTATATTTTGCTTCGCCTGCTTCAGTAAAGATTACTGAAATATATTTTTGGTCGTTGTTTGTGAAGACCTTAACTTCTTCAACATATTTTGCACCTTCAACAATCAAAGTTGTGTCTTTAACTTCTTGGTCAGAACGCAAAGAAAACGCACCTGCACCAACAGCAGACAATTTGCTGTAAGCAGTTGCAATTGATTCATCTCCGTTTGGATATGAAAGTTCAATTCTAACCTTATTTCCGGTTGCATAAACGTTTACGTTTTTATATCCGTCTTTTTCAAATACGTTACGGATTAATGAAACTGTTTCAACAATATCAGATTCAGATGGATTTTCGGTTTTGATTGTATATTCACCATACATACCACCTGCCATATCGGTTGAAACGTTAACAGTGTTCCATAAAGAAACATATTTTTGTTTGCTAAATTGAATTGGAACGAAACTTAAAACGAAACCAACTGCCAATACAACAAACATAATTACACTTAAAACTATAGCAGTATTTTTATTAAATTTTTTCATCGCGCAATATCCTTATTTTAATAATCGCCCATATTATAAACCTAAAACGACAATTAGGTCAACATATTATAAAAATTATTTTTCAAAAATCGCGTATTTATAACCAAATTTATAAAGAAAAAGGGTTTTATATAAATAAAACCCACAAAATTTTAATCTAACCAATCAATTTTAGAAACTCATCTTTTGTTCACTTTGATAATCCCAACAATTCCACCGGCAATAGCTGAACAAACCACGTCAAGCAAAAAGCTTAAATCAAACATAAAAGAACTGGCTAAAATTGAAAAGCTAACAAATGCCACAAGCATATAAACCATGCCAAAAATCACACCTTTCACTAACCCTTTGCTGTCACCTTTAACTGCAACCATTGAACCAAAAATAACTGATATAATTTTTATCGCTAGGTTTATCGGCATAATGGTTGAATCATTTATCGCTATCCACTTAAGTGAAAAAGCAAATATCAAAACAAGCCCAAAAGAAAGCATCATTGATAAAATCAAACCCTTCAAATAGTCTAAAACCAAATTATTTTTTTCAGATTTTATTGCTGATGAATAAGACATTTTCTCACCTCAGTTAAATATATTCATCAATCAAAATCATTATGATTAAACAATAAAAAAATTGGCACGTTTTGTGCCAATTTCTATTTCTTTTTAGATGTTGTTTTCTTTGCAGTTGTTTTTGTTGTCTTTTTTGCTGTTGTCTTTTTTGCTGCAGGTTTTTCAGCTTTAACTTCTGGCAAAATTGGTTCTTCAACATTTTTAACTTCTTCTGCTTTTGGTTCTTCAGCAGCTTCTTCTTTTACCTCTTCTGCTTTTGGTTCTTCAACCTTTGTTGATTTCAAAACACAATAAATCATGCTCATGTCAAATTCCATGTATGATTTTTCTGTTTTTGAACCTGTTTCAAGAATAACTGTTCTGATTTCACCCTTGTCAGTGATTTTTGTGATTTTTCCGATGATACCACCAGCAGTTTTAACAAGGTCACCAACTTTGATACCGTTGAGCATATCAACATATTCCTTGTTTTTCTTTCTTTGTGTGAAGTATGGAAAAATCAACATACCAAGCAATGCAACAATCAAAATAACTGAAAATGCAACATTACTTGAACCTTGTGCACAAATAAAATTCATCATAATTTATCTCCTTTTTCTATCAAGTAGTTTATCAAATAAATACCCTTTTTGCAACATTTTTTCATAAGAAATATTGGTTTAAATATCGTTTTTTGTTTCAAACTACTTATAATTTGTCTTTTTTAAATATTCTTCTCTAAACTCCAAAAGTCTATCTTCACGAATAGCTTGTTTGATTTGTTCCATCAAATGAGTCAGATATCTAATATTGTGGATAGACAAAAGTTGAGCTCCCAAAATCTCATCAACGTTAAACAAATGACGAAGATATGCCTTTGTAAAGTTTTTGCATGCATAACAATCGCATTCAGCATCAAGAGTTGTGAAATCTTCTTTATACATTCCGTTTTTCACAACAACTTTTCCTGTGCTAGTGAGAGCTGTGCCGTTTCTAGCATTTCTTGTTGGAAGAACACAGTCAAACATATCAATACCACGAATAACGCCTTCAATCAAGCAATCAGGGCTTCCAACACCCATCAAATAACGAACTTTATCACTTGGATAATGTGGAGCCAAAACGTCAAGCATTTCATACATCTTGTCTTTTGGTTCACCAACTGAAAGTCCCCCGATTGAAAACCCAACACTTGCCTTTTGTTTAACATTTTCAAGTGCCTTGAGTCTTAGGTCTGGGAAAAAGTTTCCTTGAACAATTGGAAATAATAATTGTTTTTCTTTTTTGTGATATGCTAAGCATCTGTCAAGCCATCTTTCAGTTCTCTCTAACGCCTCTTTTGCGTATTTATAGTCAACACCATAGTCTGAGCATTCATCAAACGCCATGATAATGTCACTGCCAAGCTTGTTTTGAATCTCCATTGATTTTTCAGGAGTAAAGAAGTGTGATGAACCATCTAAGTGCGACTTAAACTCAACACCATCTTCAGTGATTTTGTTAAGGTCTGAAAGTGAAAACACTTGAAACCCACCTGAGTCTGTCAAAATTGGTCTATTCCAGTTCATGAACTTATGAAGTCCACCAGCCTTTTCAACCAGGTCAGCACCTGGACGAAGATAACAATGATATGTGTTTGCCAAAATGATTTGAGCATTAACTTCTTCAAGTTCTCTTGGCTCAACAGCCTTCACTGTTGCTCTTGTTCCAACCGGCATGAAAACAGGTGTTTCAATATCACCATGTGGTGTGTGCAAAACGCCAATTCTTCCATATGTGTTTGAAGACTTTTGTTTTTCTTCAAACGAAAAATATTTATTCTCCATTATCTAATCCTTTTTTTCGTCTTTAATCAAAACGCCATATTCGTTTAGTTTATATTTCCTGTTTTTATTGATTGCCATTTTCTTTTCGATTTCATCTTTAAGCGAATATCCAAGCATTTCAGACAATCCAAGCAAATATATACCAATATCAGCAAGCTCACTGCCAAGTTCGTCTTTATTTCTTAAATACGCCATATATGCTTCACCAACTTCGCTTGTGAGATAACAAAATTCCTTTTCAACATTTGTTGTGTTAAAACCCTTTTCAACCTTGTTTTCCCATGCAGCTTTTTGCATTTCATCTAATTCCATAATCGCTCCTTTAATAGAAGAAACAGCAGTCACCGAAACTGAAAAACCTATATTTTTCATTAACTGCTTCTCTGTATATTTCAAGTGTTTTATCTTTTCCTAAAAACGCAGAAACAAGCATTATAAGAGTGCTTTCTGGCAAATGGAAGTTTGTGATTATTGCATCAACAAACTTAAAGTCAACACCCGGATAAATAAAGATATCCGTTTCCTTTTGGCACGCTTCAATATGTCCATTTTTGTCTGCAGCAGATTCTAAGGTTCTAACCGAAGTTGTGCCAACGGCAATGATTCTTTTTCCTTCTTGTTTTGCTTTATTGAGTCTTTCAGCAACTTCTGGCAAAACAACAATTTCTTCACTGTGCATCTTGTGTTCAAGCGCATTTTCTTCAGCAACAGGCCTAAATGTTCCAAGCCCAACCTGAAGTGTAACTTCTTCAATTTGAACGCCCTTATCCCTAATTTTTTGCATCAATTCTTCAGTAAAATGAAGACCTGCAGTTGGTACTGCACTTGAACCACGAATCTTTGAATATATTGTTTGATATTCTTCAGAATCTTCAAGTTTTTCATGAATATATGGTGGAAGTGGAATGTTTCCAATTCTGTCAAGTTCTTCTTCTAATGTGCCTTGAGCAACATTAAATCGAATAACTCTGCCACCGATTTCTTCTTGATTTTCAATAACTTCACAATACAAATTATCTGAAAAAATCAGTTTTGTTCCAACAGGAGCTTTTCTTGCAGGCTTCATCAAAACTTCATAGTCTGTTAAATTGAGTCTTTTAAGCAAAAACACTTCAATTTTTGCACCTGTAACTTTGTTTGCAAAAAGTCTTGCTGGAATAACTCTTGTATTATTCAAAACAAGCACGTCATTAGGGGTCAAATAGTCCAAAATATCCCTAAAAATCTTATGTTCAACCTTTTTATCATCTCTTCCATAAACAAGCATTCTTGCGCTGTCTCTTGGACTAACCGGAGTTTGCGCAATAAGTTCTTCTGGAAGGTCATAATAAAAATCACTAGTTCTTAAAATTTCCATACTATCCTTTATTTTATATAATCTTCAATCTTATAGCCTAAATGGGTATATGCAGGCTCAAGTGGTATTCTTCCCCTTGGTGTTCTTGCGATAAATCCAATTTGAAGAAGATATGGTTCATAAACATCTTCAATAGTGTCAGGTTCTTCACCTGTCACTGCCCCCAAAGTGTCAAGACCAACCGGCTTACCCTTAAAGTTTTCAATCATGGTTTTTAACATTTTTATGTCAACGCCATCAAGCCCGATTCTGTCAATATCCATTTTTTCAAGCGCATGTTCTGTTATTGCTTTATTAATTTTGCTGTCATTCATAACATCAGCAAAGTCACGGACACGCTTTAAAATTCTGTTTGCAATTCTTGGTGTTCCCCTGCATCTTGAAGCAATGAGCGCTGCAGATTCTTTATCAATCTCAGTTCCCAAAATTTTAGCAGATCTCAAAACGATTGTTTGAAGTTCTTCAGCTGTATAAAGCTCAAGCTTACAAATAACACCAAATCTATCACGAAGTGGGCTTGAAATCATACCAGCTTTGGTTGTTGCACCAACAAGTGTAAAGTTTGGAAGTGGTATTCTCATTGACCTTGCAGATGGACCCTTTCCAATAACATAATCAAGAGCATGGTCTTCCATTGCAGGATACAAAACTTCTTCAATTGAGTGATTGAGTCTATGAATCTCATCAATAAACAACACATCATTTTCATTAAGGTTTGTTAAAAGTGACGCAAGGTCTGCAGGTTTTTCAATCGCAGGACCAGAAGTCTGTTTAAAGCTTGATTCCATTTCGTTTGCAATAATACCAGCAAGAGTTGTTTTTCCAAGTCCTGGTGGTCCATACAAAAGAACGTGGTCAAGTGCTTCACTTCTCTTTTTTGCAGCCTTAATGTAAACAAGCAAGTTTTCTTTCACTTGTTTTTGACCAACATATTCATCAAAGGTCTTTGGTCTTAAAATATTTTCAATAACATCATCTGAAGAAGTTTTTGATGAAGAAACAAAACGTTCTTCATCATCAGCAGAACTTGTTATGAAACTTTCAAAATATTCGTTATCATAATTATCCATAACCCCTCCAAACTATTTGTGTAAATTTTTCAAACAGCTAATAACAAGTTGTTCACTTGTCATGCCTTCTTTATAGTTAGCCTTTGCGCTATCCATAGCTTCAGCCTTAGTAAGCCCCATACCAATAAGCACGTCATAAGCTTCTTCCATTTCCTTTTTCATGGCAGGAGTTCCAACTGAAAGTCCATTTTCATTTGAAATCAAACTTTCAAGTGATGATTCACCACCAAGCTTGCTATTGAGTTCAAGCACGATTCTTTCAGTTGTCTTTTTGCCAAGACCTTTTATACTTGAAAGCATTTTAACATCGCTTGAAACAATCGCTCTAATAATATCATCAATAGGAAGCCCCGAAAGAATAGTTATTGCCATTTTTGGACCAACTCCAGAAACAAGCAGCAAATCATTAAACAACATTTTTTCTTTTTTGTCAATAAAGCCAAAAAGTGTCATGCCGTCTTCACGTACCTGCATGTAAGTTAAAACTGTTTGTGGTTCGGTTTTTCCTGCAAGTTTGTATGCTGTGTATGATGAACAAACAACTTCAAATGAAACACTGCCGGTGTTAACCACGATAGTGCTTTCGTTTTCCATTGAAATCTTACCTGTAACAGAATATATCATTTTGTCAATTTCCTTTTTGCAATTTCATTTTTATCGGTTGCTTTAAGATTATTGTTTGTGAAAATCTTAACCGAACTTTGTTTGAGTTTCGTGTTGGTTTGAGCAAGACAAAGCGCAACAGCAAGAGCATCGGCAGCGTCGTCAGGCTTTGGAATGTTCTTTAGTTTAAGTATTGTCTTGGTCATGAACTGAACACCTTTTTTGTCAGCCTTGCCATCGCCAGTGATTGCAAGTTTAATCTGCATTGGTGTAAACTCAAACACATTTGGAATGGTTTGAATAGCTGTGCAAAGAATAACACCCCTTGCTTCAGCAACAGCAATACCTGTTGTTATGTTTTGGTTAAAAAACAATTCTTCAACAGCCACTGCATCTGGTTTAAACTTATGCATCAAACATTTCATGCCGTCTTGAATCATTGCAAGTCTCACTGGAAAATCTTCGTCTTTGGGAGTATTTATTGCACCATAATCGACCACGGAACAATTTCCGCGTTCGTCTTTGTCAATTATTCCATAACCAACAATTGCATATCCAGGGTCAATACCTAATATTCTCATAAATATAATTTAACTTAAAATAAATATAATGTCAATGAAAACCAGTGCTTATCAAACTTCATGCACAAAAAAAGACAGCTTTTGCTGTCTAATTTTATTATTCATCCATTGCACTAAGGTCTGCACTTGTGTAAACATTTTGAACGTCATCAAGGTCTTCAAGAGCCACAATGAGTTTGTTTACTGAAATAGCAGATTCTTTATCAAGCTTAATTTCGTTTTGTGGAATATATTCAACTTCGCTTGAAACAAGTGTGTAACCAGAAGCTTCAAAAGCCTTTGCAACTGTGTGAAGTTTGTCTGGAGCTGTCAAGATTTCAAAGCATTCGCTGTCAACCAAAACATCATCTGCACCATTATCAAGAGCAAGCATCATGATTTCATCTTCGCCAACACTTGCATCATTTGCAATAACAATAATACCCTTATAGTCAAACATATAAGTAACGCTTCCTGAAGTTCCAAGACTGCCGTTATATTTATCAAAAAGGTGTCTAACGTCTGCAGCTGTTCTGTTTCTATTGTCTGTCAAACATTGAACTATGAAAGCAACACCATGTGAGCCATAGCCTTCATATGTGATTGCATCATAGTTGCCACCACCGTCTTCGCCACCAGCAGCTTTCTTGATAGATCTTTGAATGTTATCGTTTGGCATATTGTTTTGTTTTGCCTTTTGGATTACATCATAAAGTTTACTGTTAATACTAGGGTCAGGGCCACCCAATTTAACTGCAACTGCAATTTCACGACCTATTTTTGTAAAGATTTTTCCTCTAGCAGCATCAGCTTTGCCTTTTGTTGCTTGAATATTGTGCCATTTTGAGTGTCCACTCATTACATTTTCCTCCTAATATTATTTTTTCCATTCGTATTATAGAACAATATTTATTTTTTCGCAATAAATTTTTATTAGTTTATATCATTTCCCATAAGTGTATACATTAAAACACTTGCAGAAACACCAGCATTAAGTGATTCCATCTGGCTTTTCATTGGAAGCGATATAACTCTTCCGTTTTCGCTAAAATAATCACTCACGCCTTGTCCTTCGTTTCCGATAACAAGCGCAAAGTTTTTATTTTCGATTTTTGTTTTAAAAATATTTTCGCCAGCCATGTCTGCAACCAAAAGCTCAATGCCATGGTTTTTGCAGTACGCAGCAATTTCGTCTTGTGACATTCTGAATATATCCAAATAAAACACACCACCAGAAGAACTTCTTATAACTTTTGGTGAGAAAGGGTCAGCAGAATCAATCAACACGATTGTTTGAAAGCCTGTTGCAGCAGCTGTTCTAATGATCGTTCCAACATTTCCAGGGTCTTGGATTCTGTCTAAAATCAAAATTGGGTTGTTTGGTTCAGGATTAAACTCAAGAGTTTCGTTCATGAAAACTTCAGCCAAGATTCCTTGTGGAGAAACGTTTTCAGATAAACTATTAAAAACTTTTGTTGTCACTGGAACAATTTTTCCATCAAACTTTGACAAAATATAATCAAAGTCTGAAAGTTTGCTTGCATCAACAAAAAGCTTATCAACTTTTGCTGCTCCACAAACAACTTCACGAACCAACTTTTCACCGTCAACAATAAACTTTCCATGAAATTTTCTAAACTTTTTATCGTTCAAACTTCTCACTTCTTTTATCATCGGGTTATCTAAACTTGTTATAATTTCACCGTTCATAAATCACCTTTAAATTTTAATTACGTGTTTTATTACAAATCTCTTTCACTTGCTTGAAATTCAATTTCATTTGTCATATTTTCCATTGTATCTAACAGTTTAAGTGATGGACCTGTCAATTCTGGGTTTTGAGCTTTATTGTCAGCCCTTCCAATCATAATCAAATACTGCATCAATTTTTTGCCTTCGCCAACTTCTGACAGCTCATTCATTTGACTGATTATGAGCTCATTTGACAATTGTTTATGATGTGGATTTGATGTTTTGTCCATAGTAATAAACATGAAAATATCATGCTCATGAACCAGTTTTTCAATTTGTTTTGTTTCTTCTTCACTAAACCCAAAAACTGCTGCTGTTCTTCTCACAATTTCAGCGCTTTTTTTGTTGTGTCCAAAAAAGCTATCAACTTCTCTGCCATAAGACTTTGCATAACGTCTAATGTGAGTTGCTGGCTTGCCCATATCATGATAAAACATTGAATATGCCAAAAGTTTCCTGTCTTCAATTGGCAAATTTGTGGTTTGCTTATTAACTTCTTCAACTGCACGCAAAATGTGTTCAAGACAACCATAAATATGCCATGGATTATCTTGGTTTAATTTCGCACAATCTTCAACTTCTGGAAGATGAGTTGTTATCCAGTTTGAAAACTCTGGATTCTCCATTTGGTTTTTAAAATTTTCATAAACATTTTCTGATAACAAAATATCATCTAAGAGCTTTAAGTTGTGCATATTTTTATTCTCCACACTTTTGTTATATCATAAAATTTTGCAAAAATCAAAAAAACTTAATGGCTAGCATTAAGTTTTTCTATATTTTTCTTATTTTGCAAGTGCATTTTTAGCTTGTTCACAAACTTTAGCAAATGCTGGTTTATCAGAAACTGCAAGTTCAGCAAGAACTTTTCTGTTAAGGTCGATTCCAGCAACCTTAAGTCCATGAATTAAATTGCTATATGAAAGACCATTAACTCTAGCTTCAGCGTTGATTCTAACGTTCCAAAGTCTTCTGAAGTCTCTTTTCTTTTGACGTCTAGCAATATAAGCATAGTTGCCACTCTTCATAACAGCTTCACGAGCTACTCTGTAAAGTTTGCTTTTTGCGCCGTAGTAACCTTTAGCTGCTTTCAAAATCTTAGCACGTTTTTTGTGTGCGTTAACTGCTCTCTTAATTCTCATTCTTCTGTCCTCCTACCTTAATCCTGATTTCCTACAAGACCTTTAACTGTCTTGATTTGCTTGCCTTCAACATAAGCTCCTCTACGAAGTTGTCTCTTTCTTCCTGTTTCTTTGCTTGCAAGCAAGTGTCTTTTATTTTGGCGTCCTCTTTTTACTTTGCCACTAGCGAGAACAATGAATCTTTTTTTAGCGGCACTACTGTTTTTTTGTTTTGGCATAATAAATTTCCTCCTGTATACCTAAATTCTAGTTTGATATGGTTATTTTTTGTTTGCATTCTTTGGGGCAAGAATCATGATAATGTTTCTTCCTTCCACTTTTGCTGGTTTTTCAATAACAGCAATTTCTTCCAAACTCTTTGCGAACGCATTTTCAGTTTCAACGCCACGGTCAGCATATGCTTGTTGACGACCACTCATACGAATTGAAACCTTAACTTTGTCCCCATTGTTCAAAAATCTTGTAGCGTGTTTTGCTTTAATGTCAATGTCGTGTTGTTCGATTGTCATTGAAAGCTGAACTTCTTTAAGTTCTACAATTTTTTGATTTTTGCGTTGTTCTTTTTCTCTTTTTGTTTTGTCAAAAAGATATTTTCCGTAGTCCATGATTCTACAAACTGGTGGAACTGCATTTGGAGAGATTTTAACTAAATCAAGTCCTTCTTTGTCAGCAAGTTCGTTAGCTTCTCTTGAACTCATGATTCCAAGTTGTTCACCGTTTGAACCAATTACTCTAACTTCTGGGTCGCGAATTGCAGAGTTAATTTGTGTTTCTTGTTGCTTAACTGCCATATTACTCCTAAAAATTTTATTTCACTTTTTTTGACAATTAAAAAAGTGAGTGGTTTACGAAGAAATCCACTCACTATATAATAATTCCAAATCATACTGCGTGGAACAGACTATTCGTCAGCCACGCCAATAATTCGGGTACTAGCATTATTATATTTGACCTAGGTTGAATCTTTCATCTCCAAGGTGGAAAGTGTTCTTTCTCTTCAATAAACGAACATATTCTACCACAGGTTTCAACCCTTGTCAAGTACTTTTTACTAAATTCTCTTTTCTGAAATATCTTGCTTGATAATATCAAGAGCAGCTTCAAATGAAAGGTCTTTAATTTCTTCACCATTTCTCTTTCTAATTGAAACAGTGCCGTTTGTTGCTTCGTTTTCACCCAAGATAATCATATAAGGAACTTTTTCAAGTTGCGCAACTCTAATTTTGTAACCGATTCTTTCGTCAGAGTTATCTGTTTCTGAACGAATGCCACTTTCAGTAAACTTTTCAGCAATCTTGTTTGCATAGGCTGCACTCTTTTCTGAAACTGAAATAACTTTTGCTTGAACTGGACAAATCCATGTTGGGAATGAACCGGCAAAATGTTCTGTAATAATACCAATAAATCTTTCAAATGAACCGTAGAGCGCTCTGTGAATCATGATAGGCATCTTCTTTGAGCCGTCTTTGTCATTATATGAAAGGTCAAATCTTGAAGGAAGTTGGAAGTCAACTTGAATTGTTCCCATTTGCCATTCTCTGCCCAAGCAGTCTTGCATCTTAATGTCAATCTTTGGACCGTAGAATGCGCCGTCACCTTCATTGATTCTATATTTGCCTTCGCCGCAAATTTCATCAAGAACTTCTTTAAGTTCTTTTTCAGCCTTATTCCATGTTTCAATATGACCCATGAAGTCATCTGGTCTTGTTGAAAGTGTCAAAACATATGGAAGTCCAAACACGTCATAGATTTCTTTTGCAATTGAAAGAATCTCTTTGATTTCGCTTCCAATTTGGTCTTCAGTTACAAAGTTGTGTGAATCGTCTTGATGGAACATTCTAACTCTAAAGAGACCATTAAGTTGACCAGACTTTTCATTTCTATGAATAACGTCAATATCGTTGAGTCTAAGTGGAAGGTCTTTATAACTTCTTGTTTTTGAAGCAAACACTTTGATTGAGTTTGGACAACTCATTGGCTTTAAAGCTTGTTCATTGCCATCAGCATCTGTCAAAACAAACATGTCTTCTTTATAGTGATCCCAGTGACCTGAAGTTTTCCACAAAACTGAACTATTAAGAAGTGGACCAGCAAATTCTTGATATCCTTTTCTCTTATGAAGGTCTCTCCAATAATCAACAAGTGCGTTGAACATTGTAAAGCCTTTTGGAAGCCAATACGCCATACCAGGAGCTGTTTCATCAAAGAAGAAAAGTTCAAGTTCACGACCAATCTTTCTGTGGTCTCTCTTCATTGCTTCTTCTAAGAGTTTGAAATATTCGTCCATTTCGCTCTTTTTGTCAAAAACAACACCATAGATTCTTGTGAGCATCTTATTTTTGCTGTCGCCTTTAAGATATGCACCAGAAATCTTTGTGAGTTTAAATGCCTTAACAACACCAGTTGACTTAACGTGTGGTCCCCTGCACACTTCAATATAGTCACCTTGAGTGTATGTTGTAATGAGCTCATCATCTGCAAACGCTTCAATAAGTTCAACCTTATATGGTTCACCAGCAGCTTTCATAAGTTTGATTGCTTCTTTTTTAGAAATTTCTTTTCTAACGATTTCAAAGTTTGCTTTGATGATTTTGTTCATTTCATCTTCAATTGTTTTAAGGTCGTCGTTTGTAATTGGTGTTTTGAAGTCAAAGTCATAATAAAAGCCATCTTTTGTAGCAGGTCCAACCCAACACTTTGTGTTTGGATAGATTGTTTTTACTGCTTGAGCTAAGATATGCGCAGCTGAATGGCGCAATACTTCTTTATATTCTTCACTTTTGTTTGTGATGATTTCAAGTGCACAGTCTTCATTGATTTGGTAATTAAGATCAACAAGTTCATCATTAATCTTTCCACAAACAGCAACTCTTGCAAGTCCTTCAGAAATTGAACTTGCCACGTCAAGAACAGAAACACCACTTTCAAATTCTCTTTCTTCATCTCTAAGTTTAATAATCATTTTTTTCTCTCCTTTTGTGTGGTTGGCATAAAAAAATCCTTATGCCAAAAAATATTAGCATAAGGACGATAATTTATCGTGGTTCCACCTTACTTCGTTGAAAAATCAACCTCATTAATATTTAGATGTTTAAAATGCAGGTGGTTTCAATATGCACTCTTGTTGGAAAAACTTTCAGCCCACGATTTTTCCTCTCTAAAACAGGTTTTGCATTCTACTTGTCCTACAAGTGATTACTCTATTATTATATTCCAATAACAAATTTTGTCAATGTTTTAACTGAAATTAATTAAAATAAATTTTGTCTTCAAAAACACACTTTAATGTTTCAGAAACATTCTCAAACTCATGTTCGCTTTCGTCACCTTTTATTGTGATTTTCATAGGATTAAGTCTAATGATTTCCATATATAAATTAGATAATCCTTCAAAATCACACTTAAACTTTTTTTCACTATAATAATTTTTCATTTCAATCTTATTTTTTGAGAAAAACAAGTTAACCAAAACGGCGTTATTTTCTGAGACAGCACACAAATATTTCACCACCTCCATAACCGACTTTTCACTTTTCATGATTCCGTTTTGATTGATTACATTCGCTGTTCTTTGCCACTTTTCTCTTAAGCCCTGAAGCTTAAAATAAAAGAAACTTTCAATCACAATCTCACTATCAAACTCTATAAGACTTGAAATTATTTCTTTGTCAATCTCAGAATCAAATATTGAAACAGCCATAAAAAACGCATCGCTCAAAAGCCCCCAAGACGTGCTGTTTATGTGCTCCTTGAAAAAATTATACTTAAAATCTTCAATAACAACCTTTAAAACAAAATCTAAAACAAGTGACTTAACATAATCTTTTTTCTCATCAACAACAGCAATTGCAAGATAGCTTTTGCCACCAAAGTTTTGTTTTACTATGATGCCACCGTCTTTTTTTATATCCTTTTCTATTTGCTTAAAAAAACTGCTAATAAACTTCTGTCTTTCACAAGCCAAACACAAAGTTAGTTCAAACATCTGTTTAAATACCTCAAAACTAGTGTATGCATGAAAGCCTTCTTTTACTCTCAAAATTTAAAGTTAGACAATTTTTTTAAATCCAGCTTTTATACTTGGTTTCAATCTCTTGAACTGATGAAGATAAGGTGGCTGAATATCTCTTTGCTTCAATCTCAATAACAGGCCTAAACTTTTTCACAAGACTAAACAAAACATCTCTATCAATAAGTTTCACACCATGTTCAAGTGCCAAAACTATCGCATCTTTTGAAAAATGTCTGTTGGTTGCAACAAACAAGTCATGAGCCTTATAATGCTCTTTTGCAGCAACAATTTCTTGCACTGCTTTTATGCCAACGTTGTGACCATAACACTTTGCTTGAACAATAGAAACTTTGCCTTTTTTTTCTAGCACCAAGTCTGCTCCATAATCATGACTTTTCTTGGTTAGAACTGAGCTATAACCTTGAAGCTCAAATATTTTCTTTAAGAGTTTTTCAAACTCAACACCAGAAAGAGTATCAATTTGTGTCATATCAAATATCTCAATATGTTCTTTTCTTGCCCTTGCAAGTTCTCTTTTTCTCTTAACTTTTCCGATAAACCAAAAGATAACAAAAGGAAGAAGAACCACAATCAAAACGACTCTGAGAACCTTCAAAAATACATTAAAACCACTCTTAATATAATTTTTCTTTCTTTTGCTCATAATTAAATAGTATAACAAAAGTGACAAAAAATCAAAATAAATACAAAAATTATTTTGAGTTTGGCACAACTTATTATATCATATAATAAGTTAAGATTAGGGAGAGTTATATGATAATAGCAATCGATGGAACTTCTGGTTCTGGAAAATCAACACTTGCAAAACAATTGGCAAAATCACTTGGGTATGGTTTTTTTAGTGCAGGAGCACTTTATAGAACAATCACACTCAAAGCATTAAACTTGAGTATTAAAGATGACGAAGACGACAAACTTCAATATCTTGTTGATCACACTGAAATCATTTATACATATGACGGATCAAACAATGTTATGCTCTTAGATGGCATTGATGTTATAGACAAACTTCATAACGAAGAAATCTCTGAAAATGTTGCAAAATATGCATGCAAGCCTTATATTCGTGAATATGTTAGAAAACTCCAAAGAGAAACAAAAGAACATAACGAAAATATTGTTATGGAAGGCAGAGATATCGGCTCAGTAATCTTCCCTGACGCAGACCTTAAGATTTACGTTGATTGCCAAGTTGATGAACGTGCAAGACGCAGATTCAACGACTATTCAAAAGAAAATCCATCAATCACCTATGAAAAGGTTCTCCAAGACTTAAAAGACAGAGACTATAAAGACATGCACAGAGAAATCTCACCACTTGTTATGTGTGAAAATGCTTTCTTGATAGACTCAACTTTAACTCCAGTTGATGAATGCTTGTCACTCATTGTAAAAGAAATGGTTAGACGTGGTCTTTTAACTAGAGACTTCTGCAAAGAAAAAGGTCTTGAAATTTAATAAAAAACAAAAATCATTACCAATTGGTAATGATTTTTTTAATATACTTTTTTCAAACTTTCAGGTGCTTCTTGCATCTGCACTTTAAGTGCAAACTCACAACCACAATAGTTTTGACGATAGATTCCATTTTCTTTTGAAAGCTCAACGCTTCTTTTGTAGCCATTTTGCTTTTTGAAGTTTGACTCCAAATATTCAATCTTGTGTTTTTCTGAAAGCGACAATCCAATTTTATTGATAATCTCAGAATTTTTGTGTGGGCTGACTGTCAATGTTGTTCCAAACAAGTCATAACCTTTTTCTTTGGCTTTTTTTGCAGTTTCTTCCAAACGGAGCTTGAAACACACTGCACATCTTGCCCCACCTTCTCTTTCGTTTTCCAAGCCCTTAACAGCATCATAAAACTTTTCGCTCTCATAGTCGCAGTCAAGCATATCAATAAAAAGGTCTTTGTCTGTTTCGTTTAAGTGCTTTATATATTTTATTTCTTCATTCTTTCTTTTCAAATACTCTTCTTCTGGATAAATATTTGGATTGTAATAGAAAATTGTAATGTCATAGTCTGCCTTAAGCCTTTCAATGACTGCAGTCGAACATGGCGCACAACAAGAATGAAGAAGTATCTTTTTCTTACTCATACATTCACCTACATTTTCTCTGGAATTTCAAAAGCCAAAACATAACTTGCTTGTTTGATTGCTTTTAAAACAAAATATGCAACTGAAAGGTATGATTGTTTTTTATTTTCGTCTTTTTCAGTCAAAATTCTGGTGTCATTATAGAATTTTGCAAAACTTGAAGCAAAGTCATAAACAGCATTGCAAAGTGGTGCAAGCGAAGTGTTTTTGTAGCAGTTAAAATAACTTTCTTGCAATTTCAAGAACGAAATAGCAATATCTCTTTGGTTTTCGTCTGAAATATCAATCATATTTTTGTTTTCAAATTCTGCAGCAAAGTCTTTTATGCCAGCTTTTTTCAAAAGTGAGTTGATTCTTGCACCGGTATAACCAATATATGGTCCGGTTTTGCCTTCAAATGCTGCAAACTTATCAATATCAAACACATAGTCTTTGAGTGGGTCATTTGAAAGGTCACCAAACTTCATCGCACTAACACCAATGTCAAGTGCAAGTTTATCTGCATTTTCAATGCCGTTTTCTTTAAGTTTATTTTTAGCACTATCTGTAATGAGCCCAATAATATCTTCAAGTTTGATTGTGTCACCTGAACGTGTTTTGAATGGCTTTCCATCAGTGCCGTTAAGTGTTCCAAAACCAACAAACTGAAGTTCTTGTGATTCTGGAGAAATTCCAACCATCTTCACAGCTCTAAAACAGTGTTCAAAATGCACACCTTGACGTTTGTCAACGATATACATAATTTTATCTGGGTTAAACTCAACATTTCTTTGATAGATTGTTGCAATATCGGTTGTGTCATAAACGTCAGCACCATTGCTCTTTTTGAGATATACTGGTGGCATTGGGTTTTTGTAAAGTTGTGGGTCATTAGGATTTTTCTTTTCAATAGGAATGTTTTCACCTTCTCTAGCAACGTCAACTACTAAAGCGCCTTCATGCTCACGTGTCAAACCCTTGTCAATAAACATTTTCACAACCTTGTCAACATATGGAGCTGATGTGCTTTCGCCATACCAATAGTCAAAGAAGCAATTAAGCTTTCCATAGTTGAGTTTGATTCTGTCAATAGAAATGTTTCTGATTTGTTCATAGATTGACCAATATGGTTCTTTTTTGTCTTGAATAAGTTTTGTGTAAGTTTCAGCTTTGATTCTGAACTCATCATCAACACTCTTTCTCTTTGAAGCTTTTGGATATTCTTCATTGAGTGTATCAAGAGTGATTTCTTTGTTTTGTTTTGTACTGTCAAAATAGCCGTCAACATAGCCGTCATCTTGAAGCTGAGCAATTGTGAGTCCCATTTGAAGTCCCCAGTCACCAAGGTGTGTGTCTGTGATAACTTCATGTCCAAGCGCTCTATAAAGTCTTGCTAAACTTTCACCAATAAGTGGCGAACGCAAGTGACCAATATGAAGTTCTTTTGCAACGTTTGCACCACCATAGTCCATAACAACCTTGAGTGGTTTGTCTGTTTTTTCAAGACACATTCTTTCA